>WGNH01000020.1 GCA_016124665.1 Alphaproteobacteria bacterium | reverse complement strand
GAACCCGTTTCTGTCGTTGATGTGACGTTCGAGATTGAAGTGATTGTGGACGGAGGAATGGACGGCGGCGAACTTTTGGAGGCTTCGCATTCGCCTGAATCTAAGCATCGCGCGTTCGCGTCTTCGTAGCGTCTGATGTGAATTTTCAGCCCTGTTGTTGAGCCACCTCCCCACGTCCTGTCTGTCCTCGTTTCCGATGACCTTCATGACGGCTCGATACGAGTGAAGTCTGTCTGTGAGGATGACTTCGGGTTTGCCATATCGCTTCATCGTTTTGCGCAAAAACTATAATGCGGCATGGCGATCCCGGCGCTTGGTGACATAGGCTTCCAACACTTCACCTTCATGATCGACGGCGCGCCAGAGATAGTGCGTGACACCATTTTTTTCACGAACACCTCGTCCAGATGCCATTGCCACTGGTCCCAGGCGCGAAGCTAATCAACTCGTTTTCTCCGAATCTCGGCAGCGAACATCGGGCCGAACCTGTTCCACCAGAACCGCACCGTTTCATGCGTGATATCGATCCCGCGCTCGTGGAGCAGATCCTCGACGTTTCGCAGCTAAAGCGAAAAGCGGGTTTACATCATTACGGCCAGGCGGATGATCTCGGGCGAAGTCTTGAAATAATTGAACGGATTACGCATCGGGGGGAGGCTACTAAGCCACTACCTCGCGCTCAAGCCCAAGTTCTTCTGCAAATGCCTAACAGAGCGTCTACAACGCAAAAGCAAAATACGAAACGGCGGGCCTTGACCCGCCGCTCGTCTCTATGAATAGAGAATTTTGTGCACTTAAAAGTGCTTGTTAACGGGTGGACCTCGATCTCTAAGCGGCTAAGCTTTGTTCACCCTCTATAGTTGTCAGACATATCCATTGTAGTGTCAACTCTCCTCTTGAACGCGAAAAGGGGATGGGGATGCCACAACGTCTTGGCCTGGACCTGGGCACTAACTCGATCGGCTGGTGCCTCGTCGAACTCGAAGAAACCGGAAAACGCAGCGATGGCTCAGCCATATACCAGCCGTGCGGCGTGAAGGATGCGGGCGTCCGCATTCTGACACCGAATGAAGAAGCCGGGCGCGATCCACAATCAAAAGCCTCGCTGGCGGCAGACAGGCGCGCGGCCCGTGCCATGCGCCGGAGACGCGACCGCTTCATCCGCCGGCAGAAACGGCTGATGGAAACGCTGATCAGGGCCGGGCTGATGCCCGAGGACGAAGCCGGCCGCAAGGCGCTCGAAACGCTCGATCCCTACCATCTTCGTGCCGCCGCCCTTGATGAAACACTGCCCCTTCACGAAATCGGCCGCGCCATTTTCCACCTCAACCAGCGACGTGGTTTCAAGTCGAACCGGCTGGCAGACGGGGACGACAAGGAAGATGGCGCGATGAAGACCGGCATGAAGGCGCTGCACGAGGCGATGGAAAAGGAGAATGCGCGGACGCTGGGCGAATTGCTGGCCCGGCGGCACGGGCGTGACCGCAACGGAAAGCGACTGGCAACCGCGACTGGCTATGCCGAGCCGAAACAGGTCCGTTTCCGGCCCGCCACGGAGGGCACGAAGAACACCTATGATTTCTATCCCGAGCGCCAGATGGTGGAAGGCGAGCTGGACGCCATCTGGAAACGGCAATCGCATCATCACCCGGAACTGACCGGTGCATTGCTGGCGCGCCTAAAACGCATCATCATAGAGCAACGCCCTTTGAAAAAGCCCGATGTCGGCCGCTGTTCACTGAAGCCTGACATCGACAAACGCCCATCTTATGACGGCCTCAATGAAATCGATTTCGGCGAACGCGCCCCCAAGGCACATCCCCTGTTCCAGCGCTTCCGCATTTTACAGGATCTGTGTCAGCTGCGTATTTCCCGCGCAGGCGGACAAGCCCGCTTTCTGACACTCCAGGAACGGGATGCGCTCGCCAATATACTGATGAGCAAAGGGCCATCTGCCTGCACCTTCGAGAAATTGCGGGGTGCACTGAAACTGCCGGACGATGTCCGCTTCAATTATGAGCAATTCGGGCGCAAGGGGTTCGATCCCGATCAGACCGCCGTGAAACTGGGGGCTGCCAAACTGTTCGGGAAGACATGGCGCACATTGGCCCGGGACAGGCAGATCGAGATTGTCGAGCGGCTTCTGGCAACCGAAAATCCAGATGAGCTGAAAGCGTGGCTGGTAAAAACTTTCGACATGGATGAGGACACCGCCGAAGCGGTGTCTAAAGCGCGCCTGCCCCAGGGTCATGGCCGCTTTGGCCGGGGCATCCTTACCGATCTGGTCAGGGTCATGGAAACCGGGAGCAAGGAAGACGCTTTCGATCCCGACACGGGCGAGGTCTATGCCCGGCCGTTGACCTATGACGAGGCCGTCGGGGAGCTCGGCCTGCATCATTCCGACAGACGCGGCAGCGGCGAAGCGAAACGCCTGCCCTATTATGGCGAGGCCATGGCCGGGGATGTCATCGCCAAGTCCGGCGCGCCGGACGGCAGTCAGGACGCCATTGGCCGGGTGCCGAACCCCACCGTTCATATCGGGCTCAACCAGCTTCGCAAGGTCGTCAATGCCCTGATCGATGAATATGGCGATATGGATGAAATCGTCATCGAACTGGCCCGCGATCTGAAGCTGAACAAGAAGCGCAAGGACGATATCCAGCGCGAGAGCAGCAAGAACCAGAAGCGGAATGAAAACATCCGGACAGAGCTGGCGAAGCTCGGCGTGGCCGACACGTTTGATTCAAGACTCCGAATGCGCCTGTTCGAGGAATTGCCGGCCGACGAAAAGGTCTGTGTCTATTCCGGTGACCCCTTGAACGTTGCGCGGCTGTTTGATGGATCGGTCGATATCGATCACATTCTTCCCCATTCAAAAACGCTCGACGACGGCTTCATGAACAAGGTTTTGTGCACGTCGGCTTCGAACCGCATCAAGCGCAACCGGGCCCCTGCCGAAGTCTGGTCCGGCGGAGATTTGCAGGAAATCGTCGAACGCGCCGAAAGGCTTTTCCCGAAAAAGGCCTGGCGCTTTCAACCCGGAGCCATGGAGCGCTTTGCCGAAGATGGCGGCTTTCTGGCCCGGCAACTCACCGATACCCAGCACATGGCGCGCATGGCGCGGCGCTATCTGGAACTGGTCTCGAAACAGGTCTGGGCAACGCCGGGCCGCCTGACCTCCATGTTACGGCATAAATGGGCGCTGAACTCGCTTTTTGCCGACCACAACAGGATCGGTGAAGAAGAGGCAGAACAGGCGAAGAACCGCGACGATCACCGCCACCACGCTATTGATGCATTCGTCGTCGCCTGCACGGACCGTGGTTTGCTGAACAGATTGGCTAAAGCGTCCGGGAAGGCAGAAAATCTGGAAATCGACCGGCTTTTCCCCAAGGACAGCTTTCCGGAACCGTTCGAGAATTATCGCGAAATGCTTCGGGAACGACTGGAAACCCTGATCGTCAGTCACAAGCCCGATCATGGCATTCCACCGGGCGCGCAGGGCAATGTGCATGTCACATCCGGTAGGCTGCATAAGGCAACCGCCTATGGCAATGTAGACGAGGAGATTGATGGCAAGCGCTACAATCTAGTCATACGGAAGGCCGTTGAAACGCTATCCGAAGGCGAAATCGGACGGGTGCGCGACGCGGCCCTTCGGGAGGAATTGCAAGCCCTCGCCTATGAGGCCAAACGCGATGGCGTAAAGCTGAACGAGGTGCTGGCCGAATTCGGGCGCAAGCGGGGCATTCGCCGCGTGCGAGTGTTGGAAACCAGAAAAACAGAAACCATCAAAACCATTTCGCATGGTCAGGATTATACGAAAACTTACGCCAACGACGAAAATCATAGAATCGAGATTTTCGAAACTCCGGACGGCAAATGGCGTGGTTGCGGCGTAAGTGTATTTGACGCGAACAAGCCGTCATTCAGCCCCAAATGGAGGAGCGAACATAGCGACGCCCGTCTCGTGATGCGTTTACATAAGGCAGATATGTTTGAAGCCAAATTTGAGGAGTCTAAACAGCTGTACGTGGTGAAGAAGCTGGACCCGACAAACAACCGGATTGAATTTGTTCCACATTTAGCAGCGGGAAAATCAGACAAAGCCAGATATCAGCAAGCTGCATACTCAAAGTTAAAAGCAGCGGAAGGACGCCGCGTACGCGTCGATCCGATCGGCCGGGTCCTGCCGGCAAGAGACTTCTGATGACCGGCCGCATTGTCGAGATCGCCGAGGACGGACGGCATCTGGCAAAATCGCGCGGTTTCCTGACCGTCAGTGACGATGGTGTCGAGATCGGCCGCATTCCGCTGGATGATGTGACCGCCGTGATCGCTTCGGCTCATGGCATCACATATTCCAATAATCTGCTGGTTGCGCTTGCCGAGCGCTGTGCGCCGGTCGTCTTCTGTGCAGCCAATCATCGTCCCGCCGCCTTTCTGTGGAGTGCGGAGGGGCATTATGAACAAGCGGGCCGGATGGCCGACCAGGCCGCGGCGGGAAAACCGCTGAAAAAGCGCCTCTGGGCGCAAATCGTCTCCGCCAAGATCGAAAGTCAGGGCGCAACGCTGGAATCTGTCAAGGCCCCGCATCAAGGCTTTCATCTGCTCTCGCGTAAGGTCCGGTCCGGCGATCCCGACAATGTCGAGGCACAGGCGGCGCGCCGCTACTGGCCGCTCTTGTTCGGCAAGGATTTCCGCCGCGACCGGTCATCGCACGGTATCAATGCCATGCTGAATTACACCTACACCATTTTGCGGGCTGGAACGGCGCGCGCCATCATGGCGGCCGGCCTGCACCCCAGCTTTGGTCTCGCCCACCGTCAGCGGGGCAATGCTTTTGCGCTGGCAGATGATCTGATGGAGCCCTTCCGGCCACTTGCCGACCTTCTGATCCATGATCTGGTCAGCGAAGGCGCAGACGAGGTGAACAAGGAAACCAAGGCCGGTCTGGCGCGCATTCTCATTACTGATATGAGCACGGCACAGGGCGTCAGCCCGGTCGGGGTCTGCCTGCAACGCGTCGCCGTGTCTCTGGCCAATTGTTTTGCCGGAAAGGCAACAAGGCTGGAGCTGCCCCGGCGGATATTGCCGCTGGAAGCCTGAAATGGAAAAGCGGCCAGCTCTTAGCGGATACAGGATGATGTGGCTTTATGTGATGTTTGATCTGCCTGTGGGAACGCCCGGCGAACGCAAGGCGGCCACAAAATTCCGCAAATTCCTGCTTGATCAGGGGTTCGAGATGGCCCAGTTTTCTGTCTATCTCCGCTTCGCGGAGAGCAAGGAAACCGCTGAAGCCCATATCGGACGAATCCGGGACTCCCTGCCCAAAAAGGGCAAGGTCCATATCGTGACCCTGACGGACAAACAGTATGGAAATGCGCGAATCTTTACCGGAAGAAAAGGCGAACGCCCTGCCAAAAATCCAGATCAGCTCGCGCTGTTCTAGCGAATTCGCGCGGAACATTTCCGGTCCGGATAAAGAAAAAACCCCTCGATTTGAGGGGCTTGATCAGGGATCGAGTTTAGCCGTTTAGAGATCGAGGTCCAGCCGCAACCTCGGTGACCACATATGATGACGACAACACAGTTTAGCCGTTTAGAGATCGAGGTCCAGCCGCAACTATCTTCTCTCGCAGTTCCATCTACTTCTAGTTTAGCCGTTTAGAGATCGAGGTCCAGCCGCAACAGGGCGAGGCGGCGTTCGCCGCGCGGTCTGAGTTTAGCCGTTTAGAGATCGAGGTCCAGCCGCAACGCAAAGCCGATATAGCCGCGATCGCCATTTAGTTTAGCCGTTTAGAGATCGAGGTCCAGCCGCAACCAGCGGCAGCGACGGGGATGAGACATGAGCAGTTTAGCCGTTTAGAGATCGAGGTCCAGCCGCAACGCATCACGGCGGCCGGCGTGGTCGTCTATGAGTTTAGCCGTTTAGAGATCGAGGTCCAGCCGCAACAAGGACGACATCATCGCCCTGCAGGGCGAAAGTTTAGCCGTTTAGAGATCGAGGTCCAGCCGCAACTCTGATGCGGGTCTATCTGGGGGACCAGAAGTTTAGCCGTTTAGAGATCGAGGTCCAGCCGCAACTCAATGTTCTGGTGACCGTCACTCGGCTTGAGTTTAGCCGTTTAGAGATCGAGGTCCAGCCGCAACGGCCGGCACACCGCTGAACGCAAAACCACGAGTTTAGCCGTTTAGAGATCGAGGTCCAGCCGCAACACCGGTTCAGACGGGCCGGCCAGTCAGATGAGTTTAGCCGTTTAGAGATCGAGGTCCAGCCGCAACACATGGGCGATCATGTCACCGTCGAGGGCCTAGTTTAGCCGTTTAGAGATCGAGGTCCAGCCGCAACGGCGTCCGCATCTTCGGCCTCCGGTTTTGCAGTTTAGCCGTTTAGAGATCGAGGTCCAGCCGCAACATCGTATTGACGATAGACCGCGCCGATCGAAGTTTAGCCGTTTAGAGATCGAGGTCCAGCCGCAACGCTTTTCGTTTCGCTTGAAATGACCAAAAGTTTAGCCGTTTAGAGATCGAGGTCCAGCCGCAACAATTGAGAGCTCCATTGCAGGCCGCGCTTAGTTTAGCCGTTTAGAGATCGAGGTCCAGCCGCAACAGATCGGTGCGGCGCAAGACATTCGGCCCGAGTTTAGCCGTTTAGAGATCGAGGTCCAGCCGCAACCCTGATACGGTCGTGTCAATAATGGCAACCAGTTTAGCCGTTTAGAGATCGAGGTCCAGCCGCAACCACTCATTGTATCAACGTCGAAAGCCAACGAGTTTAGCCGTTTAGAGATCGAGGTCCAGCCGCAACAGCGGAGACGCGCGCCGCTGCATCGCTGGAGTTTAGCCGTTTAGAGATCGAGGTCCAGCCGCAACCGGTATCCTTGCGGGAGCATCCAGCCACGGAGTTTAGCCGTTTAGAGATCGAGGTCCAGCCGCAACTGCCGAGCACTTTCGCACCTGCAGACGTATAGTTTAGCCGTTTAGAGATCGAGGTCCAGCCGCAACTTATAGACGTGCGCAACTTCCATGTCGCCGAGTTTAGCCGTTTAGAGATCGAGGTCCAGCCGCAACTGATTGCTCCACACATCGACAATCTGCATAGTTTAGCCGTTTAGAGATCGAGGTCCAGCCGCAACTTGTCACCGAGCGGTTCAATCAGGCGCGGCAGTTTAGCCGTTTAGAGATCGAGGTCCAGCCGCAACTGACGGAACGTGCTTGTGTCAGCGTCGATTAGTTTAGCCGTTTAGAGATCGAGGTCCAGCCGCAACAACCCGGACGGGATAGCAACACGATGCAGAAGTTTAGCCGTTTAGAGATCGAGGTCCAGCCGCAACCGGCTTAACCCTAGAAAGGACTCCCGCGATAGTTTAGCCGTTTAGAGATCGAGGTCCAGCCGCAACTATGCGGGCGACTGGACGTGGTGGAAGCATAGTTTAGCCGTTTAGAGATCGAGGTCCAGCCGCAACGGCAACAATGGTGCCAAGCTGGACTTCATCAGTTTAGCCGTTTAGAGATCGAGGTCCAGCCGCAACGAACAGTGTTGCGGGGAATGCGGCGCACCAAGTTTAGCCGTTTAGAGATCGAGGTCCAGCCGCAACAAGGGCAAGGCGAAGGCCGGTGCCGCGAAGAGTTTAGCCGTTTAGAGATCGAGGTCCAGCCGCAACCAAGATCCCGCAGCCGCCGGGCCTCGGATACCTCCAGCCCGCCATACTTGGCCTTCCAGTTGTAGATCGTCGCTTCCGACACCCCGTGCCGCCGGGCCAGATCAGCGGTCTTCGCACCCGCCTCCGCCTCCTTCAGCACCCCAATGATCTGCTCTTCCGAAAATCTCTTGCGCTTCATCGTCTGTCCTTCCTTCAGGCCAGACTCTAATCGCTTGTGGAGGAAAATCAGGGGGTCACGTCACCAGCCGCAATAATGTCGAGGTTGTTTCATTTGCTAAGATGGCAAGGTGGAATCGAAATTCTACCTCTCGCTTCGATTGCCCAACATGATAGGCCTACGGCGGCTTTTATTGAGCAACGAAAGTAGTTCAGTTTCGCATTAACGACGAAACCGGCTATCAATTTCCTTATTGATGATTGCCATAAGAGCTTCATTTGGATTGAGGCCCAACGCTTCGCATATCTGCACAAATTCGAAGATATCAACGCGCCGCTCACCGCTCTCAATTTTCGCGACAAATGATTGTGGCCTGCCCAGCTTTTCCGCTAACTCGAATTGCGTGAGGCCTGTGTCCTGCCGTGCTTTGCGCAGCCACGTCTGTAGCCGCTGGTATTCCTCGGATCGCGTTGAATAGCGCATGATCTAGCTTAGACTGGACTTCGAAAGCCATGAGAGCTAATCCCGTTTTCGGATTATCCCATTTCGGGATCACGGAGGCGGAAATGAACTCAACCCAGCAACTAATCTGTGGGCTGGTAGCTGGCGTAAGCCTGTCGGCATGCGCAACAACCTCAGCCCAATTCAGTTGGCAGGCATCGCAACGGATCGATGAGTTTGACGATACGCGTGTCTGCCAGGTCCTTCACGGCACGCCGTCGCAAAGAACGGCAATGAGGTATGCGACCCGCGCCGGTATCACGTTGCACTTCTATGCAGAAAACCGTGATGAAGAAGTACGTGCGGGCGTCATGACCGAGCCAGCAATTCCGATCTCCGGAGATGTTCAAATTCGTGTTGACGATCGAAGCGCGATCCGATTGGGCTTGGAGGACGCGCCAATCGACGAAGTCGCGACGCAAAGCGCAGGTCTCGCCGGTGTTCAACAGCGCGCCTTTGAGACAACGATGAATGTTATCAATCAGACCTCATCACACTATCGCGCTTTGCAGGGTGAGGAAGCACGCGAGCTGCTGCGCCAGATAGTAAGCGCTGACCGCGTCATATTCAGAATGGTGGGAACTAATCGCGCACTATCAGCAACGGGTGAGTTCGCGCCTGATGCCAGCTTCCTTGATGCGCTGACCGCCTGTGGCATTGACCTCAACGAGGGCGTTTAAACGCAACCGATTGAAATGGCACACTGAAGTAACACAAACATTTGACCGGACGGGCGATTCGTGTAGCGTCTTCGCGGGGCGACTCGTGGTGAGTCGCAGTTATCAATTGTCATCAATTCCCACCCATCAAGCCCGCCGCTTTGGCGGGGTAGCTTGCGTGTGCGGCTTCGGTCGCTTGCGCTCGGCAAAGGAGGTAATTGATGCCTGGAAAGAAGCCCGCGGCGACAGCGCCGACATTGCCGGACACGCTCCGGCTAAAGATCATCTATCGCAAGGTTGATGATCTCATCCCTTACGGACAAAACGCACGTACCCATTCTGACAAGCAGATCTGCCAGATCGCCGCGTCCATCCGGCAATTCGGGTTCGTCAACCCGATCCTGGTTGGCGCGGACAATATGATTATCGCCGGACATGGGCGGCTCGCTGCGGCAAAGCTCTCCAAGATGCGCGATGTGCCGACCGTTCGGCTGGACCACCTCTCCGAGGCTGAGCGCCGCGCGCTCGTAATTGCCGACAATCGCCTCGCCGAACTGGCAGGCTGGGACACTGACGCACTCCGGGTCGAGCTCGGCGAGCTTGCCGCGCTGGACCTCGACTTCGAACTCGAGATCACCGGGTTCGAGACCGCTGAGCTCGACAATCTCCTGTCACCGGCTGATCCCGGCGAGGACAGCGATGATGACATCCCGCCTGCAGATGATGGGCCGGCTGTCACGCAGGCGGGCGACATCTGGCGGATCGGTGAGCACCGATTGACCTGCGGCGACGCCATGAAGGTCGAGGTGCTGGCCGCGCTTATGGGCAAGACCCAAGCCGACATGGTCTTTACCGACCCGCCCTACAATGTCCCGATCGACAAGCACGTCTGCGGATCCGGCAAGATCAAGCACCGCGAGTTCGCGATGGGGGCCGGCGAGATGTCGCCAGACCAGTTCACCGCCTTTCTCGAGACGACGTTGTCCCTGGCTGCCAATCATGCCAAGGACGGGTCCATTCATTTCGTGTGCATGGACTGGCGCCACGTGGGCGAGCTGCTGAGCGCAGGCCGGCAGGTCTATTCCGAGCTTAAGAATTTGGTCGTCTGGGCCAAGACCAATGCCGGGATGGGCAGCTTTTATCGCTCCCAGCACGAGTTGGTCTTCGTCTTCAAAAAAGGCAAAGCGGCCCACACCAATACGTTTGGGCTGGGCGATACCGGCCGGTATCGCAGCAATGTGTGGACCTATCCGGGCGTCAATGCGTTTGGACGCGGCCAGAAAGACCTGGCGCTCCACCCGACCGTCAAGCCGGTCGCCCTTATAGCCGATGTCATCAAGGACGTTACGAAACGCGGTGAGATTGTCCTGGATGTCTTTGGCGGGTCGGGGTCAACACTCATCGCGGCTGAACGGACGCGGCGGCATGCCCGGCTGGTCGAGATCGATCCGGCCTATTGCGATGTCATCATCCGGCGCGCGCTTAATACCTGCGGCCTTGATGCGAAGCTGGAAGCGACCGGACAGGTCTTTGAGGACGTCGCCGCAGATCGCCGCGGCGACAATGCGGCCAAGGGGGCAGCGGCATGAGCGACGACCTCACCCCCCACACATCCGGCTATATGAAGCCGCCAAAATCCAAGCGATTCAAGAAGGGTAAGTCCGGCAACCCGAAAGGGGCCCCGAAGACAATCGACAACCCCTCGTCCGTGATCACCAAGGTGCTGGCGCGCCGCGTTACAATCGCCCGCTCAGGCCGGCGCGTCACGATGCTCGAAGCCCTGACCCTTAAACTGCGCGAGTTGTCGGTGTCGGGCGACCCGCAGGCCATCAAACTCGTCTCAGCTATCCAAAAGATTGCCACCAAGGACCAGCCTTCGCTTTTCGCGCAACAGGCCGCTGAGGCTCAGTTTGAATACCGGAGAAACCGCCCAAAATTCTATGAAAAACTGGGCATGGAATACCCCGATCACCTCAAGGAGGACGATAAGCGCGATGGCTACACCTGACAAAATTGGCTATGGCCATCCCCCGAAGCACTCCCAGTTCAAGCCCGGGCAGAGCGGTAATCCGCGTGGGCGTAAGGCGAAAACCACGGCGCTTATTGAGGAGAGTGCCCGGATTCTTTCCGAGCCGGTGAAAACGCGGGACAAGGCGGGACGAAAGCAGACGCTTCGCATGCTGGAAGCCAGCTATTTGGCGCTGTGTAAAAAGGCCCTCACCGGCAATCGCGCAGCCTTGCTCGATGTCATGCGAACACTTTTGTTGGTCGGCCCGCAAATCGACGACGCCAACGCCGAGTGGGACAATTATATCAGGCAATCCCTGGAGCAGATCTATCGGAAACTCCGCCTACCCCAGGACGAAATCGAAAAACTGCTCAAAACGCGCTCGACTTCGTAGCTGTTGCGAGCATGTGTGGTGGCGCGCCCGCCTTGCGGGCTCATCCCGGTAGCGGTGCCAGTGTGGTCACCGCAAGAGCCCCGGGAGGCCCACATGGCCAAGGTCAAATCTTCCAAACGCGACAATGTCATCAAGGCGCTGCGCTCCAGACATGGAGCCAGCGTCTATAAACTCTGTGCCCTGACCGACTGGAAGGAACATTCGGTCCGCGCTGAACTCAGCCGGCTTCGCAAGGCGGGATACGGTCTTGATCGCCTGCATGCCAATCGGGTTGGTATTGCCGCGACCTATCGCATCACCGCTGAGCCCACGCCCAAGTCTGTCCTTCAGAAGGGTCAGTCGTGACGAGCCCGGCGACGGTCGCAGAAATCGCCGCCATGGGCCGTGATGGCCTTGTTGCCCATTGGGTCGCGCTGACAGGCGCGCCACCGCCACCGCGCACCAGCACGCCGCTAATCCGCCGTGTCGTCGCCTTCGAGATCCAGGCGCGCGCATCTGGCGGCCTGTCGGCCAAGCTCCAGCGCCAGTTGGACGCGCTCGGATCGGACACGTCGCGCCAGGGGTCAGCGCGCCTGGAACCCGGCGGACGCTTTATCCGCGAATGGAATGGCGTGCGCCATGTCGTGGAGGTTCATGAGGATGGGTATCGCTGGAAGGACCAGAGTTTCCGGTCCCTCTCCGCGGTCGCAAAGGCCATCACCGGGGCCCATTGGTCGGGCCCGCGTTTCTTCGGCCTGGCGGGGCCGCGGTCATGAGCGCGCCGCCGAAACTCGTCCGGTGCGCCATCTATACGCGCAAATCGACCGAAGAGGGCCTCGACCAGGCGTTTAACTCGCTTGATGCCCAGCGGGAAGCCTGCGAGGCCTATATCCAGAGCCAGCGCCATGAAGGCTGGCGCGCGGTTTCCAAGGCCTATGATGATGGCGGGTATTCAGGCGGGTCGCTGGAGCGGCCAGCCCTGGCCACGCTGCTGGGCGACATCAAGGCCGGACAGGTCGGCATGGTGGTCGTTTACAAGATCGACCGGCTCACGCGCTCACTGGCTGACTTTTCCAAGCTGATCGAGACACTCGATGCGGCAGGCTGCTCCTTCGTCTCGGTCACGCAGGCCTTCAACACGTCGTCCTCCATGGGCCGCCTGACACTGAATGTCTTGCTGTCCTTTGCCCAGTTCGAACGCGAGGTCACGGCTGAACGCATTCGCGACAAGATTACGGCCTCGAAGAAGAAGGGGATGTGGATGGGCGGCATGGTCCCCCTGGGCTACGACCGCGATGGGAATAACGACCAGCGCCGCCTGACAATCAACGCGGCAGAAGCCAAGTCGGTCGAATTCCTTTTCTCCGCCTATGATGAAACGCCGTGCCTCTCGGCGGTATGTGATGCGGCGCGTGAGGCCGGCATTTTGTCCAAGCCGCGCCAGTTCAAGAGCGGGGCCACCTATGGCGGCAAACCGCTGCGGCGCGGCCAGGTCCATTTCATCCTCACCAACCCGATCTATGCCGGAAAGGTCCGTCACCGAGATAAGGTCTATCCCGGCCAGCACGAGGCGGTCATCGACCCGGACCTCTTTGACCGGGTCCAGGACAAGCTCGTTATCAATGGCCGCAAACCGCGCGGCACCGTGTCAGCATCGGGGCGGACCCGATCACCCCTGTCGGGCCGCGTGGTCGACACGAATGGAAGTCGGCTCACACCAACCCATACGCGCGGAAAGTCCGGAAAGGCTCATCGCTACTACGTGTCGACGACGTCTAGGGAAGCCACGGCCCACGGATCTGGCTGGCGTTTGCCTGCATCGGCCCTTGAAGAGGCCGTCGGCCAGGCCACCAAGAGCCATCTGACAACGGCCGGGGCTCGGCTCACGCTTTTACAGGACGCCGCCAGCACTACGCAGGATCAGGCCGCAGATATTGGGGCGTCTCTTGCAAGCCTGTCGACCGCGGAGCTTTGCCTACTGGTCGACAAGGTGACCATCGCCTCAGGGCATCTGGATATCCTCCTCGACAAGGCCGCGTTGGCAGAGCGATTCAACCTGCCGCTCGATCAGGTCAACGAGGAGGCCCTGACCATGACCAAGCCATTTGCGACCCGGCGGCGCGGCGTCGAGACCCGAATCGTGGCCGGCAACATGATGCCGAGCCCCGACGCGACCCTGATATCAACCCTTGCCAAAGCGCATCGATGGATCGCGCAGATGAAGACCGGGGTGTCGGCAGCCACCATTGCCAAGTCTGAAAAGACATCGGATGCCTTCATTCGCGTGAGGGCCAATCTCGCCTTCCTGTCACCGCGAATCCAGGAGCAGATCCTGGCTGGAACCCAGCCCGCCGATCTCAGTCTAGAACGCCTCGTGCGCTCCGAAATACCACTCGACTGGGACCAGCAGGAACGCAAATTTGGCTTTCGGTAAGTAGGCTATAAGCGGCGAAAATTCCCTGCTCTCTCACGCGATTTCCCTGCTCGCTTGAAAAAATTCCCTGCTCTGATTGCAGGTCCAACGCCACAAGTGATGGATTTTAATTGGTATCACCGGGCGCAGCACCGCATTCCAGCTCGAATTCCCTGTAGATTTCCCTGTTAGCAGGGAATTGCCGCTTCCCGAAGCGCGTGATGCGCCCAAGTGAGACACTCGCGGAAAATGGCTGGAATACCGGAAAATCGGGCCGTCTACAGTTCCGCAAACGCCCGCTAACCTGCGGAAACGCGGCGCTATTTGGCGCGCCTTGGCGAACACTCGAACGAGACAGGAATGGGTGGCGGAGAGAGAGGGATTCGAACCCTCGGAACGCTTGCGCGCTCAACGGTTTTCGAGACCGCCCCATTCGACCACTCTGGCACCTCTCCGCGGGGACAGGCCTTTTGGCCGACCGGTTTGCGAAAATCAAGAGAGAGAACTGGAAATAGCGCGCAACCATGCGCGTTCCGCGTTGACATTGGCCGTCCGGAAAGGGTATGTCCCGCGCTCATTGCGGCCTCAGGCCGGTTAACAACGCCCGCCGGGACAGGCGGGGAAGAAAAAGAGCAGGCGCAAAGTCCTGTTGCAGAAAGGAAAAACCATGTTCGCAGTCATCCAGACTGGCGGCAAGCAGTATACCGTCGCTCCCGGCGACGAGATCTCCGTCGAAAAAATTGAAGGTGAAGCCGGTGACAGCATCGTTCTCGAGAACGTGCTGATGCTGGGTGGTGACAAGGGCGTGACCGTCGGCGCACCACTGGTGACCGGTGCCTCCGTCGTGGCCGAGCTGGTCGAGAATGGCCGGGGCAAGAAGATCATCGTCTTCAAGAAGCGCCGCCGCCAGAATTACCGCCGCAAGGCCGGGCATCGCCAGTGGTTCTCGAAGCTGCGCATCTCGGAAATCCTCGCACCGGGCGACAAGCCGGCCGCGAAGAAAGCCGCCGCGCCGAAGAAAGCTGCTGCTGCCGACGCCGCACCTGCGGCCGATGCCAAGCCAGCCGCGAAAAAGGCCGCACCGAAGAAAGCGGCGGCCAAGCCTGCGGCTGACAAGAAGCCGGCTGCCAAGAAGGCTGCCCCGAAGAAATCCACCGCGGCCAAGAAAACCGCGAAGAAGTCGGAGGACTAATCCATGGCACATAAAAAAGCAGGCGGTTCATCCCGTAACGGGCGCGACTCTGAAGGCCGGCGCCTGGGCGTCAAGAAATCCGGTGGCCAGGCGGTCATTCCGGGCAACATCATCGTGCGTCAGCGCGGCACCAAATTCTATCCGGGCGATAATGTCGGCATGGGCAAGGATCACACCCTGTTCGCGCTTACCGAAGGCCGTGTCTCTTTTGCCAAGAAAGCCGGCGGCAAGATGTTCTGTTCGGTCGTCGCGGCTGAAGAGGCCAAATAGGGCGGACGGACAGACCCGGACCGCCTCACCAACAGGCGGAACCGGTGGCTGGACATGAATTCAGGGGAGGCGGGTTCCGCCTCCCCTTTTTCATTCCCCGCCGGAGATCGCCCATGAGGGACCGGATCGAGACTGACAGGCTGATATTGCGCCCACTGGAGATCAGTGACGCACCCGCATTCTATCATCATTGCCTTGATGGCAGTGTCGCACGCAATACTGCGCGCATTCCCGACCCCTACCCGCTGCTGGCGGCGGAGCTCTACATATTGAGTGTCCGGGCGAGCGCCGGCCGCAAGGCGAATTATGTTTACGCCATCTCGGACCGGCATTCGAATGCCTTGCTCGGGGCCAGCGGTGTGTTCAAGCGGAATGTTGACGCGACAGACTGGGAGATCGGCTACTGGGTCGGGCCCGATGCAAAAGGGCGAGGCATCGCCACGGAAGCGGCCGGCGGACTGATACGTGCGGCCACGGCAGATCTCGTGCCCCAGCGCATCACGGCCGGGCATTTCGAGGACAATCCGGCGTCGGGCCGGGTTCTGGAAAAGCTGGGCTTTACCTATACCGGCTGCACAACCCGCCTGTTCTGCATGGGCCGGCTCGCCTATGCGACAAGTCTGGATATGGCGCTGAAGGTCTAGTGCTCAACCGACAATGGTATAAGATTGATGATGATTTCTGCATCCGTTCCAAATCTCGATTCAACTGATGCGGCGGCATCTATCCGGGTCGCAATTCGAGGATTGATGGGCGTTGCATGGATATTTCCATCCTGATCGATGACAGAAACATTGACCGAATACATGAAATCATCGGTCTCCGGCACTTCGTCCAGCGATACACCCACCGAAAGAAGACCGCCGGTAATCACCGTCCCGTCTGCGAGCAAAGCCGCCAGCATTTGAGGGGATCGAAGGTCGAATTCAAAAATGCTAGATTCGCCTGGCAGAATGACGATTTGCGTGTTCGTGCGAAACACCCGCTCAACGCCCGCGTCATCGACCCCTATCCGCATCTGGAAGCTGGAGGTCACACCTTCAGCATGGGCGGTGCCAAAATCTCCGCGCCGCATTATCTCCCATGTTCCCACAGATGCAGCGGCAATGGCCAATACGGTTCCGCCAGCAATTAGTCGTCGCTTCATTCGCTCTCTCCAGTCCAGTTGGGCTTGCGCAAAATGCGCCATAGCTTCGCGGATCATTGTGCTGGCAGAAATACCCCGACGTTTGACCGCTTCCATGAAAGCCCGCTTCTCTTCGTGGGAGACACGGATATCCATGGTCTCGGATCGTTTGCTTCGGGGTTTTCGTGCCATTGCCAGATATCATCCGCCAGACAGAAGAACGGTGTGCCGCGTCCGCGATCCAGACAAATCGCGTCGTGACACCCCGAGTTTTGGTACCGGCAGAAAGAAGGCAAGGATTTTCGTGTCGGTACACGTGTCCTGCGCTGACAATGCGCCGGGCATTTCGAGGACAATCCGGCGTCGGGCCGTGTTCTGGAAAAGCTGGGCTTTACCTATACCGGCTGCACAACCCGCCTGTTCTGCATGGGCCGGCTCGCCTATGCGACAAGTCTGGACATGGTATTGGATATCTAATTATCCACAGGGCCGGGTGTGAGTTCCATCGCAAGCATATCAACTGGATATGTGCCGATTTCAATTCTCGCCGTTTCAGCGCGCTCTACAGTCAACACCGGGGTTGCGAGTGTATCGATCGTGGCACCGTCAGGACTCGTGCGGCGTATTTCCACGCGATATGTGATTTGTTCAGGTGTGCCGGATTCCTCAGCAATTATCCGAAAAACGAATCCCGTATTTTCCAAGTCTTCGCCAATTTCCCGCACCAGTACCGGATGGCCAAGCGACTCCGAGACCAGGAGGAAAACCGGCTCGCCAAATGACTGGCGAATTTGTGTGGCCATATCGCGACGGGATCGCACACCATCCTGCTCGCTGGTCAACGAAAGCGTAATTCTTGAATCTATATCCTGAGCCAATGCATCGCTTAAATTGAAAGGATCGAGCGCCTGCCATCCAAGCATGGCAATTGACAGAGTGATGGCTGCTGCTACGGGGTAACGAATGGCATATATCATGGACTTGCTCCTGTCTGAGTAGAGCCGCACATAGCGGCGCATCGCTTTGCGGATGACACCGCTGGCCGTTTCCCCCTTTTTCGATACCGCTTCCATGAAAGCCCGCTTCTCTTCGTGAGAGACACGGATATCCATGGTTTCGGACCGTTTGCTTCGGGGTTTTCGTGCCATCGCCAGATATCATCCGCCAGACAGAAGAACGGGGTGCCGCGTCCGCGATCCAGGCAAATCGCGTCGTGACACCCCGACTTTTTGGTCTGCACGAAAATTCTGCAAGCGTTTTCGTGTCGGTACATGGTCTATCTGGACAGGTTCACATCCATTGATGTGCGGTATTCCTGCCAGCTGACAGCTCCGTCGCCGTCCAGGTCGAGGAAAGTCATCATCGTCTCGCTTCCCCGCTGGATCTGCTCAGCAGAAATCGTGGGCGTCTCGTAGACAGGTGCCTCACCGAAACAGATGGTGACGTGATCGGGCAGGTTTCGCGCAGGCGCCGGATCGGCTTCGCCGGCGTCCGGTTCATCGACAGGAATGACTTCGTTGGCGTCGAGCGAACCGCTTGCATCCCTGTCGAGCCGGTTGAATGTCCGGCGAAGCTGCGCTGTCGCCCGGTCGCTGAATTCTGCGACGGAGACATAGCCATCATCATCAGCATCCATCGCCAAATGATCAGCCGTGGTTTTCTGCTGCCAGGTTTCATCCATGGCGGCCCAGCAATCGGCCTCGATTTCTTCTGGCGTTTCACGTGCCATCCGCCCGAACTCGGGCGGAACGGAACCACTGTACCGGGCCAGCAGAACGCCGAGAGCCGAACCGAACGCACCGGCCCCATTGGCCCCGGACAAGGCGTCGCGGGCGGTGCCGCGATGCGCCCTGAACTCATCAATCGAAACAAGACGGTTTCCATCCGTATCCATTTCGGTGAATTCGGGGATGCCGGTGAGGGTCTGCGTTTCGCCGTCCGGACTGCCCTGCAGGACCAGAGCGCCGGCCGATATGGCCATCAGGGTTGAGGTGATCATGATGTTTCTCCTTCTGATCCGGCCATTCCTGACAAACAGGTCCATGGCCTCCCTGAGAACGGTGCTGGCGGTGGTTCCCCGCGTTGAAACCGCGTCCATGAAGGCTTGCTTGTCTTCATGGGAGACGCGGATTTCCAAGGCTTCACTTTTCTTGCTGCGGGGTTTTCGTGCCATTGCGTCCGTTTCTCCGTGGCGTCAGGAGACAGAAAGTATCCGGCCCGATCCATTGGAATTGCGCCGCGACAGGCCAAGTTTTTGGCCCGGACAGGCCGGAGGCAAGAAAAATCGTGTCCGGGCACGGATTTTCAGTGCGGTGGCTGCTATTTGAGGCGAGAGCGCGTATAGAGACGCGAAACGCAAAGACGGCGAATTATGAAATTTCTTGATCAGGCCAAAATCTTCATCAAATCCGGCGATGGCGGAAACGGCGCCGTCGGCTTCCGGCGCGAGAAATATATCGAGTTTGGCGGCCCCGATGGCGGCGATGGCGGCAAGGGCGGCGACGTCTGGGCGGAAGCCGTTGAAGGGCTCAACACGCTGATCGACTATCGCTATCAGCAGCATTTCAAGGCCGCCAAGGGTGAAAGCGGATCCGGCTCCAACCGCACCGGCGGGGCGGGAGAGGATATCGTTCTGAAACTGCCCGTTGGCACGCAAATCCTCGACGAGGATCGCGAAACCGTGCTGCTGGATCTGACCCAGCCGGGCGAACGCGTCCTGCTGATGGAAGGCGGGCGTGGCGGCAAGGGCAATGCGTTTTTCAAATCCTCGACCAATCAGGCGCCCAAGCACGCGCAAACGGGTGAACCCGGTGTCGAGCGCTGGATCTGGCTGCGGCTGAAGCTGATTGCCGATGCCGGCCTGGTCGGTCTGCCGAATGCGGGCAAGTCCACCTTCCTGTCGGCGGTCAGCCGCGCGCATCCGAAAATTGCCGCCTATCCCTTCACAACGCTGCACCCGCATCTGGGCGTGGTCGATCTGGCGGCCGATGCGCGCTTCATCATTGCCGATATTCCGGGCCTGATCGAGGGCGCCCATGAAGGTGCGGGGATTGGCGACCGCTTCCTCGGCCATGTCGAACGCTGTGCCACCCTGCTGCATCTGGTGGATGGCACGCAGGAGGGTGTTGCCGCCGCCTATCGCACCGTACGGCATGAGCTGGAGGCTTATGGAGCCGGTCTGGCCGACAAGCCGGAAATCGTGGCCCTGTCCAAGCTGGACGCGATTGATCCCGCCGAGGTCGATGACAAAAAAGCCGCGCTGGAAGCGGCCTGCGGAAAACCGGTCATGGTGCTGTCCGCCGCCAGCAACAAGGGTATGCGCGAAGCCCTGTTTGCCGTGTGGGAGCAGATCAAGGCCGCCCGGAGTGAAGAGAAAGAGGCGCAAGCCGAAACCGGGGACGGCGTGCAGGAGAACTGGACACCGTGAGCCGGCGGTCCCGCCCGGTCCGGTTTGCGGGTGCCATCCGGCGCGGCCGCACAGCCACGCCGCTGAAGAGCGAGGCGCTGGTTCCGGGCATGACGGTCGGCCTGTTCGGCGGCAGTTTTGATCCGGTTCATTCCGGTCATCTGCATGTCGCCCGGACGGCGTTGAAACAATTGCGGCTTGATCGCGTCTGGTGGATTGTTTCGCCACAGAATCCATTGAAGTCCCGCAGGGCGGGCGATTTTCTGCGCCGCTTTATCAGCGTCCAGGACGCGGCCGCCGGACCGCGCATGGTGATCAGCGACATTGAACAGCGTACCGGTGTCCGGACCACGGCCGAATTGCTGGATGTCCTGCAGACGCGCCATCCGCGGGTGCGCTTTGTGTGGATCATGGGAGCAGACAATCTGAAACAGTTTCACCGCTGGCGGCGCTGGCGCGATATTGCCGCCAGGACGCCGATTGCCGTGATTGCCCGTCCGCAGGACCCGATCCGGGCGCGGCTGGCTCCTGCGGCACGGGAAATGGCAGCTCACCGGATCACGGAAACTCACGCCAAACTGATCGGATGCGGGCCGGTTCCGGGGTGGACCTATCTGACAGAACCTCTACATAGTGAAGCCTCGTCGCGCCTGCGCGAGAGCTAGCCCCTGTCTGCCGGTCACCAATCGAGCCCATTCATGACGACGCCAAGCCCAGCTGGCACGCTGTCCTTTTTCAAGGACCTGCATCCGCCCCGCTCCCGATTCCGCGAGGATGTGCTGGACGGGCTGTCAAAGCCACAGAAATCCATCCCGCCCAAGCATTTCTACGATGCAAGAGGGTCAGCGCTGTTCGACGACATTACCGATACCGAAGACTACTATGTCACACGGACCGAGTTGGGCATTCTGGACGCCATCGCGGATGAAATCGCGGCAAAGGCGGGCAGCGGTGCGGTCGTGATCGAGCCGGGATCAGGCTCCAGCGTGAAGATCGACAAGCTGTTGTCGGCGCTGGATCATCCCGCCGCCTATATCGGCCTCGATATATCGAAAGACCATCTGATTACCGCCTGTGAAGACCTTGCCGCTCGGTTTGACGGGCTTGAAGTGGGCGCTGTGTGCGCTGACTTCACCCAGCCGGTGGCCCTGGATGATCTGCCGATCCCGGACGGGAAACGGCTGATCTTCTTCCCCGGCTCCACGATCGGCAATTTCGAACCCGGCGGCGCAAAAGCCCTGCTGGAAACACTGCGCGGCTGGCTGCGCCCGGGCGATGCGCTGCTGATCGGTGCGGACCGGGTGAAATCCGCGGAGATTCTGGAAAATGCCTATGATGACACGCATGGCGTCACAGCGGCTTTCAATCTCAATCTTCTGACCCGCATCAATCGCGAGCTGGACGGCACAATCGATGTCGGGGCTTTCGAGCACCGGGCTGTGTGGAATGCCGATCTGTCGCGGGTGGAAATGCATCTGGCCGCGCGGCGGGACATTGAGTTCACCGTTTCGGGACAGGTTTTCCGGATGAAGGAAGACGAGACCATACATACGGAAAACTCGCACAAATTTACCATTGACCGCTTCACGGCCCTCGCTGCCAGCGCCGGTCTGGCCGTGAAACAGAACTGGAGTGATGCGCGCGGCTATTTCACACTCTACTGGCTCGAACGCGCGTGAAGTCTGTGCTAGGCTGAAAGCCGTTGACCTTTGAGCAGGAGCAGACCACTGACCACGCAAACCGACCGGACGGCCAAGTCCGCCGAGACCGCCCCGGTAATCCTCAAGGATGAGGACGCCGCCGGAGAAGATCTGGAAAGCCTGATCATCGGGCTTCTGGAGGACGACAAGGCGGAAGATATCATTTCCATCGACCTGCGTGGAAAATCATCGGTCACCGACTTCATGATCATTGCCTCCGGCCGTTCGCACCGGCATGTCGGCGCCATCGCCGATCATATCCTGCGGGCGCTGAAGGAAGCCGGCCATGGGCGTGCCCGGGCCGAGGGTCTGGCCACGGCCGACTGGGTGCTGATCGATGCCGGCGATGTCGTCGTGCATGTTTTCCGGCCGGAAGTGCGCACATTCTACAATCTGGAGCGCATGTGGTCGGTGGATTCACCGGACAAGCCGGAAAGCTGATCCGGCATGCAATTGCGGATCATCGCATCCGGGCGGCTGAAGTCCGGGCCGGAACGCGAGCTGATCCAGCGTTATGCCGAGCGGATCCGTGCCAGTGGGCCCCAGCTCGCGCTCGGACCGCTTGTGGAAACGGAAATCGATCCCAAACCCTTCCGGTCATCATCGGCCGAATCCGCTGCCCTGGCGGCACAAATCCCCGAGGGAGCCGCCTTGTGCCTGCTGGACGAGCGCGGAAAAGCGCTGGGCTCGCGTGATCTGGCCGATGCGCTCGCCCGCTGGCGGGATGACGGGATGCGGGAGGCCTGCTTCATCATCGGCGGCGCTGACGGGCTGGACGTTAAAGCCTTTGGCAAGCCGGACATGATGTTATCCTTCGGCAAAGCGGTCTGGCCGCACATGCTGGTGCGCGCCATGCTCGCCGAGCAGCTCTACCGGGCGGTCTCCATCCTGTCCGGATCGCCCTATCACCGGGATTGATGTCATGTGGCTTTCCGCGCTCATTCTGGTCTTGCAGACGGTGAGCGATCCGCCCGTGCCGGATCCGGCCGAAATCGAACGCCTGGAACAGGAAGAAAACGAGGCGGCAGAGCGCGCCGCTGCGGCACGCCGGGAAGCCGAAGCCCTCGCCGCCGAGATTGTCGATCTGCAGACGCGATTGGTCAGCGCGGCCGGGCGCGTGTCAGCGAGCGAGCAGGCCGCGCTGGAAATCGAGCGCCGGATTGCCGGCCTGGCCGCCGAGGAAACCGTCATCCTGGACCGGCTCCTCTCGGACCGCGAAGCCCTGATCGATGTTCTTGCGGCCCTGCAAAGAATTGAACGCGGCACACCCCCCGCGCTGGCCGCCGCTCCGGGCGATGCCGAAGAGGCGGCCCGCGCCGCCAGCCTTCTGGCGGCCATCACGCCGGAATTACAGGCGCGCGCGGAAGCTCTGGCCGCAGAGCTGGAAAACCTGCGCCGTGTCCGCGAGGCGGCCGAAGCCGAGCGTCTGGACCTTGTGTCCACGGAAGCCGAGCTGGATGCGCGTCAGACCGAGATCAACCGGTTACTGGCCGAGCGCCGGGAGCTGGAAGCCCGCCGCCGGGGCGAGGCCGAGCGCCTGGCGGATGTTGCCGCAACAGCCGGCGCGCAGGCCCGCAGTTTACGGCAATTGCTGGAAACGGTCCGGGGCATGACAGAAATTTCACCCCGCTTTAATCCAAGACGTCTGATCCGGAGCGACGATATACCTGCTCCGGCGCTTCGGCCCGAGGACGGGCTGGTGGCTGCGCGGGCGGCAATGGCCCCGATCGAAACCTTGCGGTTTGCCGACAGCCGGGGCGAGCTGCGGCCGCCTGTGGAAGGGCCTGTTGTCCTGCGTTTCCGGCAGGCTGACGAGAATGGCGAACCGCTGGAAGGCATCCGGATCCGTGCCCGCGCCGGCGGGCAGGTGGTCGCCCCGTTCGACGCGCGTGTTGAATATGCCGGTTCATTTAATACTTATAACGGACTATTGATCCTGAGTACGGGCGATGACTACTATATTGTTCTAGCCGGGCTGGCTTCCGTGTATGCCCAGGCGGGCCAGTCGGTTCTGGCCGGCGAGCCAGTGGGCGAGATGCCGGCCGGCGGCGAAATGGCACCGGATTTGTATCTGGAGATACGGCGCGGAGAAACAGCGGTTGACCCCGAGCCCTGGTTAAGGGTCAGATCGCGGTCTGGATAGTGCGGGCGAGAAAAAGGACTCGTTAGATCATGCGTTTGAATTTCATTGCTGCAGCTATCGCTTTTGCGCTGGGCGCCGGGGCGCTCGCCGTATCCGCCGAAGGTTTCGACAATTCGCGCGAGGACACCTATCGCCAGCTGGAATTGTTTGGCGATGTCCTGTCCCGGATTGAGTCGGATTATGTCACCGATGTGGACGATGCGGCGCTGATCGAAGCCGCCATTGAGGGCATGCTGGAAAGCCTTGATCCGCACTCTTCCTATCTGTCGCCGGACAGTTTCCAGGACATGCAGGTCTCGACCCGGGGTGAATATGGCGGTCTCGGAATGGAGATCACCTTGCGCGATGACCTTATCACCATTGTCTCGCCCTATGAGGATACACCCGCCGGACGTGCCGGCCTGCTGCCGGGCGACCAGATCATAGCCGTTGACGGTTCCTCCATTGTCGGATTTTCGACCGATGAAGCGGTCGATCTGATGCGCGGCCCGGTCGGTGAGCCGGTGACCATAACCATTGCCCGCGAAGGCGAGGACAATTTCGATCTGAATCTGGTTCGCGAAATCATTCCGCTGCGGACCGTCGCCTGGCGTGAGGAAGACGGTTATGGCTATCTGCGGATTGCCGGTTTCAACGAGCACACCACGGAAACCCTGCACGAAGCGATTGCCGAGATGCGGGACGCTTTTGACGGCACCATCCCGGGCGTCGTGGTGGATTTGCGGTTCAATCCGGGCGGGCTTCTGGATCAGGCTGTCGGCGTGACCGATACCTTCCTTGATGGCGGCGAGATCGTGACCACGCGCTATCGCAATCCGGCCGAAAACCAGCGTTTCAATGCCCGCCCGGGCGACATGATCAATGGCGCGCCCATTGTCGTTCTGATCAATGAAGGCTCTGCCAGTGCATCGGAAATCGTTGCCGGTGCCCTGCAGGACCGGCAACGGGCCACGCTGGTCGGCCGGACCAGCTTCGGCAAGGGATCTGTCCAGACGCTGATTCCGCTGCGGGGCGGACGGGATGGCGGGCTGCGTCTGACGACCGGGCGCTATTACACGCCTTCGGGCCGTTCCATCCAGGCGACCGGCATCATTCCGGACTGGCTGGTGGCTTTCCGCCGGATCGAGGAAGGCGCGGAAGGCTACAGCGAGTCGGCACTGGACGGCGCGTTGCAGAATGAAGACGGGGCCGAGCGCGAAGCCGAGAATATTGCGGCCATCGAGATGCCGCCGGAAGATTATGAAGGCGATGATTTCCAGCTTGAACGCGCGCTGGAAATCCTGGCCAGCCTCTCGACCCGCGAACAGGCCGCGCTGCAATAGTCACGGATTTCCGGCCTCCGTCTTAACCCTTTCTTACCCGCAAGCGGGCAGCAATCAGGCAAAGGCCCGGTCGTGTGATTCGGCCGGGCTGGCAGGCTGATTTGCCGGGTGAAGATGAGCAGTACACCACTACGCGCGACACAGGCATTCAGGGCACCGGCGCTCGCCGGGCTCGGCGCTGCACTGTTGTTCGGCATCGGTGCGCTGATGATTGCCTTTCTGGGCGATCCGGCCGGACGCCCGCCGGTTGCACGCCAGGCGCTTGCGCCTCTGCCCGCGCCGCCGCCGGAAGTCGTCCAGACCGTGGAAACGCGCCGCCCGGTCGAATTCACCGAACCCGACACCGATATCGAACCCACACTGTCCGGCGTGCCGGAAACTTTCCAGGCACCGACCGGGCAGGGTTCCGACCCGGCGCAGGCAGAAGCCGAGCATGCCCGCCAAACCGATCCGGATGCGCTTGTCGCGGCGCCGCTGGCGGGGCTGACCACGCCGGGACCGTCCGGCCCGCTGCCCGCAATCGGTCCGGATGGAACACGCCCGGATCAGGCCTATGCCCGTCCCTGGCATGGCGACCCCAACACACCGATGATCGCGGTGGTGATTGGCGGTATGGGCCTGAACCGCGCCGTAACCGAATCGGCCATTGACGAACTGCCGCCGGAAGTGGCGCTGAGTTTTGCGCCCTATGCCCGTGATCTGCAGAGCTGGATCGACCGTGCCCGCGCTGCCGGACATGAAGTCCTGGTCGAGGTGCCGATGGAACCGTTTGATTATCCGAATAATGATCCGGGTCCGCACACCCTGCTGGCGGATGCACCCAATTCGGAAAATTCACGCCGTCTCTACTGGCTGATGAGCCAGGCGACCGGCTATTTCGCCATGACCAACTATCTCGGCGCCCGGTTCTCGACGTCGGAACCCGCGCTGGGCCATCTGATGGCGACACTTGAGGAACGCGGCGTTTCCTTCCTGCATGACGGGACGGGCCGCCGCTCGACAATTGAAGCGGCTGGCGGCAATGCCGGGGCAAGGTGGGGAATTGCCGACCGGGTGCTGGATGAAGATCCCTCGCCGTCGGCTGTGGACGACCGCTTGCTGACGCTGGAAGCCCTCGCCCTGCAGAACGGTTCGTCCGTCGGGGCCGGGTTTGCCTATCGCTCGACTGTGGACCAGGTTGCGCGTTGGGCGGAAGGCCTCGAGGCCCGCGGTTATGCGCTGGCCCCGCCGTCTGCCGTGATGGCGCGGCAGCAGGCGGAACGCAGCGGATCGGCAGCCTCCGCCACTTCCGCTCACTGATGGGCGACCCCTATCCGCAACACCGGGCCAATGCCGGCGTCGTCATGTTCAATGCGGACGGACTCGTCTGGATCGGCCGCCGCGCGGATGTCGACGGCCCGCATATCTGGCAATTTCCGCAAGGCGGAATGGATGCGGGCGAGGATGCCGAGGCCGCGGCCCGCCGCGAGGCTTTCGAGGAAACCGGTGCCCGCTCGGACCAGCTCGTATTGCTGGGATCCATCGATCACTGGCTGGCCTATGATTTTCCGCCCGGCCTGCCGCCGCGGCCGGACCAGAAACGCTACAAGTGGAAAGGCCAGAAACAGCGCTGGTTTGCCTTCCGCTATACCGGACGCGACGCGGATTTCGATCTGACAGCTGTCCCGCCACAGGAATTCGCAGAATGGCGCTGGGAAAAGCTGGAAAACGTCCCGCCGCTGATCATTGGCTGGAAACGCAGCGTCTATGAAGACGTGGCCGAGGCCTTCGCACGTTTTGCGCGCTGACGGTTCCGGAGGGCACGGACCAGCCCGATAATGCTGATCGCGAACCAGCAGAACTCGATCAGTATGGACGCCGGATTGGGCTTGTAGACCAGCGAAACCAGCAAGAGCACCGCGCCGATGCCGTTGATGACAGGATGGCGCCAGTCATCGTCACGAACGCCGCGCGTCTGCTGCCAGAAATAGGCGAAGAGGATGAGCGCCACACCGGAAATGCCGATGAAGTCGGTGAGGCCGAGACTGTCGAGAAAACCGGTCAGCCGTTCAACGCTTCGGTCAGCGCTTCGAACTTGGCGAGTTTCGCTTCGGCGAGTGTACGCTCGAGATCATCGCGCGCGAGGCCGATATCTTCCTTCGCTTCGGTCAGGTCTTTTGCCAGTTGTTCGCGGTCGACAGAGGCCAGATCAATGGCCTCCTCGGCGAGCACGGTCAGACCGTCCGGTGTGACTTCGGCAAAACCGCCATGAATGAAAGTGCGGCGGACATCTTGTCCGTCATGCACGGAAATGGCCCCGGAGCGGATAGCGCTCATCACGGGTGCATGCCCCGGTAGGACACCGAAATCGCCGTCTTCACCCGGCACAACGACCATATCGACATCGCCCTGGAACAGGCGGCGTTCGGGCGAAACAAGATCGAAATGAAGTTTGTCAGCCATGGCAGAGAATCCTCGTCTTTCGCGGTGGCTTCTAGCAGGCCTTTTCGCACTTGTGGAGAGGCGATATCACTCGGTGGCGACGCCGTCCTCAGCAGCTTGGTGGCAATGCCCCCAGCAAATCCAGAAGGGCACGGTCGCGGCTATCTTCGCGGCGGACCCAGGGCTCATCTGACCCCACGGCCCAACCGGGCATATCGAGCTGCATGGCAACATTGAACGGCAAGGGCGGAAGAGGCTGCGGCGGTATTCCGCCCTCCGGTGTCATGACCTGCGGAGGCATTTGACCTTCATAACGTTGCTGCCATTGCCCGACAGCGGCGCAATCGCTTTCCAGATAGGTCACGAAACCAATGCGATCGGCCACCGCTACATTCAGTTCGGCTTGCCGGCCGAAGGCGCGGTGTTCCCCGGTTATGGCCTGTCCGGGCTCCAGCCCGTTCGAGCGGAGATAGTCGGCAGCTGCGGCTCCATCAAAAAGACGTTCAGCTATGGCATCAAAATCTGTTGTTTCGCCTTCAATGCTGACCTGATGAAAGCGCCATTGGCAGATCTCGTTCCGACAAATCTCGTTGAACGCAAAGCGGAAGACTTCAGTCCAGTAGAAGGGCGATCCCCGTTGGCCGCGCGGGCCTTCGGTTTCGATGACCGCGTTTGGCTGATCGGCATTATAGCTTTCAAAGCGTTCCAGCGCGCCATTGGCCGCTGCATCATAGGTGGCGCGTTGCCAGGCGCGCCATAAGTCCGGCCCCGGAAAGCCGTCAAACTCGCCCTGAGCGACATCGGGTGCCTCGGGTGGCGGCGGAGGCGGAGAGGCAGCGGCACCGAATAACAAGGCCAGTCCTGCGATAAGAATTCTTGCGATCATGATCTACTCTCCATCCTCTCTGCAGGCGCGCAGGGGCGATTGCAGTTGTACGGCGATGTTACGGAGCCAGGGATTGCGGCTTCCCTCGACCAGAATATCAGCTGCTGGCGCATAAGCCGGCCCGATTACAATCTCGAGACGGCGGTATTGGCGGTCATAAAGGTCCGCCTGCGGCGTGGAGCCCATCCAGACATCATAAGGCGCTGGGTCCGGTCCGATCCGGAATTCGGCCAGAAGGTCCGCGATGGCCGGACAATCGCTCGGCCGCGCCGTAAATATTTCCAATTGATCCGGCGGGTGTGCCGTGGCCGGATCGGTCAGCGGCGCCTGAAGTGATGCGTAGCGATACTGCCAGTCACACACGCCTCGCCCCGGCGTTTCAGGCTGCGGGTCACAAATCCGATCAATCGCGATCAGCGAACCGCCTGCCTGTTCGAGACCACCGACATAGTAGAAAAGCACGGTTGACGTATAGCCGTATATGTCTCCTTCAGAAGCGGTGCTTTGAAAATCTGGCAGACGGGCTGAGTTGAATGCCGTGATAGACGCCGCATCGTTGGCATTTACCGCGAAATCCGGAGTCGTTGACTCAGTGTTCTGGGCGTGGACACCCGCGCCCATTGCGAGGCTGGCGGCGAATGTTGCTGTCATGAAAATTTTCATACGCTTCTCCTGCCGGCAAAGCTTGGCGGACGAGCACGCAAAAGAAAAGGCCGGTCGCAATGACCGGCCTTTTCAATTCGAATGATAGAAAGTCTTAGGCCGCTTCAGCCGCCAGGGCTTCGGCTTTCTTCACGGCATCCTCGATGGTGCCGACCATGTAGAAGGCTGGCTCTGGCAGGTGATCATATTCACCGGCCACAATCGCCTTGAAGGCCTTCACGGTGTCGGCGACCGGCACCTGAATGCCCGGGAAGCCGGTGAAGACTTCGGCGACGTCGAAGGGCTGTGACAGGAAGCGTTCCACTTTCCGGGCACGGGCCACGGTCAGCTTGTCCTCTTCCGACAGCTCGTCCATGCCGAGAATGGCGATGATGTCCTGCAGCGCCTTGTAGCGCTGGAGAATTTCCTGAACGCTGCGGGCGGTCTCATAGTGCTCTTCGCCCACAATGCGCGGATCGAGAATCCGTGAGGTCGAATCGAGCGGGTCGACAGCCGGATAAATGCCCTTTTCCGAGATCGCGCGGTTCAGAACCGTCGTCGCGTCGAGGTGCGAGAAGGTGGTGGCCGGCGCCGGGTCGGTCAGGTCGTCTGCGGGCACGTAAACGGCCTGCACCGAGGTGATCGAACCCTTCTTGGTTGACGTAATGCGTTCCTGCAGCGCACCCATGTCGGTGGCCAGTGTCGGCTGATAGCCCACAGCGGACGGGATGCGGCCGAGCAGGGCGGACACTTCGGAGCCGGCCTGGGTGAAACGGAAGATATTATCGACGAAGAAGAGCACGTCCTTGCCTTCCTCATCGCGGAAATATTCCGCCTGGGCGAGGCCGGCCAGGGCGACGCGGGCGCGGGCGCCCGGTGGCTCGTTCATCTGACCGAAGACGAGGGCGCAGCGCGACCCTTCAACGGAGCCCTTGGATGGATCCTTGTTGACGCCGGATTCGATCATTTCCCAGTACAGGTCGTTTCCTTCGCGGGTGCGCTCACCCACGCCGGCGAAGACCGAGTAACCACCAAACAGCTTGGCGATGTTGTTGAGCAGTTCCTGGATCAACACCGTCTTGCCCACGCCGGCACCGCCGAACAGGCCGATCTTGCCGCCCTTGGCATAGGGGCAGAGCAGGTCGATGACCTTGATACCGGTCGGCAGGATTTCGGCTTCCGTCGCCTGCTCGTCAAACGCCGGAGCGGAGCGGTGGATCGGGGCGCGCTGTTCGTAGGAAACTTCGCCAGCCTCGTCGATCGGGTCGCCGGTCACGTTAAGAATGCGGCCCAGAACGCCCGGGCCGACGGGAACCGTGATCGGCTGACCGGTGTCGGTGACGACGGCGCCACGCTGCAGGCCTTCGGTGGCGTCCATGGCGATGGTCCGGACGGTGTTTTCGCCCAGGTGTTGTGCGACTTCCAGAACCAGCTTCTGATCGCCATTCTTGGTTTCAACGGCGTTCAGAATATCCGGCAGGCCGCCTTCAAATTCGACGTCAACAACGGCGCCGGTGATCTGTACGACGCGTCCCTTGAGCTGTGCCATCTGCATAATTCCTTTTGCGGACGTATTTCTTACAAGGCCTCGGCGCCGGAGATGATTTCGGTCAGCTCCGTCGTGATCTTGGCCTGGCGTGTACGGTTATAAACGAGGTTGAGTTTGTCGATCAGGTCGCCGGCATTGCGCGTGGCATTGTCCATCGCGGCCATACGGGCCCCCATTTCGCCTGCGGAGTTTTCCAGCAGGGCCGACAGGATGACCGTGTCGACATAGCGCGGAAGCAGCACGTTGAGGATTTCCTCCTCATCGGGCTCGTATTCATAGACGGCGCCCTGCAGGTCGGGGCGTGCAACACTGTCATCAATCGCGTCCGCCGCCGGGATCAACGTCTGGACGCGGGGCTTTTGCGAGATGACAGAGACAAATTCCGAGGCGATCAGCTCGCAGACATCGAATTCCCCGGCATTGAACATCTCACGGACCATGAGGCCGAATTCGGAAGCCGCATCGCGGCCCACATTCTTGCCGCCACCGAGATCATAGCGCTTGACGATAAGATCGCTGTATAGGCGCTTCAGCTGGTCCGCGCCTTTCTTGCCGACCGTGATGATCTTCACCGTCTTGCCTTCGGCCTGCAGCGCGGTAATGCGCTCGCGGGCCTTGCGGACGATATTGGTGTTGAAGCCGCCACACAGGCCACGATCCGCCGTCATCACCAGCAGGAGATAGGCGTCTGACTTGCCGGTTCCCACCAGCAGCGGCGGGGCACCGGGAGAATCCTTCATGGAGGTCGACAGGTTCGCCATCACCGACGCCATGCGCTCGGCATAGGGGCCAGCGGCTTCGGCGGCGTCCTGCGCCCGGCGCAGCTTGGCCGCGGCCACCATCTGCATCGCCTTGGTGATCTTTTGCGTGGACTTCACGCTGGAGATGCGATTGCGAAGCTCTTTAAGCGAAGCCATGCGGCTCTCCTAAACCCTGCCCTTAAGCGAAATTCTTGGTGAAGGCCTCGACCACGGAGGTCAGTTTGCTTTCACTGTCATCGCTCAGCTTCTTCTCGTCGCGGATAGCGGCCAGAAGCGCAGCGTGATCGGCATGAAGATGCCGCAGGAATTCGGCCTCGAACTGGCGGACACTGCCCACCGGCACCTTGTCCAGATAGCCGCGCGTACCGGCGAAGATCACGCAGACCTGCTCTTCCATCGACAGCGGCGAGAATTGCGGCTGCTTCAGAAGCTCGGTCAGGCGCTGGCCCCGGTTCAGGAGACGCTGGGTTGCGGCGTCCAGATCGGAACCGAACTGCGCAAAGGCCGCCATTTCACGATACTGGGCAAGCTCGCCCTTCATCTTGCCGGCCACCTGCTTCATCGCCTTGGTCTGGGCAGCAGAGCCCACGCGGGACACGGACAGGCCGACATTCACCGCCGGGCGGATGCCCTGGAAGAAGAGGTCGGTTTCAAGGACGATCTGGCCGTCAGTGATCGAGATCACATTGGTCGGGATATAGGCCGACACGTCATTGGCCTGGGTTTCGATGACCGGCAGGGCCGTCAGCGAACCGGCGCCCATCTCGTCATTCATCTTGGCCGCACGCTCCAGCAGGCGGGAGTGCAGATAGAAAACGTCACCCGGATAAGCTTCGCGGCCCGGCGGACGGCGCAGCAACAGGGACATCTGGCGATAGGCGACCGCCTGCTTGGACAGGTCATCATAAACGATAAGGGCGTGCATGCCGTTATCGCGGAAATATTCACCGATCGTGCAGGCGGTGAACGGTGCCAGGAACTGCATCGGTGCCGGATCGGAGGCGGTCGCGGCGACAACGGTGGTGTATTCCATCGCGCCGTTTTCCTCGAGCGTTTTCACGATCTGGGCAACGGTGGAGCGCT
>WGNH01000046.1 GCA_016124665.1 Alphaproteobacteria bacterium | reverse complement strand
GCACCACCATGGCGTCGGGTTGCATGGCGCCCAGCGTACGAATTGTATCTTCGAAGCTCTCGCCCTTGTGCAGCGAGCTATTTTGCGCATCCCAGTGAACCACTTCGGCGCCAAGACGTTTGGCAGCAATTTCGAACGAGGTGCGCGTGCGCGTCGAGTGTTCGAAGAACAAGGTCAGGATGACCCGTCCTTTCAACAGGTCGCCGGGCAGGGTCCCCTTATTCATCATCGCGGCATAATCGTCGGCCAGATCAAGGATGGTGACAATCTCATCCCGGGATAAGTGATCGATGCCGGTCAGATGGGGCTGGGTGAAGGGGGGCTGGCCTGATTGTCGCACGGCGCTCATGAGGCAGCACTATAAGCGCGCGACCCCGCTTTTCGCAAGGTTTTAGATGATGCCCGCATCGTGTAATTCCTTGATTTTTGCGGTGTCATAGCCGATTTCGCGCAAAATCTCGTCCGTATGCTGGCCAAGCGTCGGCGGCGCGGCCCGGTAAGAGACGGGCGTGTCCGAGAGTTTCAGGGGGTTGCCGATCAGGTCAATGCCTTGCGGTGCTCCCGGGTGGGGCAGGGTGATGCGCATATCCTGCGTGGCGATCTGCGCCTCGGCGAAGACCTTGTCCATGGTGTTGACCGGCCCGGCAGGAATGTCGCGGGCGCGCAGCGTGGCGACCCACCTATCGACAGGTTTGGTGTGGATAATATCCGCAATGAGCGGGATAAGCGTTTGCCGGTTTTCAACCCGCGCGCTATTGACGGAAAAACGCGTATCGCTGGCCCATTCGGGATGGTCCAGGACACCGGCAAATTTTTCAAACTGATGATCGTTGCCAATGGCGATGACGACATAGCCGTCTTTTGCTTCAAAGGCCTGATAAGGGACGATGGTGGCGTGCTGGTTGCCCTGGCGCGGCGCGGGCGCGCCGCTGGTCAGGTAGTATTGCGCAAGGTTGGTCATGCCCGCGAGCGTAACGTTGAGCAGCGCGATGTCGATGTGCTGTCCCTTGCCCGAGCGCAGGGCGGAAAGGATTCCGATGACGGCGTACAATCCGCTCATCACGTCGGCCAGGGCAACGCCCGTCTTCATCGGGGCGCCGTTTGCCTCACCCGTCGCGGCCATCAATCCGCCCATCGCCTGTGCAATCACGTCATAGCCGGGCTCCTTTGCCAGCGGGCCTTCATGGCCATACCCGGTGATCGAACAGTAAACAAGCGCGGGATATTTTTCTTTCAAGGAGTCGTAATCCAGCCCGTATTTTTTCAAACCGCCCACCTTGAAATTTTCGATCAGCACGTCGCTATTTTCCAGCAAGCGGTGGATAATCGCCTGTCCTTCTGGTGTAGCAATGTCAAGCGTGAGCGATTTCTTGTTGCGATTGGCGCTTAGATAATACGCGCTCTCGCGCGTGTCTTTTAAAAAAGGTGGGCCCCAGGAACGGGTGTCATCGCCGCTTCCGGGCTTTTCAATCTTGATGATGTCAGCGCCGAGGTCGCCAAGAATTTGCGTGGCGATGGGTCCTGCCAGCACGCGGCTTAAATCAAGAATCTTTATTCCTTCAAGTGCCGAAGCCATGGAGCCATTCCGTGAAATATGGGGTGTAAAGCCAGATGGCCACCGCGATGATACCGACGATGAAGCCCGGTCCCGCCGGGATCATTAGCCGGTGAAAATCTGGGCGGGTTTTATTTTTAAGAGCTATGGCAAGTGCATAGCCGATTCCATGTGCAACGCCGGCGAACGCGCCAAGCGTGAGGGCAAACAAAATTCCCTCTGTTCCCAGCCACAACCCCGCCGCGCCCATCAGCTTGACATCGCCAAGGCCGAGCGAGTCCTGCCCGTAATGACGGTTGGCAAAAAACCGGATGATCCAGAGCAGGCCATAGCCCAGCGCACCGCCCAGCACCATGTCAGAAATTGGTATTATGTCGAATTGGGCGAGGCTGTGGAAAACTATCCCCAACCCGGCGAAGGGGAAGACATAAACATTGGGGAGCAGGCGCACGCGCAAATCGATGACGGCCAGCGTGACAAGCAGCCCCAAAGCGGTGACCAGAATCAGGAAAAGTAAATATAAAATCATCGGGACAAAAACGGCGAAAGAACGCCAAAAAAGACAGTGATTGCGCTTTCCGGCGCCTTCCTTTACGGTAAATCAAATTGATTCATTTTCCAATGCTTTCCTGCGTTTAGCCGCTTTTTTGCCCCATGACCACCATCCCTGATGATCCGATTCTGGTAGTTGAAGATAACGACTTTGTGCGGATGCAACTGGTCAAGTTTTTGACCGATGGGGGCTATGCCGTCGTTGAGGCGACAAACGGGCAGGAAGCGCTCAATCAAATTCAGCAAAAAACCTTTGCGCTGACCATGGTGGATATCCGCATGGAACCTGTGGGCGGTTTCGAATTTGTGAGGACGATCCGTGGTTTAAATGTTACGATTCCCGTTGTCCTCGTCACTGGGGATAGCCATCCTGACTTATTGGAAGAAGCCAATAAGTGGGGTGTTGCTGCCGTATTGATTAAGCCCGTACAAAAAGACCGATTGATGAAAACCGTCGAAAAGACCATCCGAGCCTACCACAGAGGAGCGTAAGAGGCGTATGCGCTTGATAAACTTGTTCACGGGCCGGTCTTTTTTTATTGCGGCCTGTCTGGCATTGGGGGTGATGCTGGGTTCTTGTGCCCAGGTCAACGTTCCCGATGCGCGCAACGTGGAAATTCCCGCGCCGACCAACGCCAAGAAACGCGACCGCGCCATCAACGAACAACCCGACAGCGTGATGTACCTGCCGCTGGGCGAAGACATCCTCGTGCCCGAAGTGGCACAGGACGATCCGCTGCCGCGCGACATTGTCGGACCCTTTGAACTGCGTAACGAAACGCTGGCGGGTGCATTGCAGTTGATCCTTGCCGATTACGATCTTGGCATGGCTTTTGAAACCAACGCGGCCATGGAACGCCGGATCACGGTTGCCAATCTGTCGGGCGAACTGGGCAAGGTGGTCAAGCGGGTCTGTTCGCTGGCAAATCTCTATTGCGCGTTCGAAGACAGCACGCTGGTGGTCAAGGAAACCCAGACCTTTACCGTGACCCTGCCGCCGATCGGCACGGCGGCGGTTGAAGGGGAAGGCGGCGGTGGCGGACAGGATTATCTGGGCAGCGTGTCTTCGGGCCTTGCCGCGATTTTGGGGGATGCGCCAATCACCGACACGGCGACTCGCACACTGGTCTATACCGCCAGCCAGCGCACCGCTGCGCTGGCTGAACGGTATTTCCAGCGTTTGCGCGCCAACACCGCGATGATCGTCTATGAAACCTATATCTGGGAGGTACAGCTCAGCTCGGGCAACTCTGCCGGGATTGACTGGAGCATGATCGAAGATATCGGAAAATTCCGTATCAGCGCGGCAGTCAATGGATCGGTCGCCAGCGACTTTACCAGCCCGATCAGTATCGGCCTGCCGACAACGGGAAATGTTACGCCCAGCGATTTTATCAACTTCCTTTCGCAATTTGGCGCGGTGAAAACCATTTCCCAGCCGCAGATCACCGTCTTGTCGGGGGCGTCGGCGGAAATGCGCGTCGCCGATACGCAAAACTATGTCTCGGAAATCAGCACGACGTTTAACGATACCCAGTCTTCTACGTCAGTCAGCACCGACACGGTCGATTCCGGCTTCACGTTGACCATCGGCAGTTCGTGGGATAAGGCCACCGTCTACACCAACGTCAATATCGAGATTACGGACGTGCTGGCGATCGATGACTTTTCAGTCACTGGCACCGGTGATGATGCTAGCACGACGCGTATTCAGCTTCCCCAAACCACCGAACGCGAACTCAATACGCAGATCCGCGTGCGACCGGGCGATTCCGTCCTGATTGGCGGACTGGTGCGCGAGCGGGACAATTTCGATTCCGAAGGGCCCGGTTTCATGGAACCGGTCGTGCCGCAAAGCCGCACGGCGCAAAGTCAGAATCTGGAACTGGTCATCATGCTGCGCCCGCGTGTCGTCGTTTATACCGACCCGGTGGATATGCCGCTGGTCAGGGCGGCCGAGGCGAAAAAATCGGCCGGCGTGCCGGGCGTGCAACCCGCTTTGGCGACGCCGGAATCTTCGGTGCAGCGCCCGGTGCAATCCTATGCTGAGCCCGCCCCCTATACGCCAAGCTATATGAGTCCGGCCAGCACCGCCCTTCCGGTGCCTGCCTTGCCGCCGCCGGAACCTGAACTGGAACCGGAGCCAGTGGTGAGTGCGCCGGTCCCGGCGGCTCCTGTTTACCAGGCCCCGGTTATGGCCGCTCCCCCGCCGGTGGAAGCGCGCCGCGTGTCGGCCCCACCCGTTTCGCTGGCACCCATGCAAGAAGAACCGCTGGTAGTGGCACCCGCTCCCGCTCCCGAACCGGTTTACGAGCCGTCCCCGTCTTATGAGGCGCCATCCTATCCGTCGTCGTCCTATTCGGTCGATGAGCCCGTCTCAAACGCCCCCGCGGCTGAATATGATAATGCCGCGCCGACCTATAGTTCGTCGCGCCCTTCCCGTTTGTCCCCCACGCCGGGCTATGACTCCGATCCCTATATGCCGACTGCGCCGTCAACTGCGATCTCGCCATCGCGTGCGAGTTCATATGCGGAAGTGCCAGCGGATGATTCCTATGACTATTCACCGGATTCTCCTTCCAGCTATTCCCCGACCGTCCGTTCGGCGGCGCCTGTCCCGGTTGCGCCGACTTCATCAACCTATTCTTCCTATGATGCCTCCAGCCAAGCGGCAGATTCATCCTATGAACCCTATCAGTCCCCAGCCGCCAGCGGCCGGGAAAGCGGTTATGTGTCGCCCTATGAAAGCTACGACTATTACGAACCAACCTATTAAACGCATGATAAACCCAATGATGGTACAATGGACAATAAGGGATGACCCGGCATAGGCCCCAAATAAACCGGCTTTTCTTGTCCGTCTTGCTGGCGGCGCTGGCGACGTTTTTGTCGCCCGCGAACGCGTATGCGCAATCGGCGTTTGAGGATCCCGGCGTGCGCACGGCGGGAGGTGGCGGCGACCTGTCGGCTGTTCAGGCAAATATCGAGGCGGGCGATGTGGCGCTGGGTTCGTCCTCGCAAATCGTTGTTCTTTTTCGCAATGATGATTCCAAGCCGCTTACGGTTGGGGAAATCCGTCTCTACCCTTCATCCAACGTATCGGCTAGCATCGCCGAGAACCAGTGTGCAGCCGAGCCGCTGGCGCCGGAAGCGGTCTGCGCCGTTGCTTTTTCGGTCAAGGGGCTGCAATCGGGGAAATTTAGGATTGAGATACTGGTGCGCCATGATGGCCGCGCGCGGCTTTTAACAGCATCAATTGCGGGGAATGTCGATGCCACCGGCAATACGGCAGGGCAACGTAACAGCGATCTGGAAACCGCACCGGAACAACTTGATTTTGGGTCGCTCAATGCTAGTCGCCCACAGGTCAGATCCGTTTTGCTGCGCAACATCACGTCACAATCGATTGAAATTTATGATGTGACAATTCAGGCCAACCCCCAGGCGGGCTTTTCCTTGGAAGGCGATTGCCCGGAACTCTCCAGCGGCGGGGCGTGTGTTCTGTCCGTAACCTGGGCGCCCAAGCAGATTGGCCCTGCGACCGGTTCGATCCTGATCTCTCATTCCGGACCGACGGGCGTGGCGAATGTCAGTCTGAGCGGCACCTATAGCCCTTCGGCGGCGACCGAAGCGACCGTTTTTCCCGATGCCGTGCCGGGCAAGGGGTTGCTTGTCTCGTCCCTGAAGGAAATCAGTTTTGGCAGCGGGATTGAAAAATCCTCGTCGATTACGGTTTCGCTGGTCAATGCTGGCGATGCACCGTTGACGTTGACCGGCCTGCATCTGACCAATAGTGAAAACGGCCTTGTCATTGAGAAAGACGGATGTGCCAAGGGCGGTGTGCTGGAGCCGATTGAAGCGTGCCCGCTCACCCTGACGTGGTCGCCGGTGCGCGCGGGCGATATTCTTGATGACGTGCAAATTGCCCATACCGGCGCGCGCGGTATTCTTGTCCTGCCCGTGCGCGGGAGCGCCACCCAGGGGGTCAGCCGGGATTCAGGCGCCATCGTTCTTGGCGGTGATGGGTTTGACTCTATCCCTCCCTTGTCCGTTTCGGATATTGAGGGCGCGATCTCCCAAGGCTCGGTTACGGCCGCCACGCCACAGACAAACAAGAACAGCCTGTCTTCCTATGAAGTTGGTGATGTGCGGGGATTGCTTGATGGATACAAGATCACCTCGCTGGCCACCAACCGGGCGATCGTCAGCGGCCCGGGCGGCAGCCGGGTGGTTTTTGATGGGGAAAACACCGTTATTGGCGGAGTGCCCTGGGTGGTCACGGTCAAGTCCGGCGCGGTCCAGTTTGACCATGCAGGCCAGACAATTGTGCTGCTTTTCGACAAATCTTTATCGTTCGTTAACCAATCCGGGTCACAATCGGGAGGAGGGGGAACCTCTTCCTCCAGCGTCACTGAGTCTGTTCCCGTCGAATAATCAAGGGTTTAATGCCGGCGCCATGCGGGCATGAGCAAAGAAGATGAGCGATACAACACCCATAGATGGCGAAGGTCATCCATCTGAAGATCCGCAGATTTTAGACAACCGGCGTGCCGATGACGACCGTCGCCAGGTGGATATTGGTGCCCCGCACGGGCTGGAACGCCGCCGCCTGATTGACCGGCGCAAGCTGCGTGCCAAGGAAGGGCGTGAGCGGTATATGGACATGGTCCAGCGCGAACGTTCGATGTTCATGGAACAGGGCGTAGTGCGTTCCGCTGAACAATTAATGGATATGGCCGGGGGTTCGTCTCCTTCTGATATGGAAGAAGAAGGGGTGCGCGATCGCGCCACGGGGGACCAGTTGCGCTCGGCTCTGCCGGTGCAAACATGGCTGCCACTCAACATTCACCTGATCGGCTTGCGCGATTCTGTCTTGTACATCGCGCCGCTCAACGAACTCAACGAACGCCAGATTGAGGCACTCCTGTCCTCGGCCAACCGCGCCAGGTTCAAGACGACACGTATCGAGATGGAGTTATGGGACCGCGCCGAATTGATGGAAACGCTGCGCTCGGTGCATGATTTGTCTGCCGACCGGTGCGAAAAAACACTGGCCTTGTGGCTGGAAGACATTGACAACGGGCTTTTGCTCAACCAGTTCCAGCGCGATATGCTTGCCGAAGCATTGCAAAGCCGCGCCTCGGATATTCACATCGTTCAGGACAACAATCCGGACGCCCCCAACTGGATCAAGTACCGGATTGATGGCGATTTGATGCCGATGCACTTGCTACCTTCCGATGCCATGGCGCGTCTGACCACGTTGCTCAAACGCGATGCGGGTTTGAACTTCGGGGATCGCGTGACGCCCAAGGACGGCCGTTTCGGTTTTATGTGGCAGGGACGCTCGATCGACGTGCGGGTGGCCGCGGGACCACAGGCGCAGGATGGGGAAAAAATCACCCTGCGTTTGCTTGACCGCGCCGCCCTGAAAGGATTCGACGAACTTTTCCGCCGCCACGAAGATGTCGGTGACAATCTGGCCAAACTGCTTTCGCCGGAAATCAAGGGCGGCGGCGGCCTGATCCTGCTTTCCGGCCCGACTGGATCGGGTAAGACGACGACGCTTTATGCCTGTGTGCAGCAGATCGATCGCCGCAGGAAACACGTGTTGACCATCGAAGATCCGATCGAATATGAATTGCGTTATGCCACGCAATGGCAGGTGCGCCCCGGTATGGATGGCGGGTCCTTTGCCGACTTGATCCGCGCCGCCATGCGTCACGATCCTGATTACATCATCATCGGGGAGATGCGCGATGCCGATACGGTGGAAACCGCGCTGCGCGCCGCTGAATCCGGCCACACCGTGATTTCCACCGTTCACGCCGATACCGCCTTGCAAACGTTCGAACGGTTGCGCTCTCTCATGCCAGCGGAACGTGAACGTTCCTCGACCTACACACTGGCGCAACAGGTCCGCGCCATTTTGAACCAACGCCTGGTGCGTACGCTGTGCCAGGGGTGCGCACATGAAGCCAAGGCCAAGGATTCTCTGCCTCAGGAAGATCTGGACCAGTTGGAGTTCAGCGGGGACGAAAACGTCAAAACCCACAACACATCCGGGTGTGATCTGTGCAACCGTACGGGGATCTCGGGCCGGACGTTGCTGCTTGATGCCATGCTGCTCACGATGGGACCGGGGCAACGCAATGATGTATACGAAGCTTTGCTCGGTAATATCAACATGGTGCCAAAACAAGAAGGGGTTCTTGTCCATACCCGCCGCGACGGATTGATCGATCTGATCACCAGCGGCCTTGTCGACCCGCGTGCCGCCCTCTCTTATCTGGAGGAATAAGCCATGCGCCAGTGGGTTGTCGATATCGCCTACGACACGACTTCAGGCACCAAGACGGTTCAGGAATCTTTTTATATGCCGCGCGAAGAAGATGTGCGCGACGAAGTTTCCAAGCGCGGCGGTTATGTGCTGGCTATCCGGCCGCATGAACGCTCGCCCATCGAACGGATTTTAGCGCGCTCTGCCTGGTGGCAGGTGCAGCTTTTGCGTGGGATTCAGTTTCGTTCCATTGCCGTCTCTCCGGGCGTGGCCTTCTGGAAGATTATTCAGGCCGAAACCAATCCGATGCGGCAAAATATCCTGGCCCCGGCGCGCGAGGCGCTGGCCCGGGGGATGGGGGTTATTGATGCGCTCAAAGCATTGAATATTTTTGACCACGGCACGCTGGCCATTCTGGGTGCCAGCGAAAAAGCCAACAGGTTGCAAGAAGGGATTCCGCAGGCGATTCAATCCATCACGCAAAAAAAGAAAAATGCGCGGGCAATCATGGGAACGATGGGCTGGCTCGGCTTTGACGTCATCACCATCGTGCAATCCTTATTCTGGGGGAAGGATATGGTGCTTGGCTGGTTCAAGGGCAACGCGCCAACCGATCCCGAAGAACTGGAAAAATACAACCAGGTTGTCGGCAATCTGGAACTGACCTGGGATGTCCTGATCTGGCTGGCCTTTGCCATGGCCGGCTTCATGATCTGGTGCGTCATCTCCTTTTATATGAACAGGGGCAAGACCGACTGGCCGACCGCGCGCATTGTGCGCAAGATTCCCCTGATCGGCGCATATCTGCGCGATCTGGGTTTTTCCGATTCCATGCTGGCCGCTTCGCGGATGCTCAAAAGCCATGTGGCGATCAACGAAGCCTTGAAACAGGCGGGGGAAGCCACCACCTCGCCCCAGGTATCGCAGTACTGGATTGAGGCGAACACGGAACTGGAGCGTGGGGTCGGGCTTGGCACCGCGCTTGACCGGGAACCATTGACCCGCTCGGAACGGCTGGAACTCACAGCCTTGTCGGATTTGGGGCAAGTTGCTACAGTGCTGGAGTCGATCGCAGAAATGCGCGCGCAGGGGGCTAAAACCAAACACTCGCTGATTGTCTGGCTGGCCTTTGCCTTGACGGGGGTCTATCTGACCATTGCTTTTGGCAGTGCGATTTACGCGCTGACAGTGATGAATATGAGCATGGACAGCATGATGTCTGGCATTACGGAAGGAATGATGTAGTGGCGTTTTTCACCAAGCCATCGGTTGATGTGAAAGGCAAGCCCGGCGCCGATATCAAACTTGGAGCGGGAGTTAACCGAAGCCATTCCGGTATCCTTGGATATTTAAGCGGTGAAAATGCCAAGTACCGCCCTGAACCCAGCCCCTATTTACCCCAGGAACTGATTGGCGGCAGTATCCCCCATGTTGCTGGAATGGAAGAGGAAGCGGTCTGGAATGCGGCCTGTCAGGCCTGCGGCACGGAAAAAGTCCATTACTGTTATACGATTGAAGGCAAGCGCCTGTGGTATCTGGCCTGCCCGTCGACGGCCCTGGCTTCGGCGCCGGACAGCTGGTGTCCGCTGGCGGCGGCCTTGCCGGGCAACAGTGAATACTGGGACCGGGAGACGGTATATATCTATGAGCAAGAGGGCCTCGCCTCGGCGCTGCGCTGGGATCCGGAAACCGGGAGGATGCAGGTTTTCATGGGCGCATCGCGAACCTTGCTGCCGCGTATCCAGAGCATGGATGCCAATTTCGTGACCATCAATCCCGAGGTGGCAACCCCCGTCCCTTGGAAAAACCGGCAACTGCACACGGAACGCCTTTCCCGGGCGGGGGCCAAATTGTTGCTGCTGGTGGGGATTGCGCTCAACCTGGTGATATTTGTTGTTCTGGCGTTCCAGTTTGTCCTGACCAACACCATGCATCGGGATTTAAGCGCCGCCCGGCTCGAAACGGAACGGGCCTCCAGCCAGCTTATGGTGAATGCGTATAACGCGCTTCAAAGCGATGTCATCAAGCATTTTGTCCGGATTCAACAGCTTCTGGATGAACTTCGCGGGATTAACGGCACATTAGTTAAATATGATGTAAATGACGGCCATGTCACCTGGGAAGCTTACGTTCCCCAGGCATACGGGGCTGGGATCGGCACAATTAAAGGCCAGGTCCTGCCCGGTATCGCCCCCGATGGCCGGGTCAAGATCCGCGGCGGCGGCTAACCCCTGCTCTTTAGCACTTAAAAATCACATAAGTTATTTTATTTTAACGATTTTTAGGTTAAAATAGCTGTGGATAATGAGGGCTGATTCATGGATTTTAAATCCTTCGATATGGGCGTTTTGAAAAAACTGGCCGATCCCAAGCTGGCCGGGGATTTGAACGCTTTTCTGGAAAAAATGCCCGAACGCGCGGGGCATACAATCTTGATCGCGGCCGGGATTGCCTGGGCTGTGGCAGCCGCAGCCAGTATGTTTGCCACGATCAAGGTGCAGCAACTCACCGAATTGCGCAATTCCGTCAAGGAAGCGCAGGCCCTGGTCCCAATCGTGCCCAAAATTAGCGATAAGCCAATTTCTCCCGAAGAGGTGAAGACATTTGCCGAAGAGGCCGGAAAGGCTTATAAGGATCTGAATATCGTGGCCAATGGGTCCTCCATTATCATTACAGCCCCCAGTACCAGCCTTTATGGTCAATTTCGTGAGGCGGTGGGCCATGTTCAAAACGGGGGCAGCGGTTGGCGGGTGAGCCTGCAAAAACTCTGTGTAGGCCGCGAATGTGATAAAAATGCCCAATTGGCAGCGTCGCTGACAATCAACAAGGTTTCTGTGGAAAATCCTCCACCTTCCGGTGGATAGGTCTTAAAGATCAAGGATTTCTTAGGTAGTTTTGGTTAACAAGAGTGGAGAGAATTATGGTTCAGCCTCATAAAAACAAGGAAAGCGGGAACGTCCTGTTCCTGATCCTAATTGCGGTGGCGCTGTTTGCGGCATTGTCTTATGCGGTGACGCAGTCAACACGCTCCGGGGGTGGGTCCACCGAACGCGAGCAGTCCTTGTTGGGAAGCGCCGCCTTAACACAATATCCAACGGCCTTGCGAACGGCG
>WGNH01000016.1 GCA_016124665.1 Alphaproteobacteria bacterium | reverse complement strand
GGCGCGCGGTCGCGCTTGCCGAACCCTTGCGGGTTCGGGGGCTGACTTTTTGTTTCCGCTGCGCGCGGCCCGGGCGCTTGTTGCCACCGCTGATGCTGCGGGCCGTGCTCACATGAAACGCGCTCAAGGCTGGGGCGCTGACGGGTTTGAAATTATTAGCAAAACGGACTTCGCTGCGGGCGAGCGGTCGCGCTTGCCGAACCCTTGCGGGTTCGGGGGAGATGAGTCTCAATAACTCCCCGAATATACTTGCCGTCTTCCTCCGACTTGATCGGAGGATCTCGATAACCATGCTTTTCGTTCGAGATGCTCCGGTTAAACCGGAGCAAGACGGGGCAGGCGGGGCCGGGGCGCTGGCGGGTCTGAGGAGTCAGGCAAGCCAGACCTTATAAACGGCACGAAGGCTGTCTGTGTCACACCCGGCCTGTCTATGCAGATGGATTGCCGCAAGCCTCTTGCGTTTATGACAAGCGGACGTTATCCCCCGCGCTCAGTTTTAATGCGCGCCGATCCCGGTGCCGTATTCGGTCAGATCACAAGGAAGAAGAGACATGGCCAAGGAGAAGTTTGAGCGGACGAAGCCGCACGCGAACATTGGCACGATTGGTCACGTTGACCATGGCAAGACGACGCTGACGGCGGCGATCACGAAGTATTTCGGTGATTTCAAGGCGTATGACCAGATTGACGCTGCGCCGGAAGAGAAGGCCCGCGGGATCACGATTTCGACGGCACACGTCGAGTATGAGACGGAGAACCGTCACTATGCGCACGTCGACTGCCCGGGCCATGCTGACTATGTGAAGAACATGATCACGGGTGCGGCCCAGATGGACGGTGCGATTCTGGTTGTGAACGCAGCGGACGGCCCGATGCCGCAGACGCGCGAGCACATCCTTCTGGCCCGCCAGGTGGGTGTTCCGGCTCTGGTGGTGTTCCTGAACAAGGTTGACCAGGTGGATGACGAGGAGCTCCTGGAGCTCGTCGAGATGGAAGTGCGCGAGCTTCTGTCCTCCTATGAGTTCCCGGGGGATGATATTCCGATCATTGCCGGTTCGGCGCTGGCCGCGCTGGAAGGCCGTGACAATGCCATTGGCGAAGACAAGATCCGCGAACTGATGGCGGCTGTGGATGAGTATATCCCGACCCCGGAGCGTCCGGTGGACCTGCCTTTCCTGATGCCGATCGAGGATGTGTTCTCGATTTCGGGCCGGGGGACGGTTGTGACCGGCCGGATCGAGCGCGGCATTGTGAAGGTGGGCGAAGAGATCGAGATTGTCGGTGTGCGTGACACGGTGAAGACGACCTGCACGGGCGTCGAGATGTTCCGCAAGCTGCTGGACCAGGGCCAGGCGGGCGACAATGTCGGCGTGCTCTTGCGCGGTATTGACCGTGAGGGTGTGGAGCGCGGCCAGGTTCTGGCCAAGCCGGGTTCGATCACGCCGCACGCGAAGTTCGAGGCGGAAGCCTATATCCTGACCAAGGAAGAGGGTGGCCGTCACACGCCATTCTTCACCAATTACCGCCCGCAATTCTACTTCCGGACGACGGATGTGACGGGTGTTGTGACCCTGAAAGAGGGTACGGAAATGGTGATGCCGGGCGATAATGCCGAGCTGAGCGTTGAACTGATCACGCCGATCGCGATGGATCAGGGCCTGCGCTTCGCCATCCGCGAAGGCGGCCGCACGGTCGGCGCCGGCGTGGTCTCCAAGATCACCGACTAAACCCACAACACATACAAGACCGATCAGGGGCGCTGCCACACCGCAGCGCCCCTTTTTCGTGCCGGAAGGGGGTATGTCTTGAGCGGTTGCAAGAAACTGTCATCAAAAGCGGTTTTTCGTGTCTGAAAAGCGCTTATGGGTGTTGACGGAAGCGACTCAGACCGGTAGACCCCGCCCCTCGTGAATGGACTGGCGGTGCTTTGCAGCAGACGCAGTCCCATGAAGCGAACAAATTGGTTTTTAGCGCGCCGACGGGTGACCGGGTTGAGTCACCTTTCTGTGCGCCTTTAATTGTGTGGACGAACTACGATGGCACAGCAGAATATCCGCATTCGCCTCAAGGCATTCGATCACCGCGTCCTGGACACGTCCGCGCGCGAGATCGTATCGACGGCGAAACGTACCGGCGCCAACGTGCGCGGACCGATCCCGCTGCCGACGCGCATGGAGCGTTTCACGGTGCTGCGTGGCCCGCACATCGACAAGAAATCGCGTGAGCAGTTCGAAATCCGGACTCACAAACGCCTCCTCGACATTGTCGATCCCACCCCGCAGACGGTTGACGCGCTGATGAAGCTCGACCTCTCCGCCGGTGTGGACGTCGAGATCAAACTGGGAGCCTAGGTGATGCGCACGGGGCTGATTGCAAAAAAGGTCGGAATGACCCGGGTGTTCGCCGAAGATGGCGCACACATTCCGGTGACCGTTCTGCAACTCGACAATTGCCAGGTTGTGGCTCAGCGGACCGCTGACCGCGACGGTTATGTGGCGCTGCAACTGGGTGCGGGCAAGGCAAAGGCCAAGCGCACATCCAAGGCCATGCGCGGCCATTTCGCCAAGGCGGAAGTCGAGCCGAAGAAGCGCGTGATCGAATTCCGCGTTTCCGAAGATAATCTGATCGAGCCGGGCTCGGAACTGACGGCCGAGCACTTTGTGCCGGGCCAGAAGGTCGATGTCGCCGGCAAGAGCATTGGTAAGGGTTTTGCCGGTGCCATGAAGCGCTGGAATTTCGGCGGTCTGCGGGCAACGCACGGCGTGTCGATCTCGCACCGCTCGCACGGTTCGACCGGCCAGTGTCAGGATCCGGGCAAGGTGTTCAAGGGCAAGAAGATGGCGGGCCATCTCGGCGATGCGCGCATCACGGTCCAGAATCTCGAAGTTGTCCGCGTCGATGCCGAGGATGGTTATCTTCTGGTACGCGGTGCGGTTCCGGGTTCCGCCGGTTCGTGGGTCGAGATCCGCGATGCCGTCAAGGGCGCAGGCGATTTCGAGCTGCCGCTGCCGGGCGCGATCCGCAAGGCGATGGAAGATGCTGCTCCGGCCAATGAAGAGCCCGCTTCCCCGGAAGCAGAAATGACCGCTGAAGGTGCTCCGGCTGAGGGTGCTGCAGGCGATGAGGAGTCCCAATCATGAAGGTCGATGTAAAGACCCTCGCCGCAAAGGATGCGGGTGCTGTCGAGCTCGACGATGCCGTTTTCGGCATTGACGAGGTCCGCGCCGATCTCTTGCAGCGTGTCGTGAAGTGGCAGCTGGCACGCCGCCAGGCTGGTACGCACAAGGCTCAGGAGCGCAACGAAGTGTCGCGCACCGGCAAGAAATTCGGCCGCCAGAAGGGTGGCGGTGGTGCCCGACACGGTAACCGCCGTGCACCGATTTTTGTCGGTGGTGGCAAGGCTCACGGACCGCGCGTCCGCAGCCATGCGCATGATCTTCCGAAAAAGGTCCGCGCCCTGGCTTTGAAGCACGCCCTGTCGTCGAAGGCCGGTTCTGAATCGCTGATCATCGTTGATGAGGCGGTGATGAAGGACGCCAAGACCAAAAAGGTGCGTGACGCCTTCGCAAAGCTGAATCTCAGCAATGCACTGATCATTGATGGTGACACGGTGGACGCGAATTTCGCGAAGGCCGCTGGCAACATCCCGCACATCGACGTTCTGCCGGCGCAGGGCCTGAATGTTTATGACGTCCTGCGTCATGACCAGCTGGTTCTGACCAAGGCGGCTGTCGAGAAAATCCATGAGCGCTTTGCCGCCAAGGAGACAGCATAATGGCCAAGGTTGCAGTTGAAGCCCGCCACTATGACGCGATCCTGGGTCCGGTGATCACGGAAAAGGCCACGCTGTTGTCGGAAGACGGCAAGGTGGTGTTCCGCGTTCCGCTGACCGCGACCAAGACGGAAATCGCTGAAGCGGTGGAAGCTCTGTTCAAAGTGAAGGTGACGGCGGTGAATACGCTGCGCCTGAAAGGCAAGACCAAGCGTTTCCGTGGCCAGGTTGGCCGGCGCTCGGACATGAAAAAAGCAATCGTGACGCTCGCTGAAGGCGACTCGATTGACGTGACCACGGGGCTCTAGGACCATGGCGCTTAAAACATACAATCCCACCTCACCGGGCCGCCGTGCCCTGGTGCTGGTCGATCGGGAAGGTCTCCACAAGGGCCGTCCGGAAAAAAGCCTCGTTGAGGGCAAGACCAAGAAGGGTGGCCGCAACAATACGGGCCGGATCACTGCCCGCCGTCAGGGCGGGGGTGCCAAGACGCTCTATCGCAAAGTCGACTTCAAGCGGAACAAGCATGATGTCGAAGCAACGGTTGTGCGCCTGGAATATGACCCGAACCGGACCGCTTTCATCGCGCTGATCGAATATGCCGATGGCGAGAAGTCCTATATCCTGGCGCCACAGCGTCTGTCAGAAGGCGACGTTGTCGTTTCCGGCAACCGCGTTGATGTGAAGCCGGGTAATTGCATGCCGCTGAAGTCCATGCCGGTCGGCACCATCGTCCACAATGTGGAGATGAAGCCGGGCAAGGGCGGTCAGATCGCGCGTTCCGCCGGGGGCTATGCCCAACTGGTCGGCCGCGATGGCGGTTACGCTCAGGTTCGGCTCAACTCGGGGGAGCTTCGTGCCATCCCGGAAATGTGTGTCGCAACGGTCGGAGCTGTCTCCAACCCGGACCACATGAACCAGAATCTCGGTAAAGCTGGCCGCAAGCGCTATATGGGCAAGCGTCCGGCGGTTCGTGGTGTTGCCATGAACCCGATCGATCACCCGCATGGCGGCGGCGAAGGCCGGACGTCAGGCGGCCGTCACCCGGTAACACCTTGGGGCAAGCCCACAAAGGGCCGCAAGACCCGCAAAAACAAGGCTACCGACAAGTTCATCCTCCGCTCGCGCCATCAGCGCAAGTCACGCTAAGGGAGCGCGTTAGATATGCCGCGTTCAGTCTGGAAAGGTCCGTTTGTAGACGGATACCTCCTCAAGAAGGCCGAAGCGTCCCACGCTGAAGGCCGCAAGAAGCCGATCAAGACCTGGTCGCGCCGTTCGACGATCATGCCGCAATTCGTGGGCCTGACCTTTCAGGTCCACAATGGCAGCAAGTTCATCCCGGTGCTCGTGACCGAGGACATGGTTGGCCACAAGCTCGGTGAATTCTCTCCGTCCCGGACCTATCACGGTCACGCGGCGGACAAGAAGGCGAGAAGGGGCTGATGATGACCCAGGCACGCCAAAGAGACGAGAACGGCAAGAATCTGCGCCGCGTCGCTGACAATGAAGCGCGCGCGAAGCAGACGATGATCCGTATCAGTGGCCAGAAGCTGAACCTGGTTGCCCAGTCGATCCGGGGCAAAAAGGTCGAGAATGCACGGGCGATCCTCGAGTTTTCCCGCAAGCGTATTGCCAAGGATGTTCTGAAGATCCTCGACAGTGCAATTGCCAATGCCGAAAACAATCATGGCCTCGATATCGACAGCCTGATCGTTTCGGAAGCCTATGTCGGCAAGAATCTGGTGATGAAGCGCTTCCGCGCACGGGCCCGTGGCCGTGCTGCGAAGGTGCTGAAGCCGTTTTCCGAGCTGACAATCATTGTTCGTGAAGTTGAGGAGGCCGCCTGATGGGTCAGAAGGTCAATCCGATCGGGCTGCGGCTCGGCATCAATCGCACCTGGGAATCGCGCTGGTACGCGAATACCGGTGAATATGCCGATCTCCTCCATGAGGATATCAAGATCCGTGACATGCTGCGCAAGCGTCTGAAGAATGCCAGCGTGTCCAAGATCGTCATCGAGCGTCCGCACAAGAAGTGCACCGTGACCGTCTATACGGCGCGTCCGGGTGTTGTGATCGGCAAGAAGGGCGCGGATATCGAAGTGATCCGCCGGGCCCTCCAGCAAATCGTCAAGGGTGAGGTCTTCCTCAACCTGGTCGAGGTGCGCAAGCCGGAGATCGACGCCACGCTGGTTGCGGAATCGATTGCCCAGCAGCTGGAACGCCGTGTGGCTTTCCGCCGCGCCATGAAACGCTCGCTGCAGACCGCGATGCGCATGGGCGCCAAGGGCTGCAAGGTGATCTGTGGCGGCCGTCTTGGCGGTGCCGAGATTGCGCGCGTCGAGCAGTATCAGGAAGGTTCGGTGCCGCTGCACACTCTGCGCGCCGATATCGATTATGGAACCGCAGAAGCCTCGACGGCGATGGGTATTATCGGGATCAAGGTCTGGATCTACAAAGGCGAGATCCTGGAGCATGACCCGATGGCCTCCGAGCGCCGTCTTCAGGAATCCGGTGAGCAGCGTGCCCGTCAGGGCAGCGGCAACCGGGCGGCTTAAGCAATAGGGACGACGGAGCGAAAACATGCTTCAACCAAAACGCACCAAGTTCCGCAAGGCGCACAAAGGCCGCATCAAAGGCGCGGCCAAGGGCGGCTTTACGCTGAATTTCGGATCCTATGGCCTCAAGGCCATGGAGCCAGAGCGCGTCACAGCACGCCAGATCGAAGCCACCCGCCGGGCGATTACCCGCCACATGAAGCGGGCCGGCCGGGTCTGGATCCGGATTTTCCCGGATGTGCCTGTGTCGAAGAAACCGACGGAAGTCCGGATGGGTAAGGGTAAGGGGGCGCCGGAATTCTGGGCCGCCCGCGTCAAGCCCGGCCGGATCATGTTCGAGATTGACGGTGTGCCCGAGAATGTTGCGCGTGAAGCGCTGTCTCTTGGCGCCGCCAAACTGCCGGTGAAGACGAAAATCGTCGCACGGATTGGTGAATAGGAGTGAGTGTCATGGACGCTGTTGATGTTCGCGCACTGAGCGACGATCAGCTGAAGGACGAGCTCCTGAAGCTGAAAAAAGAACAATTCAACCTGCGCTTCCAGCAGGCCTCGGGTCAGTTGCAAAACACGGCCCGCGTTCGTCAGGTGCGCCGCAATATTGCGCGTATCCAGACGATCCAGGCCCAGCGGGTCGCTCAGGCCGGACAAGGGAGCTAGGCGATGCCCAAGCGCGTATTGCAAGGCGTCGTGGTGAGCGACAAGGGTGACAAGACTGTCGTCGTGAAAGTGGAGCGGACCTTTCTGCATCCACTGCTCCGCAAGACGGTTCGCCGCTCCAAGCGTTACCACGCACATGATGAGGCCAATGGCCTCAAAGTGGGTGATCAGACCTTTATTCAGGAATGCGCACCCAAGTCGAAACTGAAACGGTGGGAGGTCGTATCCGCGGACGCATAAGCGTTCCGGGGGATGACCCTGAAGGAGGATCGTTATGATCCAGATGCAAACTAATCTGGACGTTGCCGATAATTCCGGTGCCCGCCGTGTGCAGTGCATCAAGGTACTCGGCGGTGCCAAGCGGCGTTACGCTCATGTGGGCGACATCATTGTGGTGTCGGTCAAGGAAGCGATCCCGCGCGGCCGCGTCAAAAAAGGTGAAGTCCGCCGCGCCGTTGTGGTGCGTGTGGCCAAGGACATCAAACGCAAGGACGGATCGGTTATCCGCTTCGACTCCAATGCGGCTGTCCTGGTGAACAATAATGAAGAGCCGATCGGCACCCGTATTTTCGGACCGGTTCCGCGCGAGCTTCGCGCCAAGAACCACATGAAGATCGTGTCGCTGGCTCCGGAGGTGCTGTAGCCATGGCTGCGAAGATCAAAAAGGGCGACAAGGTCGTTGTCCTCGCGGGCCGCGACAAGGGCAAGACGGGCGAAATCGTCCGTGTGATGCCGGCCGAAAACCGCGTCATCGTCCGCGGCGTCAATATCGTGAAGCGCCACCAGCGCCCCACGCAGACGTCTGCTGGCGGTATCGAGACCAAGGAAGCGCCGATCCACGTCTCCAACGTGGCTCTGGCGGATCCGAAGTCGGGTGAAGCCACCCGCGTCGGCTTCAAGATGGAAGGCGACCGCAAGGTCCGCGTGGCCAAGAAATCCGGTGAGGTCATCGATGGCTGATGTGAAAGAATACCAACCGCGTCTGCGCGCGAAATACCGCGAAGAGATCCGTGACCGGCTGAAAGAGAAATTCGGCTACACGAATCCGATGCAGATCCCGCGGATCGAGAAGGTCGTGATCAATATGGGCGTGGGCGAAGCTGCCCAGGATTCCAAGAAGATCAACGGTGCCTATGAGGATTTGCAGCGCATTGCCGGGCAAAAGCCGGTCAAGACCAAGTCGCGCCTGTCGATCGCCGGCTTCAAGCTGCGCGAAGGCCAGGATGTTGGTGTGAAGGTCACGCTGCGCCAGGACCGCATGTATGAATTTCTGGACCGCTTGGTCACGATTGCGCTGCCGCGCGTTCGCGACTTCCGCGGCCTGAACGGAAAGAGCTTCGATGGCCGTGGCAACTACGCCATGGGCCTGAAAGAGCACATCGTGTTTCCCGAGATCGACTACGACAAGGTCGAGAAGATCCGGGGGATGGACATTGTGGTCTGTACGACCGCGCAAACCAATGAAGAAGCGAAAGCCCTGTTGGCCGAGTTCGATTTCCCGTTTTCGAACTGACGCAACAGGAGAGCGGTACCGTCAGGGTTCCGCACGCAGGAGGAAGTAAATGGCGAAGACAAGTGCTGTCGAGCGGAACCGCAAACGCAAGAAGCTTGCCGAGCGGTATGCGGCCAAGCGGGCCGAGCTCAAGGCTATGGCCCGTGATACGTCCAAGCCGGTTGAGGAGCGTTTTGCTGCTCAGCTGAAGCTGGCCGCATTGCCACGGAATTCCGCGCCGACCCGGTTCCGCAACCGTTGCGAAATCTCGGGCCGTCCGCGCGGGTTCTACCGCAAGCTGAAAATGTCGCGGATCGCGTTGCGCGACCTGGCCTCGAGCGGGTTCATCCCCGGCATGGTCAAGTCGAGCTGGTGATCGGGAGAGATTGAACCATGTCTATGAACGATCCCCTCGGTGATATGCTGACACGTATCCGGAACGCGCTGATGCGTAACCGGACGACTGTCGCAACACCGGCATCAAATCTTCGCAAGCGCGTGCTGGATGTGCTCCAGACGGAAGGCTTCATCCGGGGCTATTCCGAAATCGAGCATGCCGATGGCAAGCGCGAGTTCGAAATCGAACTGAAGTATTTCGAGGGCGAGCCTGTTATCGCCGAGATCCGCCGGATCTCGACGCCGGGCCGCCGTGTGTATTCCAAAGTGAAGGATCTCCCGCTGGTCTCGAACGGTCTTGGTATCGCGATTGTCTCCACCCCCATGGGTGTGATGTCCGATGCTGCTGCTCGTGAACAGAATGTCGGCGGCGAAATCCTCTGCAGGGTCAGCTAGGGAGAACGATCATGTCACGTATCGGAAAGCTCCCGATTGCTGTTGGTTCCGGTGTTGAGGTCCGCCTCAATGGACGTGCGCTGACGCTGAAGGGTCCGAAGGGCGAGTTGAGCCTGACTGCAGTGGAAGACGTCACCCTGTCGCATGGCGATGAGGGCATTGAAGTCAAGCCCGTGGACGAGAGCAAACGCGCTCGTGCCATGTGGGGCATGACCCGTGCGCTGATCGCCAACATGATGACGGGCGTCACCGAAGGCTTCAACAAGACGTTGGAGCTGCAAGGCGTCGGGTACCGGGCACAGATGCAGGGGTCCAGCCTGAAGCTGGCACTCGGTTTCAGCCACGATGTGGTCTATGAGCCGCCCCAGGGCATTCAGATCCAGGCTCCGAAGCCGACGGAAGTTATTGTCAGCGGGGCTGACAAGCAGATGGTTGGCCAGGTTGCAGCGGAAATTCGCGGATACCGTCCGCCGGAGCCCTACAAGGGCAAGGGCGTTCACTATCAGGGTGAATATGTCCGCCGCAAAGAAGGCAAGAAGAAGTAGGCGCAAATACGATGTTGAGCTCACGCGAAAAAATGAAGCGCCGCGCGCTGCGAAACCGCAGCAAGCTGCGCAAGAAAGTCTCGAACGGCCGGCCGCGTCTTACGGTTTTCCGCTCGTCGAAGCACATCTATGCGCAACTGATCGACGATCAGCAGGGCGTCACACTCGCTGCGGCCTCGACCGCCGAGAAGGATTCGAAAGAATCCGGTGCGAATGTTGAAGCGGCTGCAAGCGTCGGCAAACGCCTGGCAGAGCGCGCCACAAAAGCCGGCATCAAGGACGTCGTCTTTGATCGCGGCGGTTTCATCTTTCACGGACGCATCAAGGCTTTGGCCGAAGCGGCTCGTGAAGGTGGATTGAACTTTTAAGGGAGCGGTTGATGGCTCGTAATGAAGAAAATCGCGGCCGCGGCCGCCGCCGCGACCGGGATGAGGACCAGCAGGACGAAATCGTCGACAAGCTGGGGCACATCAATCGCGTCGCCAAGACGGTGAAGGGTGGCCGGAACTTCCAGTTTGCCGCACTCGTCGTGGTCGGTGACCAGAAGGGCCGCGTCGGCTTCGGTCAGGGCAAGGCCCGCGAAGTGCCGGAAGCGATCCGCAAGGCAACGGAAGAGGCCAAGAAGTCGATGGTCCGCATTCCGCTGCGTGAAGGCCGGACGCTTCATCACGACGCGCCCGGACGTCATGGCGCCGGCAAGGTCGTGCTGCGCGCCGCCCCTCCGGGAACCGGCGTGATTGCCGGCGGTCCGATGCGGGCTGTTCTGGAAACCCTGGGCGTTCAGGATGTGGTCGCGAAATCGACCGGGTCCTCGAACCCTTACAATATGATCCGCGCGACGTTTGATGCCCTCAAGCATCAGAAGAGCCCGCGTTCGATTGCGGCCAAGCGTGGCATGAAGGTGGCTGACCTGGTCAATCGCCGGAATGATGGCGCTTCGGCTCCGGAATCTCTGGAAGGATAGGGGCGTCAGATGGCTGCCAAGAAAACCCTCAAGGTCCGGCAAACCGGTAGCGCCATCCGGCGCCCGCAGGATCAGCAAAAAACGCTCGTTGGCCTCGGTCTGAACAAGATCGGCCGCGTGCGCGAACTGGAAGATACACCTGCAGTCCGCGGAATGATCCGCAAGGTCTCGCACATGGTGGAAATCGTCGGGGAGTAGGCCTCAGGCCACTCCTTGAAGGAGAATGAGTTATGCGTCTCAATGAATTGCGCGATAATGCCGGCTCGACCAAGACCCGCACCCGTGTGGGCCGCGGTATCGGCTCCGGCAAGGGCAAGACCGGCGGCCGCGGCGTCAAGGGTCAGAAAGCGCGCTCGGGCGTGGCGATCAAGGGCTTTGAAGGCGGTCAGATGCCGCTTCACATGCGTCTGCCGAAGCGGGGCTTCAACAAGCCGAACCGCTTGGCATTTGCAGAGGTGAATATAGGCCGTCTGGAAAAGGCGATTGCCGACAAGAAGATCGATGCCAAGAAGCCGATCGATGCCGATGTGCTGATCGCAGCCGGCCTGGTTCGCCGTGCAAAGGATGGCGTCCGCCTCCTTGCGAAAGGCGAGCTGAAGTCCAAAGTAGAGATCACGGTCGCAGGCGCGACCAAGACCGCCATCGAGGCTGTCGAGAAAGCCGGTGGCAAGATCACCGTCGTGGCGCCAAAGGCCAAGAACTCTGACAAGGCTGCTGAGTAATCAGCGGATCACGAGGATAGGCCATGGCTTCTGCTGCTGAACAGCTTGCATCAAACATCAACTTCGCGTCCTTCGCGAAGGCCAAAGAGCTGCAGCAACGGATATTCTTCACCCTGGCCGTTCTCGTGGCCTATCGTCTCGGCACCTATATTCCTGTTCCCGGGATCGACCCGGTCCAGTACCAGGCCGTGTTTGACAGCCAGGCTGGCGGCGTTGTGGGCGTTTTCAATATCTTCTCCGGCGGTGCCGTCGAGCGGATGGCGATTTTTGCCCTGAATGTGATGCCTTACATTTCCGCTTCAATCATCATGCAGCTGATGGCGGCGACCGTGCCATCGCTGGAGAAGCTGAAGAAGGAAGGTGGCGAGCAGGGCCGCAAGCAGATCAACCAGTACTCGCGTTATCTGACCGTGCTTCTGGCGGCGGTGCAGGGTGGTGCGATTGCCATGTCGATGATGCAGCCGGGTGTGAACGGGCAGACTGTAGCCCTGAATCCGGGGCTTTTCTTCCTCGTGTCCACGACGCTGACCTTTGTCGGCGGCACCATGCTGTTGATGTGGATGGGCGAGCAGATCACGTCCCGTGGGGTCGGAAACGGCATCTCCCTGATCATCTTTACCGGCATTGTCGCTGTTGTGCCCGGGCTGATCTACAGCCTGTTCGAACAGGCCCGCCAGGGTCAGATTTCGGGTGGCGCGCTTCTGGGCATCATCGCCCTGATGTTGGCGACCTTTGCCTTCGTGGTCTTTATCGAGCGGTCGCAGCGCCGGCTTCTGGTTCAGTATCCGAAGCGTCAACAGGGCCAGCGCATGGTTGGAGGTGACACCTCTTTTCTGCCGCTGAAGCTGAACACGGCGGGCGTGATCCCGGCGATCTTTGCCACTTCGCTCCTGCTGCTGCCGACGACCGTTGCGAATATGTGGGCGACCACCGGTCCGGACTGGCTGCAGCTGATTGCGGCGCAACTCGGCCGCGGACAGCCGCTGTTCATCGCGCTCTATGGTGCGATGGTGATTTTCTTTGCCTTCTTCTACACCTCGATTGTTTTCAATCCCGAGGAAGTGGCCGAAAATCTCCGCAAATATGGCGGCTTCCTTCCGGGCATCCGTCCGGGCAAGCGCACGGCAGAGTATCTCGACTATGTGCTGACGCGCCTCACCATGATCGGCGCACTCTATCTCGCGGTCGTTGTTCTGATCCCCGAGCTTTTGACCGCCGGTGCGGCAGGGGCGGTGACCTTCGCTCTGGGGGGCACGTCCATCCTGATTATCGTCTCGGTGGCCATGGACACCGTGACCCAGATTCAGTCCCACCTGCTGGCACACCAGTATGAAGGTCTGATCAAGAAGCAGAAGCTCCGGGGCCGTAACCGATGAATCTGGTTCTGTTCGGCCCTCCCGGATGCGGCAAGGGAACCCAGGCCAAGCGTCTGGTTGACCAGCGCGGCTGGGTTCAGCTGTCGACCGGCGACATGCTGCGCGCGGCACGGTCGGCGGGGACCGAGCTGGGCAACCGGGTTGCAGCTGTCATGGATGGCGGAAATCTCGTTTCGGACGGGATCGTGATCGAGTTGATCGAGGAGCGCCTGCCGGAAGCCGAAAAGGCCGGCGGGGCGATCTTTGACGGATTTCCGCGCACCGTTGCGCAGGCTGAAGCGCTGGACAAGGCGCTCGCTGCTCGCGGTACGCAGGTCGACCGGGTGATCCGCCTGGTGGTCGACAAGGACGAACTGGTCCGCCGTATGGCGAAGCGCGCCGAGGAAGAAGGCCGCGCTGACGACACGGTGGAGGCCTTCAAGGTGCGCCTTGAGGCCTATGAAACGCAAACTGCGCCATTGATTCCGTACTATGCGGCATCGGGCAAGGTTGTGGACGTTGATGGCATGGGGTCAATCGAAGCGGTTTCCGCTGCGATTGCAACAGCTCTCGACGATTGATGAAATCCCGCAATCTCCCCGGTTGACGGGGGGTGTGCGGACAATATAGATAGCGCCCTTCGCGAAAAAGGGCGGCGTTGCCTCGTCCGGCGATCTGCCGGGGTGGTTTCACCGTCTGTGAGTGGCGCGATTTGAGTTAAGGAGAGCATTGTGGCCCGTATCGCCGGCGTCAACATTCCGACGAACAAGCGCGTTGAAATCGCGCTTCGCTACATTCACGGGATCGGTCCCGCGAAGGCGAAAGAAATTTGCGAGAAAGTCGGCATTGCCTCTGAACGGCGTGTCAACGAACTCTCGGACGCGGAAGTCATCCAGATCCGCGAAACCATTGACCGTGACTTTACGGTGGAGGGAGATCTCCGCCGCGAAGTGGCTGTGAATATCAAGCGTCTCATGGACCTTGGTAACTATCGGGGCCTGCGGCATCGCCGTGGCCTGCCCGTTCGCGGCCAGCGCACGCACACCAATGCCCGGACCCGCAAGGGCCCGGCCAAGCCGATTGCCGGCAAGAAGAAATAGGGCGGCCAAGTCATGGCAAAAGCACCAGAACGCATCAAACGCCGCGAGCGGAAGAATATCACGTCAGGCGTGGCTCACGTCAGCGCGAGCTTCAACAATACGAAGGTGACCATCACCGACGCGCAGGGCAACACCATTTCCTGGTCGACGGCCGGGGCCAATGGCTTCAAGGGGTCGCGCAAGTCGACGCCTTATGCTGCCCAGATCGCGGCGGAAGAAGCGGCCAAGAAGGCGATGGATCACGGCATGAAGACGCTGGAAGTCAACGTTTCCGGTCCGGGTTCGGGACGCGAATCGGCACTCCGCGCCCTGCAGGCCGTCGGTCTGACCATCACATCTATCCGTGATGTGACGTCGATCCCGCACAATGGTTGCCGGCCGCCGAAACGCCGCCGGGTCTGATCTCCCGCCGGGGGCGTCAGAAAATTGAGAATTCGCGCCACCGGAGGTCCGGCCTGGCGCGCGAAAGAAGGGGTTTAACCCGTGATCGAGAAGAACTGGCAAGAACTCATTCGTCCGATGAAGCCCGAGGTGAAGCCGGGGCACGATCCGGAACGCAGTGCCACCATCATCGCCGAACCGCTGGAGCGCGGCTTTGGCATGACTCTGGGCAATGCGTTGCGCCGTGTACTGCTGTCCTCGCTTCAGGGCGCGGCGATCACCTCGCTGCAGATTGATGGCGTTGTGCACGAGTTTTCTTCCATTCCGGGCGTGCGTGAAGACGTCACCGATATCGTTCTGAACCTGAAGGGTGTTGCCCTCCGCGTTCACAATGAGGGTGAGAAGCGCGTTGTGCTCCGCAAGTCCGGTCCGGGTGAAGTCACCGCGGCCGACATCGAGGAAACCGCAGACGTCGAGATCGTCAACAAGGACCACGTCATCTGTACGCTGGACGAGGGCGCTGAAATCCGTTTCACGCTGACCGTCGACAGCGGCAAGGGCTATGTCCCGGCCGAGCGCAACCGTCCGGAAGATGCGCCGATCGGCCTGATCGCCATCGACTCGCTCTACAGCCCGGTCAAGCGCGTGGCCTATCGCGTGGAAAACACCCGTGAAGGTCAGGTCCTGGACTATGACAAGCTGGTGCTTGACATCGAGACCGATGGCACGGTCACGCCGGAAGATGCGGTGGCCTTTGCCGCGCGCATTCTCCAGGACCAGTTCCAGATCTTCATCAACTTCGAGGAGGCCGTCGAGGCCCGCCCGGCAGAGGATGATCGTCCCGAACTCGACTTCAACCCGGCGCTTCTCAAGAAAGTGGACGAGCTGGAATTGTCGGTCCGTTCGGCGAACTGCCTGAAGAACGACAATATCGTCTATATCGGCGACCTGATTCAGAAATCCGAGGCAGAAATGCTGCGGACTCCGAATTTCGGCCGCAAATCGCTCAACGAGATCAAGGAAGTTCTCGCCCAGATGGGTCTGCATCTGGGTATGGAAGCGCCGAACTGGCCGCCGGAGAACATCGAGGATCTTGCCAAGAAATATGAGGAAAACGTCTAGTCACGGCGATTGTGAAATCCCCCTGATCTGACACTTTTGGAGAAACCGCCATGCGTCACGGCATCGCTCATCGCAAACTCGGTCGCACCACTTCGCACCGCAAGGCCATGTTTGCCAACATGGCGGCCTCGCTCATTGAACATGAGCAGATCGTCACCACACTTCCCAAAGCCAAGGAAATGAAGCCTTTCATGGACAAGCTGATCACGCTCGCAAAGCGTGGTGATCTGCATGCCCGCCGTCAGGCCATCTCCAAGGTCCGCAATGTCGAGCAGGTCGGCAAGCTGTTTGAAACGCTGGGCCCGCGCTATGCCGAGCGCAATGGCGGCTATACACGCGTTCTGAAAGCCGGCTTCCGTCATGGCGACAATGCGCCGATGGCTGTGATCGAGCTGGTGGACCGTGATCCGGCCGCCCGCGGTGCCGGTGATCGTGCCCGCTTGGCTGAAATGGAAGAGTTTGCTGAAGAGTAATCTTCAATTCATGGCGAATTCATTGCAAGGCGGCTTCTTTACGGAAGCCGCCTTTTTCCTATCTAGTGATCAAAACGAAAACCGGAGAGACGCGATGACACGTTTTGCGCTTTCAGTCCTGACAGCTGCAGCCCTGTTCACGTCCGCCTGCCAGGCGCAGGATGACCCGGTAGATCCGGTTCAGACGGATGCGTCCACGGCGGGCGAGGTGGCGGCCGAAACGCCGGCCATGAGTGAAACACTGGCCGATGACAGTTTCCGCGAAGTGCCGGACAGCCAGGCGCAGATGCAGCTCTCCTTCGCGCCGGTCGTGCGGCAGGCGGCGCCAGCGGTCGTCAATGTCTATTCGACCCGCACTGTACAGCGGCAGATGGATCCCTTCTTCAACCGCTTTTTCGGCCAGCAGGGTCCGCGCCAGCAGGGATCGCTCGGCTCGGGTGTGATCGTGGATTCCACCGGTGTCGTGGTCACCAACAATCATGTCGTGCAGGGCGCGGATGAATTGCGCATTGTGCTGAATGACCGGCGGGAATTTGACGCCGAAATCCTGATTGCGGATGAGCAGACCGATCTGGCGGTTTTGCGCATCGTCACGGATGAGCCGCTTCCGGCCATGCCTCTGGCACGGCCCGGCACAGCCGAGATCGGTGATCTGGTGCTGGCGATCGGCAATCCCTTCGGTGTGGGTCAGACCGTGACATCAGGCATCGTCTCTGCATTGGCGCGGACTGAAGTCGGGGTCTCGGACTTTGCCTTCTTCATCCAGACCGATGCGGCCATCAATCCGGGTAATTCGGGTGGCGCTTTGATCAATATGGACGGGTCGCTGATTGGCGTGAATTCGGCGATCTATTCACGGTCGGGCGGATCGAACGGGATCGGATTTGCCATCCCCGTTGAAATGGTCCGCCGGGTTGTTGATGCCGCCCTGACCGAGGGCGAGCTGATCCAGCCCTGGCTGGGCGCGCGTCTGCAAACCGTGACCGGGGAAATTGCCAATTCGCTCGGTCTGGACCGGCCACGCGGAGCGCTGGTCTCGGATATCTATCCCGGTGCCGCGGCGGACGCGGCCGGATTGCGGCAGGGGGATATCGTGCTCGCCATTGATGATGTCGATGTGAATGACGAGCCGGGCGCGCGCTTCCGCTATGCGACACGGGCCATTGGCGAGGCCTCCCGCTTTGCGATCCTGCGGAACGGGGATCGCATCGAGGTGGAGGTGCCGGTCGAGGTCGCTCCAGGTGAGGCCGAACCGGCCCGCCGCGTGATCGAGGGGCGCAATCCGCTGGCCGGAATGGAGCTGGTCGAGCTCTCGCCCGCCTTCAATCAGGAGGTCGGATTCGATCCCTTTGCGCGCGGGGTCGTGGTGCTGTCCGTGCAGCGCGGCTCGGCGGCGGACTATTTCGGCTTCCGCCCCGGTGACCGGGTGCTGGAGCTTCTGGATGCCCGTATTGACGAGATTGAGGATATCGAGCGCTTGCTGGACGGGCAGGATGATCTCAAATCCTGGCCCATCGCGATTGAACGCCGCGGCCGCCGTCAGGAAGCCAATCTCCAGCTTTAGCCCTGGCGTTCCTGTTTCAGCGTCACCACGCTCCAGACATGACCGAATGGATCGCGCAGCTTGCCGTGGCGGCCGAAGAATTCATCGGTGACCGGGCGAATTGCGGTGGCTCCGGCCTTGATGGCGCGGTCGAACCATTTGTCGGCATCATCGACCGTCAGATTGATGGTGAAAGTGGTACGGCCGCCCAGCGTGGGCGGCGCGACATTACCGGTCATGTCTTCCATTTCGGGAAATTCATCGGCGAGCATGAGGAGATGATCATTGATGCGCAAGGTGGCATGGCCCAGCTTGCCCTCATGATCGAAGCGTTCGAGTTCCTCGGCCCCGAAAGCCGTTTTATAGAATGCGATGGCGGCTGCGCCGTCACGCACACTCAGATATGGTGCGACCGTTTTCTTCATGGTGCGTCCCTTCCCGTTGCAGGATAGACTACTCTGATGAGCTCACTTTTTGAAGCTGCCGGTCTGGAAGATGATGCGCCGCGTCCGCTGGCCGACCGGCTGCGTCCGAAAACGCTGGATGAGGTGGTGGGGCAGGATCACCTCCTGAAAGGCGAGGGGCCGATAGCGCGGATGCGGGCGCAGAAACGCTTTGCCTCCATCATTCTGTGGGGCCCGCCAGGGGTTGGCAAAACCACGATTGCACGGCTGCTGGCAGAGGAATCCGGTCTGGAATTCGAGCCCTTGTCGGCTGTGTTTTCCGGCGTGGCCGACCTCAAGAAGGCATTTGACCGTGCGCGGGCGCGGCGGCAGGCGGGCCGGGGAACCTTGCTGTTTGTGGACGAAATCCACCGTTTCAACCGGGCCCAGCAGGACGGCTTCCTGCCGGTGGTGGAAGAGGGCATTATCACGCTGGTCGGGGCGACGACCGAGAATCCGAGTTTCGAACTCAATGCGGCGCTGCTGTCGCGCGCCCAGGTGCTTGTGCTGAAACGGCTGGAAGCGGACAGCCTCGAATTGCTGCTCCAGCGGGCTGAGGCCGAAACCGGGCGCAAACTGCCGGTGACACCGGAGGCCCGGTCTGCGGTTCTGGATCTGGCCAATGGCGATGGTCGCTATCTGCTTAACCTCGCCGAGGAATTGTTTTCTCTGGACCGGGATAAGCCATTGGCGCGGGAGGACCTGGCCACCTATCTGCAACGCCGCGCGCCAGTCTATGACCGCGACCGGGACGAGCATTACAATCTGATTTCCGCCCTGCACAAATCAGTGCGCGGCTCGGACCCTGATGCGGCGCTGTACTGGCTGGCGCGGATGCTGGAAGGCGGCGAAGACCCGCTGTTTCTGGCCCGGCGTCTGGTGCGGATGGCGAATGAGGATATCGGCCTGGCCGACCCCACCGCCATTCACGCGGCGCTAGCGGCCAAGGAGACCTATGATTTCCTCGGATCACCGGAAGGCGAGCTGGCGCTGGCACAGGCTGTCGTCCATCTCGCCTGCGCACCGAGGTCGAGTGCGGGGTATAACGCCTACAGGGCCGCCAGAAAGGCCGCGAGCGAGACGGGCTCCCTGCCACCGCCCAAACACATCCTCAACGCGCCCACGAAGCTGATGAAGGCTGAGGGCTATGGCGAGGGCTATGCGTATGATCATGACGCCGAGGGCGGTTTTTCCGGGCAGGACTATTTCCCGGAAGGGGTGAAGGGCCGGCCAGTCTACTACGTGCCGACCGAGCGGGGCCGTGAAGCCGCAATCGGCGAGCGGCTGGCGAAATGGCGGGAGATGCGGGCGAGGCAGCGGGGCCGGGGCTAGCAGGTTTCGCCATAGGTTTGACGCAGAAGCGCGAGATAGGGCTGCACGGGTCCCAAGCCAACCTGATCGCGCCAGTCATCCACCAGGTCTTCATTTTCCAGCGTATAGATTTCCAACCGGCCGCCAACGCATTCCGACTGCGTACCATAGCGCTGCGGACGTCCCTCCCTCTTTGCCAGCCGGTCATACATCAAGGCATATTGTTGCCCCGAATACTGGCCGCTGAGTGCCAGCGGTTCAATTGCGGTCAGAAGTGTGCGGCGCTCCTCCGTCGTGCCGCCGTGGTGGACCAACCCTGTGATTGACCCCGTCAGACGGGACGATGCGGCGTGCAGTTGATCAAAGCCGTATTCATCCACAAGCGCGAGCGCTACGAGTGTGTTTTCCGCATCAATGGTATCGATCAGGTTGCGGTTGGCCTCGATCAGGGCTTCACGAACGTCCGGTGTAAGGTTGAGCCCAAACTGGCCGATGATCAGGTTGCGTGTGAAGTTATCACGGCCCTCCAACCGGCCCAGCAACCGAATCTGGTCGATCCAGTCGGCATATGACGTGTTGAATGCCGAAAGTGCCGCCTCGTCCGCAGGGGTGGTGGTATCCGGTTCCGCATGCCGGTCACGCTGCCGGTTGTCCAGTTGCTCGGCGAGGGTGTCATACATAAGCGGATAAAGGCCGCCGGACCCGAGATTGTCGCTCATCTGCTCCAGTAATTGTTGGCTTGTTTCGAAATCGGCACCGTAGCGTATATACCGGACAAGAAGGTTGGCGGCCCCGGGCGCGCGATCCAGCAGTTCAAATACATCCTGCCGATCCGCGGCGGTCCGCACGCGGTTCAGCACGTTTTCTCTGAGGCTGTGGACGCGCTCGGCTACATTAACCGGCAATGGTCTGCCGAGGCTGGATGTCAGATCATTAAGAAAGCCCAGCTCGGCCTCCGCTTCATGCAATGTTTCAGCGAGGACCTCATACTCCCAATAAATCGCCGCAATTTCTGCAGCCCGCTGGCGGCCTTCTCGTTCGCCCGCCTGCCGCTCGATAGTGACCGGCCCCGACAGAGCATCTGTTTGGCCATGAATGCCTGTCATGGCGGTAGCGAATAGCGTACAAATGCAGAAGAAATTCATCGCGGAGATGTCTCCTATCAAGGATATAATACCAGTAAACTATCCTGAGCTTAGTCTCACCCGTCAAGGAAGGCAGATATGCGGAAATTTGCTATTGGTACATTTACTGTTGCCGCAATCCTTTTTCTCATGGCGCAAGCCGCGCTCTGGTTCGGCCGCTCGATTTTTGCCGAGCCGGACGTGGACGTAGCTACAAGCGTCACCGGGGCGTTGAATGCCGAGCGTATTGTGCTGGTCTTTGCTCATCCCGATGACGAGATTACAGCAACCGAGCTGATCAGCCGGGCGGTGGCGGAAGGGGCGTTTGTTGCGACGGTCACCGCCACTCGCGGAGAGGCGGGCACACAATTTCCTCCCATCGTCGCACAGGAACATCTGGGCGTTGTCCGTGAGGGCGAGCTGCGCCGCCACGGTTTTGCGCTGGGGCTGGACGAGCAGGTCGTGCTGGGGCTGCCTGATGGCGGTGTCGCGGAGGCGATGAGTGAAGCGCAACTGACCGCGCGTGTGCTGGAAGAACTTTTACGCCTGCAACCGGATGCCGTTGTCACCTTCCATCCGCCCAGCGGTGTCTCCCTGCATCCGGATCACATGGCGATGGGGCGGGCGGCCTTGGCGGCAACCCAGCAATATGCCCGCCAGCGCGGCGAAGCGGTCACACTGGCCTATACGCTGGTGTCGCGGCCCGGCACGCGGCGTTTTGGCGGGGAACGCTATGCGCGCGTTGCCGATTTGCAACCGGATCCGGATTTTGCGCTGAATGTGGATGCCTCGCTGAAGACCCGCGCCTGGCGCATTCATGCGTCTCAGGCCGACTATCTTCGGGAGACGACGGGAGTGCCGGCCTGGCTGCTCTACCGGCTCTGGACGCAGGAATATTATGCGCTCCGGATTATCGAGCCCTGAATTCCGTTTGGTCCATCGCCTTGTTCTGGCTAGACTTGGTGCGGGAACAGGGGAGAATTTCCATGAAAGTTGACCGGATACATCTGGTTCTGGGACTGTTGTGGCTGATCGCCGGCATGGCGCTGGGCGAGCATATGGGGCGGACGCAGGATCACGGGCAAATGCCGACTCATGCGCACATCATGATGGTCGGCGGCAGTTTGCCGATCTTATGGGCGATCCTGAACCGGGTCTGGAGAATGGGATCAGGCGTATTGGCCTGGGGACAGCTCGGCCTGCATCATGTGGGGACGGCGATCATGATATACGGCCTGTACGGGCTGTATGGCGGGGGCGATATACAGGCGCTCGGGCCAATGCTGGGGATCAGCGCCATGCTGGTCATTCTGGCCACAGTGCTGATGTTGTTCATGGCCATCCGCGCCCGGCCGGACACGGCTTGACCGCAGCGTAAAACGGGGAGCCACGGCTCCCCGTTTCATATCCTGATCATGCCAGCGTCGGTGCAACGGCGATGATGACACCGCCGAAGACGGCAAGTGTGAAGCCGATTTGCAGGACAGCTGCGAGGGTTGCGCTCAATCGATCCATGATGGTCATCCTTTTTGTTTTTGGTTTACCAGTTCATCCGGCAGACAGGAGATGACTTAAGCTTCTCATTTAGATGCACAATTGCTGTTGTGCCATGTCCGCTATGCAAAAATGCATGGATGAGTGCCGCTTGCACGCCGGGCCCAACTCCCATATCTCCCGGCTCCATGACCAATATCCTCCTTATTGCCGCAGGCGGAGCGTTGGGGGCTGTCAGCCGGCACCTCACCGGGCAGTTCTTCCTGCGCACGATCGGACCGGACTGGCCCTATGGCACCTTTGCGGTAAATGTAATTGGCGGGCTGATCATGGGCGGCTTCATCGGCTGGCTGGCGCAGGCCGGGCGGGCCGATGCCAATGAGTTGCGGGCCTTCTTTGCGGTCGGGCTTCTGGGCGGGTTTACCACCTTCTCGGCGTTTTCGCTGGACGTGGTGGTGATGATCGAGCGCCGGGCCTATGGTGATGCCATCGGCTATGTCGCGGCATCGGCCATTCTTTCCATTCTGGCCCTGTTTGTGGGGCTGATGATTGCACGGCGGATATTCGCATGAGCGGCGTTCAGACGATTATTGTGGAGCAGGCCGAAGCGGGTGCGCGGCTGGACCGCTGGTTCCGCCGGCGTTTCCCGCATATCCCGCAGGGCCGGCTGCAAAAAGCGCTGCGCAAGGGCGAGATCCGTGTCGATGGCGGCCGGGCCAAGGCCGATACGCGCGTTGAGGCCGGACAATCCATCCGCATTCCGCCGCTGCCGGACGCCGATCCGATGTATCAGGCCCCGGAGCCCTCCATCAGCCGCGAGGATGCGGCCTATATCCGCTCTCTGGTGATCTATGAAGACAAGGACGTGCTCGCTTTCAACAAGCCGGCGGGGCTGGCCGTGCAGGGCGGATCGAAGACGACGCGCCATCTGGATGGCTTGCTGAATGCATTCGGCAAGGGCGATCAGAAGCCGCGCCTCGTCCACCGGCTGGACCGCGATACGTCCGGCGTTCTGGTGACCGCCAAGACGGTGGCAGCGGCGGCCAAGCTGGCCAAGGCGTTCCAGGCGCGGGAATCGGAAAAAACCTACTGGGCAGTCGTCCCCGGCGTGCCCAAGCCCAAGACCGGCGAGATCAAGGGGTTCCTGAAAAAGGATACGGGCGGCGCCCATGGCCGCGAGATGATGATGTCTGCCGATCATGGCGAGGAGGGGGCGCAGCACTCGCTGACCCGCTACACCGTCGCCGCCGAGGCCGGGCAGAAGGCGAGCTGGCTGGTGATGCGCCCCGTGACCGGGCGGACCCATCAGCTGCGCGTGCATGCCTCGATGATGGGCCATGCCATTATCGGCGACCACAAATACAAATCCCACCGCGAAGCGCCGGAGAATATCGGTAAGGGGCTGCACCTGCATGCCCGGCGGCTGGTGTTGCCGATCGGCGGCAAGCCGCTGGTGCTTGAAGCCGGCTTGCCGCCGCACATGGCGCAGACCTTCAAGGCGCTGGGTTTCGAGCTTTCCCATGTCGATGAAGCGGCGCTGGCGGAGTTGCTGGCATGACGGATCTGAAGCTCGCCCTGTTTGATCTGGACGGCACACTGGTGGATTCCCGCCTGCTGATCGCGGAATCCATGGATGAGGCCTTCCGCAGGAATGGCTTGCCGGGCTGTTCCTATGATCAGGTCCGGCAGATTGTCGGGATCGAATTGTTTGAAGCCATTCCGATGCTGCTGCCCGCTGATTATCCGGCGGAGGCTGCCGTGAAGATCGGCCATGATTTCCGCGAGATTTTCGTGCGCAACCGGTCGGACGGCACACATACCGAGAGTCTGTATCCCGGGGCGCGGGAGATTCTGGAAGCGCTCGATGCGGAAGGCTGGCTGCTGGGCGTGGCCACCGGCAAGCCGCGCCGCGGGCTGGACCATATCCTGAAAACCCATGATCTGACCGGCGCTTTCGTGACGCTGAACACCTCTTGTACCGGTCCGGGCAAGCCCAATCCGCGCATGGTGATCGAGGCGATGAATGAAACCGGTGTAGAGCCAGACCGCACCATCATGATCGGCGATTCTTCGCATGATATATTGATGGCGCTGAACGCGAAGGTGAGGGCGGCGGGCGTCGCCTGGGGCTTTCACACGGCAGAAGAACTGACCGGTGCGGGCGCGCATTCCGTGCACGAGGATTTTGCCTGTCTGCAACGCGGCCTGACGGCGTTCGGGACGCGGCGGAGCGCGGCATGAAGGGCGAGATGAAAGATGGCGTGCGCCTTCCCAGCCGCGAAGACAGCCTGCCGAAGCGTTTCTACAAGGCCGCTGATGTCGCGAAGACAGACGCGGGCTGGGCGGTGCAGCTGGACGGGCACGGTATCCGCACGCCGATGAAGTCGGCGCTGGCCGTGCCGACCGAGGCTCTGGCGCGGCTGATCGCGCAGGAGTGGGCAGCACAGGGCGAGCGCATTGATCCGGCGACCATGCCGCTGACACGTCTGGCGCATGGGGCGATTGATGCGGCCTCGGCCAATCGCGAGGCGGTGCTGGCGGAAGTTGTCAAATATGCCGGGACAGACCTGTTGCGTCATCGTGCAGCGGAATCGGCGCTGGGGGAGCGGCAAGCCGAAGCGTGGGATGATCATCTGCGCTGGGCGGAAGAGAAGCTGGGCGCGCGGCTTCCGGCGGTGACCGGTATCATGCCGGCGGAGACATCGCCGCAAGCGCTGGACGCGCTCAAGAGCCGGGCGGCCGGGTATGACAACTGGCGGCTGACGGCATTGATGCAGGCGACGGCGCTGACGACCTCCGCTGTGCTGGGATTTGCGCTGGTTGAAGGCCGCGCGACGGCCGAGGACATTTTCACGGCCAGCCGCGTGGATGAGAACTTCCAGATCTCGCACTGGGGCGAGGATTTCGAAGCGAAGAAGCGCGCCGGGCATCTGAAGGCGGAATGCCTGGCCATTGGCGAGATGCTTGGGGCGCTAAAGAGCTGAGTGGCAGTTCCCCTCCCCTTGATGGGGAGGGTGGCCTGCAAGGCCGGGTGGGGTGATCAACGCAGTGGCTCAATGTTCTCCCCCACCCCTACCCCTCCCCACAGAGGGGGAGGGGAAAACCAAAATCGATACCGCCGCCAGATATCGAAAATTGAGGCGACACCGCCCCAATAAATTGCCTCCTCCGTACGGACAGTGCTAACTGACGGTCAAACCGAATTCGCCAAGAGGGGCATCCATGCAGGACATTCTTGAAGAGCTGGAAAACCGGCGCGAACGCGCGCGTCAGGGTGGCGGCAAGGACCGCATCGAAAAGCAGCATGAAAAGGGAAAATTATCGGCGCGCGAGCGCATCGAGCTGCTGCTGGACGAAGGCTCGTTTGAAGAATGGGACATGTTTGTCGAGCATCGCTGCAATGATTTCGGCATGGCCGACAAGAAGATTCCCGGCGATGGCGTGGTCACGGGCCATGGCACGATCAATGGCCGCCTGATCTATGTCTTCTCCAAGGATTTCACCGTGTTCGGCGGGTCGCTGTCCTCCACCCATGCCGAGAAAATCGTCAAGATCCAGAAGGCCGCGCTGCAGAACGGCGCGCCGGTGATCGGCATTTTCGATGCCGGCGGTGCCCGCATACAGGAGGGCGTCGCTTCGCTGGCCGGCTATGCCGACATCTTCCTGCAGAACACGCTGGCCTCCGGCGTCGTGCCGCAGATTTCGGTGATCATGGGCCCGTGTGCCGGCGGCGATGTCTATTCCCCGGCGATCACCGATTTCATCTTCATGGTGCGCGATACCTCCTACATGTATGTGACCGGGCCGGATGTGGTGAAGACCGTCACCAATGAGGTCGTCACCCATGAGGAGCTGGGCGGCGCGTCGATCCATGCCAAAAAATCCGGTGTGGCGGACGGGGCCTTCAACAATGATCTGGAAGCCCTGGTGCAGATGCGCCGGCTGATCGATTTCCTGCCACTGTCCAACCGGGAAAAGCCGCCCGTGCGCCCGTCCTATGACCGGCCGGACCGGTCGGAGCCGAGCCTGGATACGCTGGTGCCGCCCAATCCCAACAAGCCCTATGATATTGTCGAGCTGATCGAGAAGACTGCCGATGAGGGCGATTTTTTCGAGATCGCGCCGGATTTCGGCAAGAATATCGTCATCGGCTTCGGCCGCCTGGATGGCCAGCCCGTGGGCTTTGTCGCCAATCAGCCGATGAGCCTGGCCGGGGTTCTGGACATTGATGCCAGCCGCAAGGGTGCGCGCTTTGTGCGCTTCTGCGATGCGTTCAACATCCCGATTGTCACCTTTGTCGACGTGCCCGGCTTCCTGCCCGGCACCAAGCAGGAATATGGCGGCCTCATCAAGCATGGAGCGAAGCTGCTGTTTGCCTATGCCGAGGCGACGGTGCCGAAGCTGACCGTCATCACCCGCAAGGCCTATGGCGGGGCGTATGATGTGATGAGTTCCAAGCATTTGCGCGGCGATGTGAATTACGCCTGGCCGACGGCGGAAATCGCGGTGATGGGCGCCAAGGGCGCGGCCGAGATCATCCATCGGGGTGACCTTGGAAACGAGGAGGCCATGGCGGCGCACGTCAAGGAATATGAGGACCGCTTCGCCAATCCCTTCGTGGCGGCAGGCCGCGGCTATATCGATGATGTCATCCAGCCGCGCAATACACGCCGCCGCCTGATCAAGGCGCTAAAAACGCTGGCCAACAAGACATGCGAAAACCCCTGGAAGAAGCACGATAATATTCCGTTGTAGGGAGCATTAAATCGAAACTCCCAAGTCGTCGCGTAGCGCGCCCTTGAGAGCCTCATGAGCAATTCGCCTTTCTTTTGGCGTTTCGTTTGTATCAACAATCGCTTGGATGGCATTGCGTACTTTGGCAGGCGAAACGAGCTCGCATCGCATTTGCCAATAGGCAAACTCTTTTCCCGCCTCTTCCGAGTTTTCCACGGCCGCACGATGGTAGGCTTGCAGCAAACCAATATAAGCTGCTTTTCGTTCCTCAAAATTGCGATCTTCTATTTTCGATCGCCTGTTGAGATAAGTCTGGATTAAGGCTGTAACAATCGAACCCAATCCAAAGGCAGTCAGAAGCGAAATAATATCCATGTGATGATCTATTCTTTAGTTGGATCCTCGGATCAACCGCTTTCGCGGTCGCAGGCAAGTCCGAGGACCTCGGATTTATACCAACACACCCATAAAACAAACTCCCCGGGGTGCCCGGGCTTGACCCGGGTATCCATCGATTATGATTGGATGGACCCTCGGGTCGAGCCCGAGGGACCCGGTAAAAGGCAATCAAACCCAGTTCTGTAATTCGTCATACCAATCGCGCCAGTCTGGATTGCGCTCGTTGACAAGGTCGATTTTCCAGTCCCGCTTCCACTTCTTCCAGCGGCGCTCGCAGGCGATGGCGTCCCGTGTGAAATCGAATTGTTCGAAATAAACGAGCGTGAACACCTTGTATTTACGGCAGAAGATCGAGCCTTCGCCATTCCGGTGCTCCCAGACCCGGCGGGCTATGTCGCCCGTCGAGCCGACATAGAGCGTGCCATAGGGCTTCGAGGCCAGAATATAGGCGTAGGCGGGCATGCAATTATTAGTTGCTACCGTGTCGTGCTCGTCAAGGTGTCGCCACAAATTTTTCCAGATGGATCCTCGGATCAAGTCCGAGGACCCCGGTTAAGTGGCAATTGCCAGGGTTAACCCCGCACCGCCTTATTGATCACCGTTCCATATCCCGGGCTGACGCAATCAAAGCCGTCAAAATAACCGCGGCTGGCCAGTGTGCGGTGCAGGCGCGGCAGGTGATAGGGCGGGACGGCGGCGAACATGTGATGTTCGAGGTGATAATGAACGTGGTTGGGGGCCACGAGGACCCGTTCCAGCCAGTTCGCCTTCGTCGTGTGGGTATTGCGGCGCGGCTCGGGATCATAGCGGTCCATGGCGACGCCATGCTCGCCGATATTGCGCAGACGCAGGATGGCCGGAAAGACGAAAATCCGCGCCGCCCACCACAGCGTGATTGCCCAGACGGCTCCGGCCAGAGCGAGCGCGCCGATCATCACCGCCTGGAAGGCGAGGAAGGGCAGCTTGCCGGAGAGCGTTGCGTCCTTCCAGCTGAAGGCGAGCTCCTTCACAAAGGTCTGGCCAGTGAAATCGCGGATGAATTTGCGGCGCAGACTGTCTTTGGTGACGGGATAGCCCTCGACCAGGACATGATCGGGATCGTCCGGCGTGCCGGCATATTTGTGGTGCTTCATGTGATAGTCGCGATAGGCGAGGAAGGGCGCGTCAATCGCCGCGCCACCAATCCATTTGCCCGTAAACTCGTTCAGCCACTTCGTCCGGAAGAGCGAACGGTGCGCGCAATCATGCATGACAATGGCGAAGGCGAGCTGGCGGCCCGCGAGAATCAGAATCGAGACCGGCGCCAACCAGGGCGACCAGATGGCCAGCGCGAAGGCCGCGATCACCAGTGCGAAATCCCCGCCCAGCATCAGAAAACCGCGCCAGTCGGTGGCGCGGGACAGGCTGCGCAATTCCTCGCGGGTGACGGCGTCGGAGAGGGTCATGTCGTTCATGTTGCCAAATTACACCGCTGTGGCCGGATCGCAAAGCCGTGATCACGCCGCCTCTTGCAAACCGGCGGACGGAGCAACATCTCGGCTGAAGATGATCCACGGGGAGTGATGTTATGAAACTGACCTATGCCGGCCTTGCGGCCATTCTTTCCGCCACGGGCGCGATGGCGGATGATCAGATCGTTATCGTCAACAAGGGCGATGACACGATCTCCATTCTTGATGCGGCCAGCTATGAGAGCGAAGGCCAGGTCACGGTCGGTGCCAATCCGCATGAAGTCTATGTCTCTCCTGATGGCCGCACTGCCTATGTGTCGGACTATGGCGGCGCACAGGGCACGACGATTTCCGTTGTCGATCTGGACAGCGCGGTGCGCACAGATATCTGGGAGCTGGGCGGCAATCGCGGCCCGCACGGCATCTGGGTATCGCCGGATGGCGCTTATGTCTGGGCGACAACCGAAACCAGCGGCACGGTGATCGAACTGGCTTCGGCAACGGGCGAACTGACGAATGTCTGGGAAACCGGACAGCGTGTCTCGCACCAGCTGGTGCCGACGCCGGACGGGTCAAAACTCTATATCGCCAATATCGGTTCCGGCTCGGTCACAGTGATTGACCGCACCACGAACGAGGTCACGACCGTGCCGACCGGCTCGGGCGCGGAAGGCATTGATGTCTCTCCTGATGGCACGGAAGTCTGGGTCACCAACCGGGCCGCGAACACGATTTCCGTGATTGATGTGGCGACGGACACGGTTCTGGAGACGTTTCCATCGGGCGGGACATTGCCGATCCGGGCGAAATTCGCGCCGGATGGCGAGGAAGTCTGGATTTCAAACGGCACTTCCAACCAGGTCGCGGTCTTTCATGCGGAAAGCCGCGAATTGCTGGCGACGATTGATGTCGGCGCAATTCCGATCGGGATTTTGATGTCTCCGGAGGGTGAGCGCGTTTTCATCGCCAACACACAGGACGATTTTGTCACCGTGATCGATACCGAAACGCGGGCCGTGATTGACCAGATTGCGACCGGTGACGAGCCGGACGGGCTGGCCTGGGCGGTGCGTTAGGCCTCGTCCTTGTCCCTGCCGAGCGCGATATTGCGTCCGACAAGGCTGGCAGCAAGCACCGAGAGTATGGCCAGATTGGCGGCCAGTCCCGGCTGACCGCCAAGCAGGCTGGCGATACCGGCCAGCAGGATGAGCACCATGCCTGCCTGGATGCGGCGGCAGTTGCAGGGCTGGGCCAAGGCATCCATCGGTGAGGCAATCTCTTCGGTATTCACAATCGTTCCGGCGACGAGAATTGTGATCACCACAACGGTCACGACCCAGCCCCGGACGAGGGTTTCAGTGACCGACAGGTCGACACCGCCGCCGACGAGAAACGCCAGAATGCCCATGACCAGGAGCGCGGGGATGGCGAGGCGCTGGGGCAGAGTGCTGCGCTCGAAGAACTCATCGATTGCCAGTGCCATGACGGATATGAAGGGCATCCACCAGGTGCCCTCGATAAAGACCGCGCCCAGATTCAACAGGACCAGCGTGATCACATCGCCGATCATTGCCTGCGGACCGACCGTGCGGTTGACCACACGCACGGCAAACAGCAGCGCCGCCAATGTCAGAAGATCAAAACCATAGCCCAGCGCTGCGGCGAGCACGGCCAGCGCCATGGCGATGAAGGCGGTGGCGTTGTGATCGGGATCCATTTCCCGCCCCAGAGCCCAGGTCAGGAAGGCCGCCAGTGCGCCGAACAGGCCGATGCGCAGCGCCGGGCCCATGCCGGTCTCGCCGATCAGACTCCAGACAAAAAGGCCGATCGCAATGACGGGTACGAGAATCATCACCGCCAGATTGGTGGGATATTTCGGCTCGACGGGACGGGCGAGGGCAGAGTATTTGTGAATCGGATGGCTCATAAGTCTTCCCTGACTGCTAGGGTCAGGACCTGCTAATCTGACTGCAATGGCCGGAGCGAATTTGTACGGATACAAGGAGCAAACCCACCGGAAGGCCAATGCCTTTCAAGGGTTTGCGACACAGTAGCCCGTGCAAATCAGCCCGGTCCGAAGGACGGCCATGCTGACGTCGATCTGCTTTGTCAAAGCCCTCGACCGGGGGACAGGCCCCGCCCTTCGGGCTTTTCCTCGCATCTCTCGTCATCTCGGCCGCCATTACAGACAAATTAGTAGGTCCTGACCCTAGGCCAACTTATCGCTATCGATCATAATGGGAAGCGGGGTAAGCTGCATTCCATGATGTCTTCCCTGATCGTTTCCGCTGCCATGATGACACTAACCGTGGTCATTCACATGGTTGGGCTGATGTTGCTGATGGCTTTTTTGCAGGCGCGTTCGCCCCGCCTGCGGCCATTTCATTCGCGTCTCGGGCAAGGCATTTTCATCGTGTTGACGGTTATCGGGCTGGTACTGATCCATTCGCTGGAAATGTGGCTTTATGCTGTGCTGTATCGTGTGATCGGAGTGTTTCCCGACATGGAGGCGGCGCTCTATTTCTCCATTTCCGCTTTCACCACGGTGGGTTTCGGTGAAGTCTTTATCGAGGGGCCGTGGCGTATTCTGGGAGCGCTGGAAAGCTTCAACGGTTTTCTGTTGATCGGATGGTCGACGGCCTTCATGGTCTCCGTTATCGGACGCATGCGGACGATGGAAATGGATTGGCTGGACCGGTTGCGGAACAGCCCCGACTAGCCTCCTTACTTGCCCCGCGTGCTGCAAGCACGGTAAACCGGTTGAAACCCTTCCAGAGGGGCGAGACAAAAGGGCTTTCATGTTCGAGAAAATTCTGATCGCCAATCGCGGCGAAATTGCCGTGCGCGTTATCAAGACCTGCCAGCGGATGGGGATCCGGACGGTGGCCGTCTATTCCGAGGCGGATGCCCGTTCCAAGGCCGTCGAAATGGCGGATGAAACTGTCTATATCGGCCCGCCGCCACCGGGAGAGAGCTATCTTCTGATCGACAAGATCATCGCCGTGGCCAAACAGACGGGGGCGCAAGCGGTTCATCCCGGTTTCGGTTTCCTGTCGGAAAACCCGAAATTTCCGATTGCCCTCAGGGAAGCCGGCATTGAGTGGATCGGCCCGAATGTCCACGCCATCGAGGCGATGGGCGACAAGATCACCTCGAAGAAATTTGCGGCGCAAGCCGATGTCAGCACCGTGCCCGGACATATGGGGCTGATCGAGGACGCGGACGAGGCGGTGCGGATTTCAGCGGAGATCGGCTTTCCCGTGATGATCAAGGCGTCAGCCGGTGGCGGTGGCAAGGGTATGCGTATCGCCTATTCCGAAGCCGAAGCCCGCGACGGTTTCCAGTCGGCCCGCAATGAAGCCAAATCCTCCTTCGGTGACGAACGCATTTTCATCGAGAAATTCATCGAGCGGCCACGGCATATCGAGATCCAGGTGCTGGGCGATCGCCATGGCAATGTGATCCACCTGGACGAGCGCGAATGTTCGGTGCAGCGCCGTAATCAGAAAGTCCTGGAAGAAGCGCCATCGCCCTTCCTTGATAAAGCCACGCGCGAAGCCATGGGGGCGCAGGCCATCGCGCTGTCCAAAGCGGTTGATTATGACAGCGCCGGCACGGTTGAATTCATCGTCGATGAGGACCGGAATTTCTACTTCCTGGAGATGAATACGCGTTTGCAGGTGGAGCATCCCGTCACCGAGATGACCCACGGGATTGATCTCGTCGAACAGATGATCCGGATTGCGGCGGGTGAAAAGCTCCAGCTGCGTCAGAAGGACGTCAAGATCAATGGCTGGGCCGTTGAAGCGCGGCTCTATGCAGAGGACCCCTATCGCGGATTTCTGCCGTCCATTGGCCGTCTGAAGCGATATTCAGAACCGGCCGAGGGGGCGCTGGGCGAGGGAATGTTGCGTATTGATTCCGGTGTGCGGGAGGGCGACGAAATCTCGCTCTTCTATGACCCGATGATTGCAAAAGTCGTGGCACACGGGAAAACCCGCGAAATTGCCATCGACACGCTGCTGGAAGGGCTGGACCGTTATCATGTGGAAGGCCTTCAATCGAATGCGCCTTTCCTGGCGGCCTGTTTGGAAGAAGCGGAATTCCGCAAGGGCGACATCCATACCGGCTATATTGCCGAGACGTTCCCTGACGGATTTTCGGGTACGGAACCGACCGAGGAGCAGACGCGCATCATCGCCGGAACCGCAGCTTTCATTCATACCGTTTACATGCGCCGTGCCTCGCGCACGACCGGGCGGATGACGCCGGCGCCGCGTATTCATGTCGAGGAATGGGAAGTGCTGATCGATGGCGAGCGCATTCTCGTCGAGATCGAGCTGCCGGACGAGGCGATTGGCGGCGGTACGCCGGCGAAAGTCTGGCTGCCCGAGCTTGGCGGCCAGCCCATCGAGTTCGAAAGCGCCTGGTTGCCGGGTGAGCATGTCTTTGACGGGACAATGGATGGCGATCATTTTGCCGTCGAGTTCAAGAATCTGACGGAAGGCCTGCGTCTGCGTCATCGGGGCTATGCCACAACCGCGATTGTGGCCTCCCACCGGTCGGCGGATCTGCACGAGCTGTTGCCATTGAGGGATGTCAGCGCCTCTGCCAAGCAGATTACCAGCCCGATGCCGGGACTCGTGGTGAAGCTGGAGGCGGAATCCGGGCAGGAGGTCAAGGCCGGCGAGCCGCTGTTGGTGGTCGAGGCCATGAAAATGGAGAATGTCATCCGCGCCGAAATGGACGGGGTGATCAAGTCCATCGAAGTCACTGCCGGGCAGTCGGTTTCCGCCGATGAATTGCTGATCGAATTTGAATAGGCGGGACGATCCGGGACACTGTCCCGCTTTATCGGGAAGAGCGGGCCGGGTATCGACCGACAGGATCACTCATTCTGGACAGGAACACGCATCATGAATCCTCTTGCAATCGTAACGCCGGTATCGCGCGCAACGCCGATGGCTTTCCTCACGGGCCTTGTCTTGCTGGCCGTGCTGGATGCGGCAAAGACCTGGTACGGGCTCTCGCTTGTTTCGACCGAAGGCGGGGGCGATGGTTTCGGCTTTCTCTCCATGGGGCTGATTGGCCTCATGGTGGTCTTTGTATCCTTCCTCTTCATCAATCGCCGCCGTGATGCCGGAGACGGCATCATGCTCTTCCTCTTGCCGGTCCTTCTGGCCGTGTTGATCAGTGTCATCGCCTCGATGGTGATGTTAACGGCCGGCTCGTTTCAGGTCATGGGCGTTTTTGCCGAGGAGCAAGGCCGGGATGTCATGACCGTGGCACAGGATCCGGCCTTCCAGGCGGAGTTTCAGGCCTGGATGGAAGACCGGCCCGAACTGGCCTTGCAAATGGTCGGTCCTGCCGCCTGGGCCGGTTTTGCCGGCTTCTGGGTGACCAGCTTCCTGTTCGGCCTCTGGTTCATGTCGATGAAGCGCGAAAACTGATTGTCGCCTATGACACGATTGACAAGGTGCGGTTTCCCCTCGCAGGGTAGATCATTATCTATCTGGCAGGGGAGGCCTAACCTATGGATACCGCCAAGCTACAGTCGCTTTTGATTACATTCGAAGGCCGAATCGGGCCGAATTCCCTTATGCAGGGCACCGTCGCGGTGTTCGCGATCGCAATCGTCATCAACCTTTTGGCGATCGTCATTCCATTCATCAGCATTCTTGGAATCGCGCTCCTGTACCCCTTGTTCTGTCTTTATGCCAAACGTTTCCATGACGGTGGCAAGCCCGCCATCTGGACACTCGCCGTGCTGGCCGGTGTCTTTGTCGGCAGCATGATCCTGTCTGCCATTCTGACCCCGATTTTTGTGGGCGACATGTTCGCTGCGGCGATGCGTGGCGAGGCTGTGACCGGCATGGGCTGGCGGCTGAAAAGCTTTGTTCTCGGCGTTCTGATCAGCGGCGCAACCTATTTCGGCGCTGCATTCATCGTGAACCAGCTGGTCAAGGCAGATGATGGTGATAATGCCTATGGCTCGCGTCCCGCGGATGCCAGCTCGATCAACCCGTTAAGCTGATCTACTGGAAAGGAACCAATTGATGAATCTGTCACACGTATTGTTCAGCCCCAATGGCCGGATCGGGCAGCAGGAATACTGGATCGGGATTCTGATCCTGATCGCAGCGAATATCGTGGCCGGCTTCATTCCATTTCTTGGAATTCTGATCAGCCTGTTCCTGATTTATGTCGGGGTTTGCATATACGGGAAGCGTTTGCACGATGCCGGAAAAACAGCCTGGATCCATGGCCTTGTGTGGCTGATCCAGATTGGCCTCGGCATCATCGGGTTTGTACTGGCCGGGGGCGCGATAATGGCCGTTCTGGCAAATTCCGGCGGCAGCGATCAGGTCAATGCGGCCGCGATCATCGGGGCATCGGGCAGCTTGTTTCTTGTTGGCGGGCTCGGGTTCCTGATCTGGATCGTCTATACGATCTGGGTCGGTATTTCGGCGGGCGATCCCGGCGAGAACCGATTTGGCCCGGCACCCGTTGCGGCGTCTGCTGCAGCCGCACCGGTTCAGCCTGCTCCCGCGCCGGAATCACCACCGGCACAGCCCACGGGAGGGGACGACACGCCCAAGCCCTAGAGTTCGGGCGGCGCGGTCTTTCTGACCGGACCGAAAACGGTTTCGAAGGAATTGAGGAAAGCCTCGTCGGTTTCGGCGAGGCTTTTTTCAATGCCGAGATCGGCAAGACTGGTCACGTCATAGCGTGGATCAGCAATGCCGCAGGGCGTAATGCCGTCGAAATGAGACAGGTCCGGTGAGACATTGAGCGCGATACCGTGAAAGGACACCCAGCGGCGCAGGCGCACGCCAATCGCCGCGATCTTGTCCTCGTGACCCTCCCCTTTGTCGGGGCGGTTGACCCAGACGCCGACCCGGCCGCAGCGGCGGTCCGCTTCCACACCGAATCCGGCGAGCGCGTCGATAATCCAGTCTTCAAGTCCTTGCACGAATTTGCGGGCATCGCGTCCGCGTCTGGTCAGATCCAGCATGACATAGCCGACTCGTTGTCCGGGCCCGTGATAGGTGTATTCACCGCCGCGGCCGGTCTCGAATACGGGAAAGCGATCCGGATCCTTCAGATCGGAAATCTTCGCGCTGGTACCCCCGGTGTAGAGTGGAGGATGTTCCAGCATCCAGACCAGTTCCGGCGCTTCACCCGCCGCAATAGCGGCTGCACGGGCTTCCATAAAGGCCACGGCCTCCGCATAGGGGACATAGCCTGTGGAAACTGCCCATTCTGTGTGATTTTCACCCATTGATCCCGTTTCCTTAACCCGCCGGAAAGGCGCATGACTCAACATCGCGATACCGCAGGGATGTTTCAAGCGCGGATGGGAGCAGGGCGTTGAGTCAATTGGGGTCGGTGAAAGTCGAACTGTCAGTCGTGCTGGGGCAATCCGCCATGCCGATTGCGCAATTTCTGCGCATGGGCCGCGGTGCCGTGATTCCGCTCGCCTGTAATGAGGACGAGCCGGTCTGGATTCTGGCGAATGGCCACCCGATTGCGCGGGGTGAAATCATCATCCAGGGAGATCGTGTGACCGTGCAAATCCTAGGCCCTGCTGACGCCAACGACTTCCAGGCTGTAGCTGCCTGATATTTGCGCACAATGATGCTTCACAATTGCATCCGGGCCTGCTATCCCGCGCGCCTTCCGGGGATGCGGCCGTGGCGGAACTGGTAGACGCGCAGCGTTGAGGTCGCTGTGGGGTAAAACCCGTGGAAGTTCGAGTCTTCTCGGCCGCACCATCCCTGATGGCGACAATCGTCAAAGGGGACATATCCAATGACCACACTCGGCACGCCGCTTTCGCCTTCAGCGACAAAAGTCATGTTTCTGGGCGCAGGCGAGCTCGGCAAGGAAGTCGTGATCGAGCTTCAGCGTCTGGGCGTGGAGGTGATCGCCTGTGACCGCTATGCGGACGCGCCGGGCATGCAGGTGGCGCACCGCAGCCATGTGGTCGACATGACGGATGCTGCAGCCATCCGGGCGCTGGTGGAACTGGAAAAGCCCGATCTGATCATCCCTGAAATCGAAGCGATTGCGACCGCAGAGCTGGGACGGATCGAGGCTGATGGTCTTGCCACGGTCATTCCTACAGCGCGAGCGACGCAACTGACCATGGATCGCGAAGGGATTCGCTGTCTGGCCGCTGATGAGCTCGGCCTCCGGACCAGCCCGTTTGCCTTTGCCAGCGATGGCGGGACGCTGGCACGGGAAGCGGAGCGCATCGGATATCCGGTCTTTGTCAAACCGGTCATGTCCTCTTCCGGCAAGGGGCAAAGCTTTGTAAAATCAGCCGATGATATCCAAAAAGCCTGGGAGCATGCCCTGTCTGCCGGGCGGGGCAGGCAGGTCCGCGTCATTGTCGAGGGCGCTGTCGATTTCGACTATGAAATCACCTTGCTGACCGTGCGCCATGCCGGCGGAACGGATTTCTGCGCGCCGATCGGTCATCGCCAGGAGAATGGTGATTATGTCGAAAGCTGGCAGCCGCAGCCGATGAGCGCCCCTGCGCTGCAAGCCGCTCAGGAGATGGCGCGAAAAGTAACAGATGCACTGGGCGGGCGCGGTGTGTTCGGTGTCGAGCTGTTTGTAAAAGGCGATGACGTCTGGTTTTCGGAAGTCAGCCCGCGCCCACATGATACCGGCCTGGTGACGCTTTCTACCCAGGATCAGAGTGAGTTTGCCTTGCATGCCCGCGCCATTCTCGGTCTGCCCGTGGACACCAGCCTGCTACGGCCGGGGGCGAGCGCCGTGATCTATGGTGGTGTGAATGCGGCGGGTGTCGTTTTCTCAGGTGTTGATGAAGCGCTGAAGGTGCCGGGCAGCCAGCTGCGCCTGTTTGGCAAGCCGGTGTCCTATGAAAAGCGGCGGATGGGCGTGGCGGTGGCTTTCGGAGCGGACATCGAGGAGGCGCGGATGCGCGCAAACCGCTGTGCCTCCGCCATAAAAGTGTCCGAATTTCCCGGCTAGTACGGGTGGCGCCCGCGCGGCCACCGGCTATGCTGGGCGCGATCAGTCTGCCGGGGCCGAAATGAGCGATCTAGCACCAGAAATCGAAACAGACGACGAAGCCCAGAGCACGGCCGATACCGATATCGCCGTTGTCGCCCGCCTGGCGACCGCCATTGGTGATCGCGATGGCGGGCAGATCCGCGACATTCTGGCGGAGTTGCACCCGGCCGATGCGGCTGATGTGCTCGAGCAGTTGTCCGCCGATCAGGTCCGGCAGGCCGCCAAGCTGGCTCCGGATGCTTTCACCGGTGAATTGCTCGCCGAATTGCAATGGGATTTGCGGGACGACGTTACCGGGCTTCTGGAGCCGGCCCAGATCGCCGATGCGATCAAGGATCTCGATTCCGATGATGCCGCCCATGTCCTCGAAGAACTTGATGATGATGTCCGTGAGCAGGTCCTGTCCGAAGTCTCTGATGAAGACCGGACCATGCTGGAATCGCATTTCGAGCATGAAGAGGAGACGGCCGGCCGCCTTATGCAGCGCGACTTCGTTGCGGCGCCGGAATTCTGGACCGTTGGAGATGCTATCGACCATATGCGCCGGGCGGGCGAGGACCTGCCGGACATATTCTTCGACATCTATATCGTCGATGCCGCCTTCCATCCGATGGGGGCGGTGCCGGTCAGCCAGATCATGCGGTCACCGCGGACCCGGAAGCTGACAGATTTGATGGATGAGGTGCGCATCCGGATTGCGCCCGAGGTGGATCAGGAAGAAGCCGCCTATCTGTTCGAGAAATACCATTTGTTTTCTGCGCCCGTTGTGGACGAGGACGGACGGCTGACCGGTATGCTGACGATCGACGATATGGTCGATGTCATTCAGGAAGAGAACAAGGAAGACATGCTGGCACTGGCCGGTGTGAATGATGCGGGTCTGTCGGACAGCGTCTTTGACTCGGTGCGGTCGCGCGCGCCGTGGCTGCTGGTCAACCTGGCAACGGCCATTCTGGCGTCCGGCGTTATTGCCCTGTTCGAGGATGCCCTCACGGCGATTGTGGCGCTGGCGGTTCTGATGCCGATTGTCGCGTCGATGGGCGGCAATGCCGGCACGCAGTCGCTGGCGGTGGCCGTGCGGGCCATCGCATCGCGTGACCTGACCTCGGCCAATGCCCGCCGTGTGATCATCCGCGAGCTGGCGACCGGCATCGTCAATGGCCTGATCTTTGCCGTCGTGATGGGGCTGGTTGCGGCCGTCTGGTTCCAGAATGTGCCGCTGGCCGGAGTGATTGCGCTGGCGATGGTGATCAACCTGGCGTTCGCCGGGCTGGCCGGAATTGCGGTGCCGCTCGTACTTCGCCGCTTCGGTGCAGACCCGGCGGTTGCATCATCGGTCTTTGTGACCACTGTTACAGATGTGATCGGCTTCTTTGCGTTTCTCGGATTGGCTGCCATCATCCTGTTGTAGTTCGGGGTCAATGTGTATCGCGGGGGAAGGAGCAAACTTGTGATGACTGTCTTGCGTTTTCTGACTGTACTTTCCCTGAGTGTCGTAACCGCCGGTGCCGCTCTGGCGGATGGCTATTGGCGGCGCGCCCCGGAATTGCTCGATGCGCGGGCCGGGCTGGCGGCAGTCGAATTGAATGGCCGTGTCTATGCGGCTGGTGGATCTGGCCTGACCGTGCCGAACAGCACGGTTGAGGTTTATGATCCTTCGACTCTCCAATGGCGTGACGACTCCACCCTGCCTCGCGGGCTCGAACGGTTCGGCCTTGCTGCTGTGGATGGCCGTCTCTATGCGGCGGGCGGATATGCAGCATCGGATCATGTGGGTATTGCAGGCAATGATCTGGCAGGATACCGCCGCCCGGAATTTGAGCCGCTGCGCCCCAGTGCGGAGATGTGGTCACTGGATCCGCTGGAGGGCGTATGGCAGCGCGAGACGGCAATGCCAGGTCCAAAGGCATCCTTCCAGCTTGTTGCGCTTGGCGGCCTGCTCTATGCGATTGGCGGTGAGGACGGGACGGACGGGGTTTTCATTTTCGATCCCGCCTCGAGGAGCTGGAGCGTGATCGGTGCCCCTTCGGAAATTACCCGCCGGGGTGCCGCTGCGGTCGCCATGGATGGACGTATCTATTTCATTGGCGGCGTGGATGAAGGCGTTGTGACCGGCCGCGTCGACATTTTTGACCCGGAAACCGGAAGCTGGACCATTGGCCCGGCCTTGCCCGAACCGCGCGCTGGCCATGCGGCGGCGGCGCTTGATGGCCGGATCCATATTGCCGGTGGCCGCAGCGAAAGCCTTTCCACCACGCTTTCGAGCCATCTGGTTCTGGACCCCGAGTCCGGCGGCTGGCGCGAGGAGGCGGCCCTGGAATCTCCACGTACGGATGCGGCGATGGTCGCGATCAATGGTGAGCTGATGGTGATTGGCGGCGGGGCCGGCGGCGGATTCTTTGCGCCTTTCACAGCCATTGGCGCGACGGACATATTCACGCCCGCAGACGATTAATCCGTTCGGCGCTGCTCTTGCAGAGCGTTCGCTGAATTACTGGCGGACCGTCTCGGAATGGAACAATCATGAAGCCGCGTTTGAAATCCACGTCTGCTGCGCGTGAGCTGATCAAGGCTTATGTGCCTTTCTCCGCCAACGCTCATCAGAATGGCGATGGCAGCTGGGTGGTCGGCTATGGCCATCATGCGGCCGCGAAGGCAGGCGTGTCGGTCACACCCGAAGAGGCCGAACTTCTGCTGGTTTATGACGTGCTTCAGGCGGAGCAGGCGATCGACGAATCCATTGGCGGGGAAATCGGTACGCCGCAGCGCGATGCGCTGGTGTCCTTTGCGCTGGGTATTGGTCTCGCGGCCTTCCGGCGAAGCGCTGTTGTCCGGCTGATCCGCAAACAGCGCTGGCATGAGGCCGCTGACGCGATTGCCGCCTGGAATGGTGGCGGGGAGGCGCGTCACGAGGCCGAACGCGAGCTTTTCCTGAAAGACCTGCCCGAAGATGCAAACCGCACACCGGTCGAGCTGATCATCGAATTCGATCATCCGTCTGATGAGCTGGACGTTTCACCGGTCGTCAAGACCGATGCGGGGCCGGAACCGGAAGTGGAGCCGGATATAAGCTCTGAGGAGGTTGCGGAGGCTGCAGAAGAGGCGCCCGCACCCGAAGCCCCACCCCCGGCACCGGAGACACCGGAACCGGTCCGGAAAATGCCTGGCCGGTCAGAACTGGCCGAACGTGTGATCCTGCGGATGCGCAGCCAGTTGTCGGGCCCGGTACGTGAAAGCGGTTATGCGCCTGTGCCTCTTGCAGAAGGGGGCACTGCTGAATCCCCGGATGCGGAATCCGTTGCTGCCATCCACCCGGGCGCTTTGGGATTTGCGTATACGCAATCTGTTGCCATTGATGATGAAAACGACCCGGTAGCTGCAGACGATGCGCCGCCGATTGTCGGCGTGAATTCGGCTTCGGCAGATGGCGCGAGCGGCGAGGTTTCGGGGGCAGGTGACGCATCTGCGGCGATGCCTTCCCGCGAGGAAGAGGACGAGCCGCTGACCCCGTCCGATATTGATGCCGAATTCGCGGAAGAGGCAGATGACAGCAAAGCAGTGAATGGCTGGTCGAATGGGGATTCTGCACCGGCCCCGGGCGGGAATGGCGGACATCTCGGCGAGATTATCCTGCTGGTGCTTGGCGTGGCGCTGCTGGGCGGCGGGATTTGGGATCTGTCGTCCCGGATCGGCGTTGATGCCCCGCAATCCAGCCTGTTTTACGGCCTTTCGGCGGTCGTAGCCGGCTTCATTTTTGCTGCGGGTGCAGCGATTTGGCTATTCGGCTCGAAGAAAAAATAGAACACCACCTTTGCTTGACCTGACCGGGGGTTTGAGCCAAATCCCCGGTCATGATCCCGAACCAATATCCTTCCATGAATTTCGACCTTGGCGACACGGCCGAAATGATCCGCGACACCGTCCGCAGCTTTGCATCGGATGAGTTGGCGCCCCGTGCGGCCGAGATTGATGCCACGGACACCTTCCCCGCAGACATGTGGATGAAGATGGGTGAGCTCGGCCTGCTGGGTATCACGGTCGAGGAAGAATGGGGCGGTTCCGGCCTTGGCTATGTCGAACACTGTATCGCCATGGAGGAAATCTCCCGCGCATCGGCGTCTGTGGGCCTGTCCTATGGCGCGCATTCCAATTTGTGTGTGAACCAGGTCCGCCGCTGGGCGAATGACGCCCAGAAAGCGAAATACCTGCCCAAGCTGGTCTCCGGTGAACATGTGGGCGCTCTGGCGATGTCGGAACCGGGCGCCGGATCGGATGTGGTCGGTATGCGGCTGAAGGCCGAGAAGAAGGGCGATCACTACATTCTCAACGGCTCGAAGATGTGGATCACAAACGGGCCGTCGGCCGATGTGATCGTGGTCTATGCCAAGACCGATCCGGGCGCCAATTCGCGCGGAATTACCGCCTTCCTGATCGAGAAGGGCATGAAAGGTTTTTCCATAGCGCAAAAGCTGGACAAGCTGGGCATGCGCGGTTCGGAAACCGGCGAGCTGGTGTTTGAAGACTGCGAAGTGCCGGAAGAAAACATCATGGGGCCGCTCAATGGCGGCGTGAATGTGCTGATGAGTGGTCTGGACTATGAGCGCGCCGTTCTGGCGGCCGGGCCCATTGGCATCATGCAGGCCTGCATGGATGTCGTGCTGCCCTATATTCACGAGCGCAAGCAGTTTGATCGCGAAATCGGATCCTTCCAGCTGGTGCAAGGCAAGCTGGCCGACATGTATGTACGCATGAATGCGTCACGCGCCTATGTCTATGAAGTCGCGAAGATATGTGACCGCGGCGAAAAGGCTCGCAAGGATGCCGCCGGGGCGATCCTGTTTGCCGCCGAAGCCGCGACGCAGACAGCACTGGATGCGATCCAGCTTCTGGGCGGCAATGGCTATATCAACGAATATCCCACCGGACGGCTCTTGCGTGACGCCAAGCTCTATGAGATCGGAGCCGGAACGAGCGAGATCCGGCGCTGGCTGATCGGGCGTGAATTGTTCGAGGAAAGTGCCTAGCGCCTGCTAACAGTGCTATTCTCCTGCAAAACGGGAGCAAAAAATGGCGAAGATTACCGGACTGGGTGGAATCTTCCACGTCGTGAAGGACCCGGCAGCGACGCGCGCCTGGTACCAGGAATATCTGGGTCTTTGCGGCGACCATGGTCTCACGCTGCACTGGTCAGAAGAGCGCGGAGAAGCGCCCTACAGCCTGATCGGCCCGTTCTCTTCAAGCGATTATTTCAAGCCCAGCGACAAGGAATTCATGATCAATCTGCGTGTCGACAACCTGGATGAATTCATCGGACAACTGAAAGCCAAGGGGCTTGAAATCCTTGGTGTTTCGGATGAAGGCTATGGCAAATTTGCGTGGATCATGGATTGCGACGGCGTAAAAATCGAGCTCTGGGAGCAGGTCGAAGCGCCACCTGCGGGCTGATTGATCGCCGCAAATGAATTGCAGAGATTCCGTACTGCCGGAACCACAGGCTAGAGATATCTGTTAGGCTCAGGAGACGCCGCAAGTAGATGGTGTGGTCATGTGGATTTGATCCACATGAATTTCCGGACCATTCAGCCTTGCCGATCTGGGCACAAACGAGGTGACGTAATGTTTTCAAAGAAAAATTCCGATACGAAAGCAGATTATTCCGGACTGAAGGCACTTTTCATCGGCTGCACGCTGAAAAAGTCGCCCGAGGCCTCCCATACAGAAATCCTGATGGCCAATGCTCGGGCTATCATGGACAAGCAGGGCGTTTCGACCGATTTGATCCGCCTTGTCGATCATGATGTCGCCTTTGGTGTTTATCCCGACATGACCATAAAGGGCTGGGATCGCGATGATTGGCCCAAGCTCTGGGAGCGTGTGAGCGCTGCGGACATCCTCGTCGTAGGCACGCCGATCTGGCTGGGCGAGGAAAGTTCGGTTTGCCGGATGCTGATCGAGCGCCTCTACGCCCATTCCGGTGAGACCAATGACAAGGGGCAGTATGTCTTTTACGGCAAGGCCGGCGGATGCGTCGTGACCGGCAATGAGGACGGCATCAAGCACGTCTCCATGAGTGTGCTCTATGCGCTCCAACATATTGGCTACACAATCCCGCCCCAGGCCGATTGCGGCTGGATCGGAGAGGCCGGGCCGGGGCCGAGCTATGGCGATGAAAAGGCTGAAGGCGAAGGCCATGTCGGCTTCGACAATGAGTTCACCAAGCGTAACACCACGGTCATGGCGTGGAATTTGATGCACATGGCCTCAATTCTGAAGCAGGCTGGCGGCCTGCCGGCGACCGGGAATTCGCGCACCGCCTGGGACGATGGCGCACGTTTCGATCATCCCAATCCGGAATACCGCTGATCAGAGTCCGAAGGCGTCGCTTTCGTCGCGGCTGAGTTCGGACATGGCAAACTCAGCGGCGCGGCGGCCGGAATCGATGGTTTCCTCGAAGCGTTTCCATTGCCGCAGATCGGTATCCGTATCGGGCAGAACCAGCAGATCAACGGCTTCGCGGAAGGCCTGGTGCTGCCCCACCATGACGCCGGCGGTTGCCGAGCGCATCAGCAATGAAGCGATCGGTGGCAATTCGTTGAAGCCGTTTTTCCGGACCCATCCGAAAAATCCGGGCGGGTCCCGGAAGTCATCCGGATTGACACCGCGCGCGCGCGTCACGTCACTGCCCGCGCTCACGCCGCGATGAAAGGCTTTCATCTGCTCGGATGGAAAATTGGTGAAAACCGCACCGTCCACCAGTACATTTTCGCCATCAATCACCGGCGGCAGAATGCCGGGTATGGCGATCGTGGCTCTCAGCGCATCACGCAATCGCCCGCGCCGATGGACGAAAGGCCGGCCATTCGACAGATTCGAGGAAACGCAGAAAAAAGGCCGTGGCAGGTCTGAGATTTCAATATTGCCGAAATGTTCTTCCAGCCGTTCATCAACCCGGTTGCCGCGCGCCAGCGAGATCACCGGCAATTGCCAGTCACCCAGCGGGTTGGACGAGACAAAGGCTTCCCGCACCCGGTCGACCAGCTCTTCCTGACTCCATTCCAGCGCCACCCCAGCCGCAATAATGGCCCCCATCGAAGCTCCGCCGATGAAATCGAATTGCATGCCGGCATTCCGGAAGGCTTCGACGGCACCAATATGGGCATAGGCCCGCGCGCCGCCGCCCGAAAGTACGAGGCCTACAGAGCGGCCGGCCAATGTCCGGGCAAGGCGTGCCAGATCGTCATTGCGTTCCTGCCGCCAGTGAAAAACGCGGGCGGCTTCGGCCGCATCGGCCCAATCCTGGGGGCGAGAGGCCGGACTTTTCCCGCCATCATGGACGAGCACAACATCGAGCAGTTTCAGACGCGCTGCCGGGGAGGGATCGTCCGGCAGTAGCGGAACAGAAGGCCGCGCGTCTCCGCGGGCCAGAAGCCAGACCCGGTCAGCACGGCCCATTGCGCGCCTCGCCCAGTTGCTATCGCCCAGCCGTGCTGTCAGCAGCACAACGTGGTGATCGCGTTCATAGGCGTCCAGCTTGGGGCCTTGCCAATCCGTTGCTTCATCACCAACAATGGCGCAGGTCACGCCGATGCGGGCGAGCCCTGCTTGCAATTCCTTCGCGCGGTATTCGAGATCAATGGTTGGCGAGCACGAGATCAGCGCGAAGACTCTCGGCTCGGAACCGCCGCGCTGGGGCCCGGACCTGAGGCGCCGCAGCATCATTTTGGACAATTCGCGCATCAGGGAGGGGTGCTGATCCGCCATCCGTTCGAAAGACGCGGTTGGCAGGCGCACGATCTCGCTGTCGCGCATCGCGTAGACGCTTGCCGAGTGCGGGCGCTCTTCCAGCATCGACATCTCGCCGACCGGCTCGCCGGCGCGGATATATCCCAGAAGATTGGGACGCCCCATGGCGCCGTCGCGGAAAGCGGCCAGCGCCCCTGACCGCAACAGGTAGAAAGCGTCTGACGGTTCGCCTTCGGCAAAAAGCATCTGTCCTGCCGGCAGGCAGAACCATTCCACCTCGTGCTCGACGGCTTTCAGTGCCGACTTGCCGACATCATCAAAAAAACCGAGGAAGGACAGATTCAAAGGCATACGCCTTTATTACGCCGCGCCTGCCTTGGCACAAGTGGGATGCTCGGATCAGGACTTCACAAGCAGCAGGCTGAATCCCGACCGTTCGGATGGTTCGTCATCCTGAAGGAACATAACCATGCGTCCTCCGGATGGAATCGCACCCGCCGCTGCGACGTCCACTGCGGTAAAGCCATGAAAATTATTACCATTGAAAGGCGCGCCACAATTGTTCTGACTGGAGAAAGACAGCTGGAGCGAGAACAGGTTCAGCGTCTCATCCGGCTGCGCGAGACCGCCTGAGAACCGACAACCCGTAAACCCGCCAACTATAAACGCGCCGCTGGTCAAATTGCCCTGCGCGTCGAAAGTCATGTTGCCGACAATCTGATTGCCAGAGACCACCGACCATTGACCGGCCAGACTATCAATAGGTGTTTCGCGCTGATTCATATTGCCCATCCAGACACCGCGCAGCCGTCCGGATTGCGTTATAGTGGAAAACTCGCTTCCATCTGGAAGGTCGCTGCCATTATAGCCGCCATTCGATCCGAGCTCAGGGCTGAGATTGATGGTCCAGTCGACAGTCGAAAGCCCTGCACCGGCACTGAAATGAACAAGCGAAGCGTCACCAAGAATGCGATTGTTCTGAATCGGTGCCGGACTGGTGCCCGACAACCATTCTGAGTGGTTGCCGCCAAATATGCCGCCCCGGCCCCACAAATAGGTACGGCCATCCGGGAAGACTGCCATCAGACCGGTATCCAGCCGCTCCTCGGATCCGCCGCGTGCATTCTGGGGTTCCTGGAAAAACATGCCGTAGAGACCCGCAACCCGGCTGGGCGATGCTGGTGCCGGGCTGGTCAAGGCCGCGCTCGTCAGCCCCACGGGCCGCCCCGTGGACGTGGCCGTCAAAACCAGACGCACGCGGATGATGTCCGGGTAAAACGGGATGTTGGTTTCAGCATTCCCGCGCGCAAACACGGCAAATGTCCTGACCTCATTGGCACCAAATGTGACGGTCAACGAACTGGCGCGCTGTGTAATGCATTGTGCCGATGCATCTGTCTCGCAGACTTCGAAACTCGCCAATGCCGGGAATGTGCCCAGCGATTGCGGCGCAATCCGCACTTCGCCGGCGACACCGATATTCACCGCTGCGACGGCCATGACACCTGCGCCGCCCGCGCGGTTCAAACGGATGACACCGTCTCCTGACGGCGTCGCACTGATGGCGATGATATCCGGGATCTGTCCGCTGTTTTCGATCGCCAGCGTGCCGCTAAGATAGGGTGTGTATTGCGAGTCGCGCTGATCACAGGTGATGCGCCCGTCCACCAGGTCAGCATAAGGAGCCGCCCCGGGTGTGTACGACAGAAGGAATCCTTGCGTGGCGCCAGGTGCAATGTTCACCGGCGTGTTCGGTGCGCCCGTCAGCTGGTTCCCCGCATCGACGGTCTGGTAGCTGAAATTCGCCGCAGGAAATGGCCCCGGGACCGGGCGGCAATTCGTCAGGGTTTCACTGCCGGAATTGATGGACGACGCAAAATAGGTGACCGCCGGGCCGTCTATTATGCTGGTCCGTGCTTCAGGTGCGATCGACGTGAAGAGCTGGGCGTTGGCCGACGTGGATACGCCTGACGCCAGCAAACCGGCTACGAAAATCGTGCAGAGTGTTCTGATCATGGAAACTTCCCGCAAATGTCTTGGGAGGAACAGGCCCGTAGCATGATGCATGCCAGCGGCCAACATCAGAGCTGCGCCGTACCAGACAATCAATGCTGCAGCCTAGTCCAGATAGCGCCAGCTTTCGGCACCGTAGAATAGCCGGACCGGGATGCTGGCGGGCAGCTTGAAATCCGCTGTGGCGAAATTCAGTTTCATTTGCCGGGGCTCAATGTGTTCGAGGCTTTCCCAATGCGTGGTGCATCCACATTTCTCGCAGGAGATGAAAGCCTGCGTCTTCTCTCAATGGATGTGGCGGAGGAACCAGTCCGGCAGGCGCAGAGTCTCCCAGCGGATATTCCGGCAATGGCAACTGCCGCGATAACTCACGTCCGGCCCATACGGCGCACGGGCGTGAGTGGCGTGAAATGACCCTCGCGTTTTTCGCCCCGCGCGGTCATGGCTTCGCGAATATCATCTGTGTTCCACATCGCCGCCTGCAGTGTCATGGCGTGTTGCAGGCTGTCTGCCACCGAATGGTCGCGGGCATAGAGGAAGGAGCGCTTGGTGCCGGATATGGTCAGCGGCGCTTTCGAGGCGATCCGGGCCGCCACCTTGTCGACGTGAGCGCGGAGGCCATCTGCATCCTCCAGCACGGCGTTATATAGCCCCAGCTTCTCAGCGCGTTCCGGTGTCAGAGTCTCGCCGGTATAGGCCAGCTCCCGGGCGACGCCTTCCGGGATCAGCTTCGGC
>WGNH01000011.1 GCA_016124665.1 Alphaproteobacteria bacterium | reverse complement strand
TTGCCGTCCTTTGCAGCGGCCCGGCACATCTCCGGCGTGATCCCGGCCAGGGATTGCTTGGCGATATGCTCCGGCGGCAGAGAGATATCGAACGCTTCCCGGATCAGGATGGACAGCTTGTCGGCAGCGTCATGACCCTCGACATCAGCCCTTGGGTCGGCTTCGGCAAATCCCAGCTTTTGGGCCTCTGCCAGAGCGTCCGCGAACGCGATGCCGTCACCGAGCTTCGACAGGATGAAATTCGCCGTGCCATTCATCACCCCCTCAAGGCCGGCCACACCCGGTGTCCGCAGTCTCCGGACGGTTTCAATCACCGGCGCGCCGCCGCCGACGGCGGCGGAATAGGCGAGGCGGGTACCGCCGCGGACCGCTGCTGCGTGGAGCGCGTCGAAATGCTTGGCGACAGCCGCCTTGTTGGCCGTGACCACATCAATGCCCGCCGAGAGCGCTTCGGCCATCAGCGCGGCCGGTTCGTCGGTTCCGCCCATCATCTCCACCAGGATGTCGGGGCGGTTCGACAGGGCAATCGCCGCGTCTGATGTAAACGCCGCGCGCGCATCACAGGAGCGGGCTCCGGGGTCACGGACGAGAACGGGGTTCAGATCGAAAAGGCCGGGGTGCCGCAAAACATGATCGAGGACACCGGAGCCTACCGCGCCGCAGCCGAAAAGGGCGATCCGTTTTCGCGTGTTCTTTCGCAGCGCGCCCGTGATTGCCGGGCCCGGCATGATGCGGCTGGCCTCCGCCGCCCCCATGGCGGCAATTTCCAGCTGAATGCCCGCCGCCTCGGCGGCATGGATGGCCTTGTCCTGTATCAGCCCCTGGCTGGCGGCCAGGGCGGCCCTGTAGTCAAGCCGGTCAAACCGGACGGCGGCCGGATTTTTCGCCGGAGGGCAGTTATAGACGCCATCCACATTCTTGATGAGGCGGGCGTGCCCGGCCCCGGTTTTGGCCGCAAACATGACCGCGGTCAGATCTGCGCCGCCACGACCCAGAACGGCGGCCCCGGCCGCGTCATGGCTGGCTGTGAAGCCGGGGACAACAATGGCATCGGCGTGTTCCATTTTCTTGTGCAGGCTTTCGGCATCCAGACCGCACAGATCCGCATCCAGCGGGTCGCCCTCGGCGGTCAGTCCTATCTCGCCGGGATCCACAACGACGGCCCGGACCCCGATTCGATCCAGCGCCAGCCCCATCAGCGCGGCCGACCGGAATTCGCCCAGCCGCACGAGGCGCGCCCTGGCCACAGGTGAGGCATCAGCGCCGACCAGCTCGCTTTCCGCGTACAAGGCGTCGGTCTCGCCCTGCAGCGCGCTGACAATCACAATCACCTTCTCGCCGGTCCGGACATGCCGATAGGTTTCCGAAGCGGCGTCTGCATAATCGGCCAGACCCGTGAGGACGGATCCTCCGAATTTGAGGATGCAAAGCCGGCCGGCCTCGCGTGAAGGTTCGGAGTGATCGGGCATGGGTTTCATGGGTCTGGTCCTTGGTTCGGTTCTGGTTTCGAATTTGCGCAAGAAAAAACCCGCTTCCGGAGGCCGGGAGCGGGTCGGTCGGGGTTATTTTCGAGGTCTCACCTCAGCCCGCGCCTGTCCGCCCCCCGATGCCGGTGGTGGTGGTCGTGCTTGTGGTGGTACCGAAGGCGCGCGCCAACAGGCCATTCAGCATGGCCGGGTCAGTCGTCACGATGCAGGCCGGGCGATTGCCCATAACCATCTCCCTCGGAGAGTTGCGATGCCCGCACCATTGCGAGCAAGGCCTGAAGCGTGTCCGCATAACGGGCGCTTCGTCAATAAAGCCGGTGTTGCGCAGATGCATCATTTTTGGTTTGCGCGCGCAAACAGATCAGAAAAGCCACTGATATCAAAAGGAAAATAATTTTTATCTCAAAGACGGCTTTTGTCCGGGACAGGGCTGTTTTCACGCGCTTCCCGGCTTTCCTCGCGGAAAGCACCTCGGCATGCGGTGGAGCGATTGTTCCTTCTCCCCACAGCGAGGGAGGGGAAATGTTCCGCAGGTTCAACCGTATACATCCCGCCAGCCACAATCCCCGTCTCCCTCCGACTTGATCGGAGGGTCTCATTGACAACGGGATCGTCCGGTCAAGCCGGACGAAGACGAAGGATTAAGAGGCCGCAGGGATGACGTTGGGTGCTACGCCGCCCGCACCCTCTCCCCCATCACGCCCTCCGCCCGGATCGCGCTGGCATTCGCAACCGCCCGGACATAGGCTGGGACCATGACGCTTCTCGCCCTCCTGGCCGTCCTCATGGTCCAGACCGCCGCCCCGGGCGGCACCGCCGACGCACCGGCCGCCGCCAGCATCCCGCTCTCGCCGCGCCTGATCGCCGTCTCCGTGGCGGATCTGGAGGTCAGCATGGCCTGGTATGGCGATATGCTGGGGTTTGAGCTGGTGGAGCGCCACGACTTTCCCGAAGACGCCTTGCGGCTGGCCTTCATGGCGCGCGGCGGGTTCGAGATCGAGATCATCGAGATCACCGGCGCGCCCGCTTTTGACGCGCCCGCGCCGGGCAATCCCGCCACGCGGCGCGGCTGGGTGAAGCTGGCCTTTGAAACCGGTGATATCGACGCGCTCTATGCCCGCCTCACCACAGCGGGCGCGCAAATCCATTCACCGCTCTCTGACAGCCGCCGGACGAGGGGACGCTTTTTCATCCTGCTCGATCCCGACGGCAATTGGGTGCAGATATTCTCGGCCCCGCGCGACCGTAAGGGCCTGGCAAACTGACACCCGAAGAAGCCGAACAGGGCATGGCGGAGAAGGCGAGAGAGATCGATGAAAAGGGAGAGAAAGTCTACTCGAACGAAAACCGACGAAAAGCGAATGCGTGGTGACTGAGAAAGGAATCCCAAATCTCGGTTCTGCTAGATTTCATTATGCGAAATTCTGTCGCCAAATGAGTCAATTCCATATTGCGGAGGTTATGCAGACGGTACACGAATTATCGGTGTTCTACCATCTCGATAGGGTGCCGCGTAATTTTCCCGGATTCCCGTCCAAGCGTATTCGGCGCGACCGAGATAAACTTAAATATATGCCTTACCCGTGGGAGCTTGAAATGTTTTTGCGCGAGGCTGTGCGGCATTCTGGTTACCTCGCTCATAAGCAATTTCGAGATTGGAGTAACATATCACAACTTACAAATTTGCTTCGACAATTCTCCAATGAACTAACGCCAGAATACCCGGACTACGGCGTAGATGTGTTTCGAGATTTGCAACGCATTGCTCACCGTCAGTTTCCTTGGCAGGTTGAGTTCAATCACCCACTGATTGCACGCTACTGGAAAATCTACGGAAATAAGCAACTTGAGAGCTTTATTCAGGCGGATTTCGGCTGTTCATCAAACGAATTTTTTATTGCCAGCTTTGCTTTGCTGTCAGCTTGGTTCAACAAACCCGCGATAGAAATCCCGCTAAAAATTTCTGGCCTCAAAATCGACTTAGAAGTGATTAATCGAATAGCATCCAGATTTTCCATTTCGCTCCCGAAAGCGCGAAGTGAAATCAACACAATGCATCAGTTTGATGCCAATTATGAATATCGCTATTCGCCATTTTTATTTACGCCGCTTGTTTTTTCGCAGCAGCTTGGCAAAAAACTCTACTGCCCGTTGCCGTATCTATATCTAAAGAGAATGACGGATGGACTATACTACCAATTTGTCGGTCGCGACGGTTTCTCTGACGCCATTGGTAGCTCATTCGAGATTTACATTGGTGAAATAATTTCAGCAGAATTGCCCGAGTCTCACGCCACGCCAGAGAATCGAGTGAAAAGAGCCGGCGGCGAGTTCCATACGATTGACTGGCTTGTCGAGCACGACGATTGTGCCCTCTTCGTTGAATGCAAATCTAAACAACCAACTTATAACGCTAAATTTGATATAAATGATACAAAAGCACTGGAATCGGATATTGATAAAATATGCTCCGAAATAGGAAAGATGTATGTAAATTTGAATAGATACATAAATGGAGAATATCCAAATAAAAATCCACTTGAAAAAATATATCCTATATTCGTCACAATGGCTGATTGGAGTATATACAATATAAGAACTAATTTGAATCCGGAAAAATATGTTGAGGCATACTTAATAAAAAAGGGAATAAATCCTGACATCATGAAGAAGTATCCAGTTGAGGTGTGTGGCATAGAGACCTTCGAATTGCTTGTTCAGAGAATAGCATTGTTTGGCCCCGATAAAGTTTTGGGACCGCGCGCCAATGGTTATCGGCGATCAGACTTTTTGGATGCGTATCTTACGAGTGAAATTCCAATCGAAAAAGAACCGGTTTGGAATGCGGAATGGTTGTCCGCGCTTGATGCTTTCCTCGCGGAAAGCACCTCAGCGTGAGATGGGGCAGAGATGGATTCCCCTCCCCACAGCGGGGGAGAGGAAAGATCGCGCGAGCGTCACGCCACCCCTTTTTCCCGCACCCGCTCCCCCATCACGCCATTCGCCCGGATGGCACGCTGGCATTCGAAACTGCCGGCGCGGAAGGCGCGGCAGGCTTCCGGGCGCTGCTCATAGACGCCGCAGATCGCCTGTCCGGTGTCCAACTGCAGATGCGCGCAATGCCCGCAGGAAAAATCCATGAAGGTGCGCCCGCCCTCTTCAAACAGCTGGTCCGGGGGCAGGGCGCGGCCGGCATCTTCCGGCAATAAAACGAGATAGCGCGGATGGCGGCTGAAACAGCACGCCCCGCACGCGACGCAATCATACGCCTGCACTGACATGTGAATAGGCATCCACCGCCCGGATACGGCCACCCGTATCGGCCCGCGGCAGCGGGCAGATAGGGCGTCCGGCCCCGTCTGGCAAGCCGGATTCATCGCCCGCATGAAACCGTTTTGCACAGAGCAGGGCGGGGTTAAGGTTGGCGTCCCGCCACCCGGCCGAACCGGAGATCGATATGGCCCCATCCCCGCCGCACACCGGCGCCTGTTTTTGCGGCGCGGTGAGATACGCATTGTCCAGCGATCCGCTATTCGTGCATGGCTGTCATTGCCGCGATTGCCAGAAGCAGACCGGCGGGCCTTTTGCCGTCAATGCGCTGATCGAGCGTGACCGGATCACGCTGGTCTCCGGCGAGCCGGTGCGCACCGAGCAGAAAACCGACTCTGGCCGCCCGCACGATATCTGGCGCTGCCCGGATTGCCTCACCGCGTTGTGGAGCGATTATGGCCGCCGCGAAGTGCTGGCTTTCATCCGTGTCATGACGCTCGACGCGCCGGAGGCCTGCCCGCCCGACGTGCATATTTTCACGCGCTCCAAAACACCCTTCATCGACCTGCCGGAAAATGTGCGGGCGTTCGACGTGTTCTACAGCATGCAGGCGGAATGGCCGGCCGCATCGCTGGAGCGGTTCGACGCGCTCGGGACCCGCCGGCTGGGCATGGGGTGAGGGGCATGATCCGGCGGCTCGCCAGCGGGTTATGCCTCGCCGCCGGCCTGGGCCTGGCCGCGCTGACCGCTCTCTTCGGTTATATCTGGGCGGAGCGCGCATCGCTGACCTATAATGCGCAAGGCCGGTTCCTCGGCGGCGAGGTCGTTTACAACGAGCAAGCCACACCGGTTTACGCCGTCATGACACTGGTGTGTGCGCTGCTCGTATTCCTCTTTGTCGCGCTCGGGCGATGGCTGGGCCGCAAAAAGCGGATATCGGACGGCTAGGCGCCGGCAAGGGGGATGCGCAATTCCTGCCCCGTCATTGCGGGTACGGCCTGCGGGGCTGTTGGTGTTTGCCAAACCACCTCATCCTGAGGTGCTCACGAAGTGAGCCTCGAAGGAGGCCTCAAGCACGCAGAGTGGTTCGAGGCCCGGGAAGCCGGGCACCTCACCATTAAATAGCAAACAAACGCGTCATCCTCCGATTTAATCGGAGGATATCGTGAGACCCTCCGGTCAAGCCGGAGGGTGACGAAGTGAGTGTTCGGGTGCGTGGTTCGAGGCTGGCCTTTGGCCAGCACCTCACTCCCCGCTTTCGCGGGCACAGGCATGAGGTGAGTAAAATCAACGTCATCCCTGCGAAATCAGGGATGACGGTATGAGAGCGTGTTCCCCCCGCGGGGCAGGGGGAGAAAGGCAGGCACCGGTCCGGCAGACACGGCGGCGCGCCTATTTGCGGTTTTTCATATGCTCCAGCCCGCCGGCCTGGCCCGTTTTCCGGGACGGCGGGGCTTTCCCGGCGCGGCTCGTTTCACCAGGGCTCGAATTGCGGCATGTAGAAGCGCAGATAGCGGATCCAGTCTTCGGGCAGGTCGATGTCGTAGAATACGCCGGCTATGATCGGGGGAATGATCACCGCCAGGAGGGCGCCAGCGCCGGTCAGCGCCGCCGGGATCGTTCTGGCCGCCCGGACCGCACCGCGATCCAGCAGGATGAACCGCACACCGGCGGCGGCATGTGCAAAGACGGCGAAGACGCCGAGCATGTAATAGGGCCAGAAATAGTAGATGAACCAGGGCCCGCTCATCACCGAAGCGGGCCAGTAGAAATTCGTATCCAGATCAAAATATACCCGCGCCATGGCGAACGAGTACAAGTGCTGGGTCATGAAAATGAAGAATACGCCGCCGGACACGATCTGGAGCCAGCTCCAGAAGCCGCGCGGCCGGCCAAGCCGCAACCGGATCACCATGAGCCACGCCCCCAGCAGCAATTGCGCCTTTATGGAGACGAGCAACGCCACCTCGAAAGGGGGAAACCGGTAGACGGTCCGCAAGGCGTTTTGAACCGTGTTATAGGTGTCAATCCCCCACAGCCCGCTGACATGGGTGGCCATGTGAATCACAATGAACGCGGCCAGCATGATGGCGTTGATCCGGTGAATCTTGCGCAGCAATCCGGTCCGGCCTGCGCTGGGGCCGGTGATGATATCACTCATTTCAAACGCTCTCCCAGCCATTTCACGGCGCGCTGACGTTGCGCGTCCGGCGTCTCTGCCGCACCAAGGCGGACGATTTCGGCCAGTGTTGTGGCCTTCAGTTCAGCACGCCACGCCGAATCGGCCCGCCACATGGCCCGGGCAATGCCGCAAGGCCGGGGATAGGCGTCGCCATCCCGCGCGCACGGTCCCCGGCGGCGAATCTGCGTGCACCGGAAGGTCGAACCGGCACCGTCGACGGCTTCTACAATGTCGAGAAGCGTGATCGCGTCAGGCGGTCTGGCAAGCCGGCGGCCGCCTGAGCGCCCGCGTTTGCTGTTGATGACGCCGGCCGCAGACAGGGCGTTGAGATGCTTGGCCAGATAGTCCGGCGGCAGATCGAAGAACCCGGCAAGATCCCGTGCGCTCAGGCTCGACCCCGCCGGCAGAGCCGCCAGGACCGCGCAGCAATGGATCGCCCATTCTATGCCTTCGCTCAGCTTCATATTGCGATATTAATTATCGCAATAAACGAGGGTCAATTCACATTTTCGAGAGCGATCCGCAGGTCAGGCAGGCGTCCGGTCATGCACTGAAAAGAGGAGGGGACCGGAAAACCTGCGCCTATTTCCGGTTCTTCAGATGCTCCAGCCCGCCGACCTGGCCCGTTTTCTGGGACGGTTGCGAGGCATTGTGCTTCTTCTTGATATTCTTTTCCGCTTTCGGCTTTTTCGCCTCGCGGCCCTGTTTCTGCTGGCCCTTGGCCATGGGAATAATCCTTCAGGAGGACCAGACGCCCTCCGCTTTGCGCCGGCCCGATGCCGGCAACAGGCTCATGATATCACGCAGCGTCACCGGCGTATGCGGAATTTATCCGCAACGGCGCATCGGACCGCATACTGTGGCCGGGCGCGGTGCCGCGGCGCGGCCAGAATGGCCGTAAGGCCGCAGTCGTCGTTGTAGTAGTTGTAGTAGGAGACGGATTTTTAAAAAACTGGAGTCCGGAAAATTCTCCGCCGCTCGATTTTTCCGCCCGCCCCTCTAGTTTCCAAATCCCAGCCGCACCCGGAGCCAGTGCCATGATCATTGTCCACCATCTTGAAAATTCGCGGTCCCAGCGCGTCCTCTGGCTGCTCGAGGAGCTGGGCCTGGACTATGAGGTCAAGCGCTATGAGCGCGATCCGAAGACCATGCTGGCCCCGCCGGAACTCTATGACATCCACCCGCTGGGCAAATCTCCGGTGATCGAGGAGGACGGCGTTATCGTCGCCGAAACCGGTGCCGTCCTTGAATATATCCGCGACACGCACGGGGCGGGTGATCTCGCCGTCGAGCTGGGAAGTCCAGAGGCGCGGGCGGTGAGCTACTGGCTGCATTATGCCGAGGGTTCGGCCATGAACCCGCTATTGATGAAGCTGGTCTTCACCCAATTGCCGAACCGGGCGCCCGTCCTGATGAAACCGCTGGTGAAAAGCGTCGCCGGCAAGGCGCTCACCGGCTTTGTCGATCCGCGCGTCGCCGAACATGTCGGCTACTGGGAGGGGGCGCTGGCAAAAACCGGCTGGTTTGCCGGCGATAAAATGACCCTCGCCGACATCATGATGAGCTTTCCGCTGGAAGCTGCCGCCGCGCGCGGCGGGGCCGGGGCATTGCCGAACATTGCCGGGTTTCTGGACCGCATCCATGCCCGCCCGGCGTACCAGCGCGCGCTGCAGCGCGGCGGGCCATACGCTTATGCCTGAGCCGGTGCCGGGCGCAGGAAGGCCCAGAAATTGTCATTCGTGGGCAGATTGGTCAGTTGCGGGAAACCGGCTTTGAAGCCCGCTTTTTCCGCCATCCCGGTCAGCGAGGCCGGCGTGAAATAATTGACATGATCCGGCAGCCGGATGCCGCACCAGTTCTGCTTCATCAGAGCGGCGTTCCAGGAGGCGAAATTCGGCACTTTCACCACCGCAACACCGTCCGGCTTCAACACACGATGCAGCGCCCTGAGCACGGCCAGCGGCTCGGTCTCGTGCTCCAGATAGGAATTCAGCATCGCCCCGTCGAACTTGTCCTCGTCAAACTGCCCCAGCCCTTCAGCGGAGGGCGCATGCTGGCAGGACCCGCCGCGCGCCGCGAACGCGGCGTCCGCTTCCCCGGCGAGGGTTCGGGAAATCTCGACGCCAAAGGGCGTGTACCGGTCCGGCAGGGCGAGGCCCTGCTTGCCGCTGCCGCAGCCGATATCGACGATGTTGCCGCCGGGCACGAGCTGTTCCAGGAAGGTGCGGGTTTCCGGCCGCGGAAACAGATGCAGCCGCCACCGTGTTGTCTGGTCCAGCCATTGCACAACGGGCTGGGCCTGCTTGCGCCGTTTGGCCTCCAGCAGGATGGCCTTGTCCCAGGAATAGAATTCCGAAAGATCCGCATAGGACGCCGCCGCGGTCAGATAGGCAAAACCGCAGGGTGAGCATGCGCCGATCGTCCATGGTGTCCGGCCCAGACCCAGATCACGGGGCTCATTGGCACCGCAATTCGGGCAGGCGCGCTGGATAGGCCGTAACTCGATTGTCATGAATATCCCATTCCCTCGATAGAAAACCTAGCGTCCTGAAAACACTCTGGCCAGCACATCTGCACACTCTCGACATCCGGGCTCTCACATCGTTTGATGGGCAGATAAAGCGAACTCACGGGAGAGATGATGTTGCGTTTGATTCTGGCCGCTCTGTGCCTGCTTTTCATGACCGCACATGTTTCCGCGCGGGATGGTGGAAACGGTCCCTTTGACGAAACCGCCGACGCGCGTGCCGAGGTCGATGCGGCACTGGCCGCCGCTGAGGAAAACGGAAACCGTGTCCTGCTCGTATTCGGAGCGAACTGGTGTCATGACAGCCATGGCCTCGCGGATCATTTTGCGCAAGCCGATCTCGCCGGGATCATTGCCGACCATTACGAGCTGGTCCTCATTGATGTCGGCTGGCGGCACCGCAATCTCGGTATTGCCCGGGATTATGGCGTCCCGACGATCTACGGCACGCCGACCGTCCTCGTCATCGACCCGGAACTGGGCCTGCTGAACCGCGACACCATGCACACCTGGCATACGGCGTATTCAAGGCCGCACGACGATGTTGTCCGCTATTTCCGCCTGATGGCGTTCACGCTTCCTGGTGGCGGAGTGGTCGAGAATACACAGACCTATGCAGCGCTGGTGGAAGACATTGAGGACTGGGAACACCGTGAAGGCACCCGCCTGTCAGAAGCCTATGTCATGTTGCAGAACTGGCGGGCAACGCTGGATGATGAATTCGCCGCCGCCCGCACCGACACTGAAGCTGCCCTTGTGGTTGCAAACTATCATTCCGTTGAAGCGGCCATCGACCGTCATCGCGGGCGCATGCGGGAAGACCGCAATGCACTTTTCGCCGATGCCCGCGAGGCCGTACGCGATGCGCTTTTTGAACTCGGAAGCGATCTGACCCCGGAACTGGCGGCAGAACTAGATGCCGCCCGGCCTGATATCCGGCTGGATTTCCCGGATTATGGCGATGTCCGCTTTCCCTGGGAGGAAGATGATTGGGAACTCTGATTCGCTGGCTGGTTACCCTTGTCCTGGCCATCTTTACCGGTCTGGGTTCGGCCCTTTTCATGTCGGGCTGGCTGACCGTAAATCCGCCCGGCCTGTTCCGTACGATCGAGGTCGATGGCTGGACCAGCGATCCGGCGATCGGGTCTCCCGCGGCCGGACCCTATACCCGCGCCTATGTTGCCCGCCGCGGCCTTCTGGGGCTGCGCCGGGAGGAAGCTACCTATTATCTGCGGATTGAGGATGATGCGGGGCGCCGGCTTCGCGAGGACTGCGCCTATGTTCTGGAAGGCGAGGTGCCGGATGCACGATGGTGGTCTGTCACGCTTTATGCAGATGATTATTATCTGGCGCAAAATGATGACGATGCGCATTCCATCGACATGACCCGTGCTCTCATTGACACAGACGGCGTCTGGCGCGCGGCGATCCAGCCGGCTGATCCGGGCGACGGCTCTTTCTGGATTTCCAGCCGCAATGCCGGACAATTCGATCTGATCTACCGTCTCTACAATGCCAGCCCGGCCGTGCTCGAAACGCCGGAAACGGCACTCGTGACACCACGCATTATCCGGCTCGGCTGTCTGGGAGAAGCGTCATGATCCGGTATCTTGCGGTTTTCATTCTCGTTGCTGCCGGGATACATGCGGCTTCGGTCTGGTATCTGCCGCGTCTGGCGATGAAGACGGCGATGGAGCGTTTCGCGGAGAGCGGCATAGCGGCGAATATTATCGCGCACGTGCCGCCAACGGACGAGACCAGCCGCCGCGTTGTCCGGCCGTCACCGGATCTTCTGTATTCGGTCTGTATGCTCGACCTTTCAGAGGGACCGGTTCATGTTCGCGCTGCAGACTGGGGCGGATATGTGTCACTGTCGCTGTTCGCGGCCAATACCGACAATATCGCCGCAGTCAACGATTCCCGGATTGAGGGCGATATCGGGCTCACGATTGCCAACGGCGACGGTGCTGATGTTGATCTCGGCAGCGCCCGGGGGATCGCCATCATCCGCCGGCTGGTGACGGATTCGGAAACCCTGGCCCGCGCTGACACTGTCCGGCGGCAGGGTGACAACTGCGAACGGATTGCCCCCTGATGACACTTATTCCCTATGCCGAACTCCATGCCTTTGCGGATGGCGAAGCGCCCTTTACCGGCAATCCGGCCGGCGTCTGCCTCCTGGATGACTATCCTTCCGATGACGTGCTGCTGGGTATCGCCTCCTCCAACAACCTGTCTGAAACCGCTTTTCTGGTGCCGCAGGGCGGCGACCGGTGGCATTTGCGCTGGTTGACGCCAACGGTCGAGGTGGCGCTCTGTGGTCATGCCACTTTCGCGTCCGGTGCCTGGGTTTTCGAGAAGGGGTTGGTGACAGGCGATTCCGCGGTTTTCGAAACCAGATCCGGCGATCTCATCGTCCGGAAAGCAGGCCAGGACCGGTTCGCGATGGACCTGCCGGCCATTCCTTTCACGCCTGCTGATCCCAACCCCATTGTGGTCGAGGCGCTGGGCGCGGGTGCGCCCGTCGAGACCGTGAACGTCAACCGCGTCCATGGCGCAGACTATCAGATGATGGTGTTCGCAGACGAAAAGACGATTGCGGAAATGTCGCCCGATCAGAGCCTTCTGAAAAGCGCCTTCACCAATGTCATTGTGACCGCCCGCGGTACGTCGGCTGATTTCGTGTCCCGCTTTTTCGCCCCGGCGTCGGGCGTGTCGGAGGATCCGGTCACCGGGTCCGCGCATTGCACGCTTGCCCCCTATTGGTGCGGCAAGCTGGGCCGCGAGCAGCTGAGCGCCCGGCAGATCGGACCGCGCCCGGGCGCCTTGATCGTCGAGCCGGCCGGTGACCGCGTCCTTCTGACGGGACGGGCCACCTGCTTTCTCGAGGGCGAGATCCGGCTCTAGAAAATCTGCAGGCGGAATTCTGCGCCATAGCCCCGGCCACGATACGGATGGTCATACCGTCCATATCCACGATTATGCACGATCACGTCGATCGGCACATAACGGCCATTCCGGGCAATCCGGTAAAACTGGTTATAGCCATTGGTGTAAACCACACCCGGCGTGCCGCGCCGTGCTCCGGATCCCCATTGTGGGCCGTAGCGATGCTCATAGCGGTCGGCGACATAGGTCCAGGATCGCGGCGGACACTGAATGACACGCATGTCGCGATAGTCCTCCCTCCGGTCATAACGCCCATGGCCATAGTGGTAATCGCGGCGGTCTTCCCGAAGATCCGGGCAGGACGCGGCATCCAGATGCCAGACACCGGCGGTCGCCGCGGGCGCAGCAAAGGCCGCGAGCGAGAGAAAGCCCGCAGCGGACAGAATTTTCGCAAAGCTTTTCATTGTGAAGCCTCCTGATGCGACGTCCCTGACGCAATCACGAGACTAACAATCCGAAGCTGTATGGAGCTTGAACACCCGGTTCAGAAAGCCGCCGGACAGGTCCCGGCGCGGCGAATTGTCCGCACTCGGTCATGGACCCGCCAGATTTCTGCCGCTAGGTTTCTGCGCCAGGGACAGGGTATTTCCGGGGAAGAATATGCGGATATTGGCAAGTCTGGTTTTTGCGTTGGCGCTTTGGTCGCCGGCGGCATTGGCTGTGAATGAGGAGGATCGGCTCACCTCCAACGAGATTGAACGCTGGATGCGGATTGTCCAGACCAAGCCGGGCATGACGCAGCCTGCCGCCCAGCAGATCACCGGCGATGACAGCTGCCGCTGGGCCAATGACAATGAGTGCGATGATCCGCGCTATGGCACCGGCGCATGCGCCGAAGGCACCGATTATTCCGATTGCTGGCGCATCCTCTCCGGTGCGGAAGACGATAGCTGCCAGTGGGCCAATGATGGCGAGTGCGATGAGCCGGGCCTTGGCACCGGCGCATGCGTGCAAGGCACGGATTCCTCCGACTGCGGCGATCTGGTCCGCTTGCGGTTTCAGACCGATAGCTGCGAAACGGCTTTTGATGGCATCTGCCAGGAAGCCGAACATGGCGGCAACGGATCTTGTGACCGCCGCACGGACCGGTCCGACTGTATCGGCCGCGAGCGCCCGCTGACGATTTTTGATCACTATTTCGGCTATGATGACCGCGTTTTCATGGACACTTCTGTCTTTCCCTGGGTCGTCGTGGGGCAGGTCCGGTTTGAGTCCGGCGGGGCCTGTACGGCAACGTTGATCGGACCTGACATTCTGGTCACCGCCGCGCACTGCATTGCAGAAGGCAATTCGGTTGATGCCCGGGGCACATTCGAGACCGGATATGACCTTGCCGATGGTCCGCGCGAAGCGAGGGTGATTGATTATTTCATGTCACCGGACTGGGATTACCCGCGCTATTCCTCGACGGACGAGATCGATGGTACGGACTGGGCGCTTCTGCGCATTGACCAGCCACTGGGCGATGAACTCGGCTTTGTCGGCATTCGCGCTCTGGTCGATGAAGAGGGTAACCGGGCGGCGCTGGAAGCGGACATCTATCAGGCCGGCTACAGCCATGACACGGGTGAACACCTGTCCGGAAATATCGGCTGTCATATGATCGCCATCTATCCTGACAATACGATGGCGCATGAGTGCGACACGACGCGCGGCGATTCCGGCTCGCCCTTCATGATCCGCGAAGGCGACGAGTATTTCATCGTGGCGACGGACTCCAATTTCCGCGCCAATCCGGACGGGCCGTATATCTATATTGCGGCGCGCTCTGACGAGTGGGTGCCCTATTATCCCGGCTTCCTTTCCGGAGAACTGGGCGAGGGCTCCACGCGGCCGCGCGGTCCGGGCAAGCCGGGCGGACCGCAGGATCCGGACGCGCCGGTCAGCGGCAAGTCCGGGGGAGAATAAGCCATGTTGCAGGGCCGGTCCGGACTCCTTCTTCTCTCCGTTTCGGCCCTGCTGGCGTTTGCCTACCTGTTTGCCAGCTGGCTGCCCGTAGCCTATCCGGCCACAGTGGCCCTCAAAGCGTCGGGCATTCTCCTCCTGGCGGTTTATGCGTCCCGCCGGAATGCCCATCTTCTGGCCATGGCGCTGGCCTTTTCGGCGATCGGCGATGCCATGCTGGCGCTCGAACCCTCGCGTATGACACTCGGGATTGCGGCCTTCGGCCTGGCGCATATCCTTTATGGTGCCCTCTTTCTGCGCAAATTGCGCAGCGCCGGTGTGCGGTCGCCCTGGGGGGTGCCGCTCGCCTTCGCCATTCTTGTTTATGGAGCCTTGATTCTTTACTGGTTCCAGCCCGGCATGGGCGATCTGCGCATTCCAGCGACCCTCTATAACGGCATCATTCTGGTCATGGCTGTGCTGGCGGTTCTGTCGAAGGCGCGGTGGCTGGCTGTGACCGGCGCGCTGCTATTCGTCGGCTCCGACACGCTGATCGCGCTGGATCTGTTCAAGGATTACGACCCGGCCTGGCGCGGCCCGGCGGTCTGGATCAGCTATGTCGCGGCGCAATTCTGCCTGACCCTAGGTCTGGTCCGGGAACGCATCTAGAATTCCCGGACGACCGAGATGTCGAAGCGTGAATCGCCTTCCTCGAAGCCAGGCAGCGGCTCGAATTCATACCGGTAGCGCCAGGCAGCCTCGATCGCCCACGCCTCGCTCAGCGCGGTAATGAAGGCAAATTTCTGTTCGGCGCGTGAGGAGTCCGCAATCAAAAACGTGGTTTCTGACGCAAAGCGGCTGGTATCGGTGACCTGCCACTCATAGTCAGAGCCCAGATCGAGCGCGAACTGGCTTTCGGCCGGCCCGGCCACGGGCGAAACATAACGGATACCGGGACCGGCGCGCAGCACCCAGTCCATGGTTTCCGGCAGGGCCGGACGATAGGCGAGGCCCGCGCTCAGAAAAGCGGTGTAGTCAAAGCTGGAAAGCTGGTCCTGATCAAATTCTCCGCCCAGGAAGAGCGAAAAGCGGTGGCCGATATCCCGCTCGCCGCGCGCCTCCAGCGACAGCTGATCGCGGGCGACGGTGCCGCCGGATTCCGAATAGGCATAGTCGATACCGGCCTCAAAGCCCCACTCGGCAAGGTCCCGTGTCACCTCCAGTCCCAGCACATAATCCTGCTGGTCCGAATTGCCGCTATCGACGCGCAGACCGGCGGACAAACGTCCCGACCAGCCGGAGAGTGGCGGCAAGGGAAGAAAACGGTCCACGCGCGCGGGAGCACTTTCATCTGGCGCGGCTTCAGGAGCTTCAGCCTGCCGGTCACTTGCATCGGCGAGCTGACTCGGACCACCGGCATCGGTGGCCGCAAACCGGTTCTCCGCCAGGGTCAGCCTGTCAGGTGCGATGCCGGCAAGGGCGTTCAGAACCGCCACTGCCCCGCCCGGCGCCACACTGGCCAGCAAGTCCACGGTTTCCGCAAAACGCGCATCATCCTGTGTCGCGGCTGCTTCGGCAAGCAGCCGCCGGTAGTCTTCGGACAAGGCCTGACCGAAGGCCGGCGCAGTGAAGAGAAGCGGCAGAATGACAAGAGAAATGCGCAATAACATGGGTCCTGCTCCATAATGTAGGGAGCAGGACCTAGGACGCCCGGGGGGAGATGTCGAGCGGGCTAGGGCCTGTACTCCTAAAGGGTTTGGAGCGTGATATGCGCGAAAATCGTTCACTATCAGGAGCCGGCCCGCTGGAAGGGCCGTTCCCCTTTCGAGGGACTGCGACGCCATAGTGAGCGATTTGCGCCATACCTCGCAGAGGCGCGGCGGATTTCATCCCTGACGGCGTCGAGCCGCCCTTGTGGAGGAGTGCTCCACGGCGGTCCTCTCTCCTTGTCAGGAACAAGATCCGCTACGCGTCACGCCCGAAACCTTTAGGAGTACAGGCCCTAGGCCTCCTCGGGGAGGAGGCCCTTTTCAGCGGCGGCGCGTTTCATCGCCTGCTGCAGTTTTTCAAAAGCGCGGACCTCGATCTGCCGGATGCGTTCGCGGCTGACCTTGTAGACATCGGCCAGCTCCTCCAGCGTCTTCGGCTCATCGGTCAGCTTGCGCTGCTGGATGATGTCGCGTTCCCGTTCATTGAGATCGCTCATCGCGTCCTGTAAAAGCACCATGCGCTGATCAAATTCGTCATGCTCGGCCAGTTCGGCTTCCTGGGAGACGCCGTCCTGGTCCTCCAGCCAGTCCTGCCATTCGCTATCGCCTTCAGTGCCTTTCAGAGGCGCATTCAGGGACGCATCAGGGCCGGACAAGCGCCGGTTCATGTTGATGACGTCATCATCGGTCACGCCCAGCTTGGTAGCGATGGCCTCGACCTGTTCCGGTTTCAGATCGCCATCCTCCAGCGCAGCCATTTTTGATTTCATGCGGCGCAGATTGAAGAACAGTTTTTTCTGGGCCGCGGTCGTGCCCATTTTCACCAGTGACCAGGAGCGCAGGACATATTCCTGGATCGAGGCGCGAATCCACCACATGGCATAGGTCGCCAGCCGGAATCCCTTGTCCGGATCGAATTTCTTGACCGCCTGCATCAGGCCGACATTGCCTTCGGAAATCACTTCCGCGATCGGCAGGCCATAGCCGCGATAGCCCATGGCGATTTTCGCCACGAGGCGCAGATGTGAAGTGACCAGCTTTTCGGCCGCGCCTGTGTCTTCATGCTCGCGCCAGCGTTTGGCCAGCATGAATTCCTCGTCCTTTTCCAGCATTGGAAATTTCCGGATGTTGGTCAGATAACGATTCAGGCCTTCTTCGGGAGAAAGCGACAGGGAGATTGCATTCGCCATTTTTGTCCCCTTACACTCCGTGTTCCACGCCTAGTTAGGCATTGCTTTTGTGCATTACTAGGGCTTCACGGCGAAGTTATGACATGTGAGCGAAACGCGCCATATCACCGATTGTTTCGCGGCGTTTTCCTCCATCTCCTCCCCGCTGGCAGGGGCAAGCCGCGAGTGCCTCAGTTTGAAGTGGGAGACTTCCGGCAAATTACGACTTCGTCCAGCCACGTCGGCACAGGACCGGACAATCTTTTCGTGGAGATCCTCCGAATAAATCGGAGTATGACGGCATCGCTTTTGCCGAAACCAAAATGCGTTTCCACACAGGTGTATGGCGAGGGCGCCTAGAGCGTTTCCAGGAATTTCTCCAGCTTCTGCAAATCCTTCGGCAGGTCCGTCTCGAAGCTCAACCGCTCATGCGTGATCGGGTGAACAAAGCCGAGAAGGCGGGCATGCAGGGCCTGGCGTCGGAAATCCTTGAACGCCCGGCCATCATCCAGCTCCTTCAGCTTCTGCGAGCGGCCCCGTCCATAAACGGGGTCGCCCAGAAGCGGGCAGCCGATATGTGCCATGTGCACGCGGATCTGGTGGGTGCGTCCGGTTTCAAGGCGGCATTCCACTTTCGCCGCCAGCCCCCGGCCCAGCATCGCCCCGCCTTCGCGGCCATAGGATCTCAGCGTCTGGTAATTGGTCACCGCCTGCTTGCCGGCAATACTGTTCTGCCGGTTCACCACCGCCATCTTCTTGCGGTCCGTGTCCGAACGCGCAATCCGCGTGTCGATCCGGCCGGAGCGGGGTTCGGGCGAGGATCGGGTAAAGGCGGTATAGGCGCGCTCCACCGTGTGGGCGGCAAATTGCTCTGAAAGCCCCTGATGCGCGGCGTCCGACTTGGCCGCCACCAGCAGGCCCGACGTATCCTTGTCCAGCCGGTGGACAATACCCGGCCGTTCCACCCCGCCAATGCCGGACAGCGTCCCCGCGCAATGATGCAGCAGGGCATGGACCAGCGTGCCGGTCCAGTTGCCCGCTGCCGGATGCACCGCCATTCCGGCCGGCTTGTTGACGATGATCAGATGCTCATCCTCAAACGCCACGTCCAGCGGAATCGCTTCCGGCTCCGGCTCGGCCGAAACGAGGGCGGGGATGGTGACCACATATTCCGCCCCGGCCAGTGTCTTGGCGGCGGCATTGGTGACCGGGACACCATTGCAGCTGACCTGTCCGACCTCGATCAGGGCTTTCAGGCGCGAGCGCGAATAGTCTTCCAGCTCGTCCGCCAGCCAGCGGTCGAGACGCAGGCCTTTGGCCGGGGCAATCAGGGGGATAGGGGCGGTCATGTCGCTTAGTTCGCTAATATAATCCAATTGGCGGAAATTTGTTTAGAATAGGCTTTCTCAGATTTGTTACCCTAAACAAGACTAGCACGAGAATTGAAACCAACCTATGGTTCGATACAAAACGTGGATCGGGGATAAATTAATGACTTCAGATGCTACAGAAAACGAAGAAGAAATCGCTGTTGACGAAGAAACAGACGATGAATCGGCGTTGGTGAAGTATCATATTGCCACCTATCCTTCCGATCTAAATCTCAGCGTGCTTCTTGATATGTGGAAGGACGACGAGATTCAAATTCCTCCGTTTCAAAGAAGTTTTGTATGGCGAATTCAGCAAAGCTCGCTGCTTATAGAGTCGTTTCTATTAGGATTGCCAGTGCCACAGGCGTTCTTTCATGTTGATGAAGAAAACAAGAACTGGATCATAGACGGGCAACAACGAATCCTCAGCGTGATTTTTTTCTTCGAGGGTTATTTCGGATTCGAGAACGTTCAGGGCCGCCGGCAAGTATTCCGTTTAACCGGACTAGATGAAGATAGTCCCTATCATAAAAAGCGGTTCGAAGATCTTTCGCAATCAGATCAGCGGAAATTAAAGCAAAGCGTCCTGCGCATCGTAAACATCAAACAGCTTTCGCCATCCAACGATGATACGAGCATTTTTCATATTTTTGAAAGGCTTAACACTGGTGGCACGCCGCTTAAACCTCAGGAGATCAGAAACTGCGTGTTTCATGGTCCAATAGTTGAACGGCTTCATGAGCTAAATGAAAACAAGCTTTGGAGAAAAGTTATTGGGAAGCCTCGTTTAGATAAGCATAAGCGGGATGTTGAGATGATCTTACGAATATTTGCTATGACCTACGATCATAGTGAATACGATAAGCCGATGAAAGAATTTCTGAATAAACGAATGAGGCGGAGTCAGCATGATAAGACAGGTAAACTTAAATCATTCGAAAAAACATTTGAAGCAGTTCTAGAAGCAATATCTAAAGAACTACCTGAACGACCATTCAATGTTCGCGGGCCTATAAACTTAGCTGCTATGGATTCTATAATGAGTGTTCTCATAAGAAATCATGGAAAGATTCCAAAAAATCTAGACAAACGATATGAAGACTTGATTGCGGATGAAGATTATCGCGAGGCAATATTCTTTAATACTAGCGATGCATCTTTTGTAGAAAAGCGGTTAAGTCTAGCTGAAAAGTATCTTATTAAGTAGATGGCATACGATGAGCATTTCAAACTAGCGGACGATTATCTGGTCCATTTGGATTCGATGTTTGATGCTGTTGATGATGACTTCATCAAGGGGCGATATCTGGGGTTCGTTTTGATTTCTGCCGTTACCGTGTACGAGTTGGCGATCAAGGAAATTTTTTGTGATTTCTCGCGTAAGAAACATATTAGATTCGGTCAATATGTTGAAAATTCATTTGAAAAGTTGAATGGCCGGATCGGCTTAGAAGATCTCAAGAATCGCTCAAAGAAATTTGGTGAACAGTATCGGCTGAAGTTCCAACGAAAGCTAGATTCGAGGGAACAACAAAACCTTCGCGACGGTCGAGGAAGCATTAGGAGCGCGTACGGTAATATGCTGACTTGGCGAAATAGTTTTGTCCATTCGGGACAGAGTCCAAGAACAACAAATTACGGAGAGATCAAGAATTCATACGAATCCGGCAAACTGGTAATACTAAGCTTAGCAGAAGCTATGACCCGATGAGGTTATTCGGGGCGGTCATGCGCGCGGATTAGCGCAACTTTACCGCCCCGTCACGCTTGCTTGGCGCTCAGGCCCGCTCCACCAGGCGCATGAAACGCCCGCGCAGCTCGTCATCGGACTTGAACTCACCGGCAAAGGTGGTGGTGATGGTCGAGACATTGGGGTGATGCACACCGCGCGTCGTCATGCACTGGTGCTTGGCGTCGACCAGCACGGCCACGCCGCGCGCATCCATCGCCTCCATCAGCGTATCGGCGATCTGCGCGGTCATGGTTTCCTGCGTTTGCAGGCGCTTGGAGAAAATCTCCACCACGCGGGCAATCTTGGAAATGCCGACCACATTCTTGCGCGGCAGATAGGCGACATGCGCGACGCCCATGATCGGGGCGAGATGGTGTTCGCAATGGCTTTCGACATCGATATTGGTGAGCATCACCATATCGTCATAGCCCTGCACATCTTCGAACACGCGTGACAGCTCATGCGCCGGATCGGCGGCATAGCCGGAGAACCATTCCTCGAACGCCTTGGCGACGCGCTTGGGCGTATCCAGAAGGCCTTCGCGATTGGGGTTGTCCCCGGCCCAGGCGATCAGCGTGCGCACAGCCGCTTCGGCTTCGTCGCGGCTGGGGCGGGCGGGAGCTGCGGTGTCAGGGCGCAGATTGACGGGGGTTTTGGCGTCCATGTTGACCATGATCCTTCCGTTTTCGGGTTGGGAATGCCTTCACATTCCGTGTAGTTCCGGTTTCCGGACCGAAGGACAGGACGTCAAAACTCAGCCGCCCGAAGTTCTTCCGGTTTCGCTCACCGTGCGAGACCGCTATGTAGGGCGTGAATTCGCGCCGTCCATAGGGAGGGAGCGACTTTATACGCAAATGTCTCAAAACGATAGGACTGGCTCACATGCCGACGCTTCAACTGCACGACTCGCTGACAGGACAGAAACGGGCCTTTGTGCCTGGCGATCCGAAACGGGTGACGATGTATGTCTGCGGGCCGACGGTCTGGTCCTATGCCCATATCGGCAATGCCCGTCCGCCGGTCGTCTTTGACGTGCTGTTCCGCCTGTTGCGCCGCACCTATGGCGCGGATCATGTCATCTATGCGCGCAACATCACCGATGTGGATGACAAGATCATCGAGGCGGCGCGCGATCTGGGCGAGCCGATCGAGGCGGTTACCGATAAATTTGCCGATATCTACCGGCAGGATACCGGCGCGCTCGGCGTCTTGCCGCCGACACTGGAACCGCATGCCACACAGCATATCGGCGAGATGATCGGCATGATCGCCCGCCTCATCGAGAGCGGCCATGCCTATGAGGCGGAAGGCCATGTCCTGTTTTCCGTGCAGAGCTATGACCGCTATGGCGCGCTGTCCCGGCGTGACCGCGAGGACATGATCGCCGGGGCGCGGGTGGAAGTCGCCCCCTACAAGAAGGACCCGGCCGATTTCGTCATGTGGAAGCCGGCAAAAGAGGACGAGCCCGGCTGGGACAGCCCCTGGGGCCGCGGCCGTCCGGGCTGGCATATCGAATGCTCGGCCATGGCGGAAAAGCATCTCGGCGAGATTTTCGACATTCATGGCGGCGGCACCGACCTCAAATTCCCGCACCATGAAAACGAGATCGCACAATCGGTCTGCGCCCATGGCGGCAAGGCGATGGCGCGCTTCTGGCTGCACAATGGCTTTCTGTCGATGGACTCCACCAAGATGTCCAAATCGCTAGGCAATGTGAAACTCGTCCACGAGCTGATCAGGGACTGGCCCGGCGAAGTGCTGCGCTATGCCTTGCTGACGGCGCATTACCGCGCCCCGCTCGACTGGACGCAGAAGCTCCTGCACACCTCGCAGAAATCGCTGGACCGGCTTTATGGCGTGCTGCGCCGGATCGAGGCCGCGCCCGCCGCTGACGTGCCCGAAACGGTGGAAGCGGCGCTGGCCGATGATCTCAACACGCCCAAGGCGCTGGCGGCGCTCTTTGCGTTGGCCGGAGAAGCCAACCGGGCCCAGAGTGATGCGGATCGTCAGGCGGCTGCCGCTGATTTGCTGGCCGGTGGCCATGCGCTGGGCCTTCTGGAAAGCGTGCCCGATGCCTGGTTCGGCATTGATGCGCTCTCACCGGAAGATCGAGCCGCAATCGACCAGCTCATTCTGGACCGCACGGCGGCGCGGCAGGCGAAGGATTTCGCAAAAGCCGATGCCCTCCGCGAGGAACTCGACAAACGCAAGGTCCTCGTCGATGACGGCCCGGAAGGCACCACCTGGCGGATGGGATAACCGCAGGTTTTCCTGCCCCGTTTACGGGGGGCGGCCGGTCGCTCAGCACTCACGGACCAGAATCGGCGACTCCCTCCGACTTGATCGGAGGGTCTCCTTGATCACGAGATGCTCCGGTCAAGCCGGAGCAGGACGCGCATAGTGAGTATTTGGCCGCAGCGCGGCATGGAAGGTAGCACTTCCGCCACAATTCGCCTATATCCCCTGCCACAATGAAAGACGCACTCTATTCCAGCGGGATTTTACGTCTCGCCGCGGAGATTCCGCATATCGGCCGGCTCGCCCGCGCTGACGGGGCTGCGCGCCGTGTCTCCCGCCTGTGCGGCTCGGCGGTGGAGGTGGAGGTGCGGCTTGAAAAGGACCGCATCGCCGAGATCGGCCTCGAGGTGAAAGCCTGCGCGCTGGGACAGGCCTCGGCCTCGGTGCTGGGGGCGAATGCCATCGGTGCCTCCATCGATGAAATCCGCGAGGCCCGCGATGCGCTGGCCGCCATGCTGAAGGGTGGGCCCGCGCCGCAAGGCCGCTTTGCCGCCCTGTCCGAACTGGACGCCGCCCGGGATTATCCGGCCCGTCATGCGTCCATCCAGCTGGCGTTCGAGGCTGCCGCAGAAGCGTGTGAGACCGCGCTGACCCCCACCGCAACCGGCTAGGGCCGGCGGCGTTTGCTCTGCCAGCAGACATTTTCCGCCGGTCCGGAATTCCCGAACCCGACCAAATCACCTACACAACCGGCCAGCGGGTGTGTCCCGCCGGTGTTCAGGATCAACAAGCCGATGAGCGAACCGTCGTTCAAACCCTTCAGCGCGATACTGATCGCGGCCGTGCGCGTCTATCAATGGACGCTCTCGCCGCTTTTCTATGCGCTGGGCGTGCGCTGCCGTCATGAGCCGACCTGTTCGGCCTATGGCGTCGATTGCGTGCGTCACCAGGGCGCGTGGCGGGCCATCTGGCTGACACTCGGACGCATCGCCAGATGCCGCCCCGGTGGCACTCACGGCTATGATCCGGCACCGGAAAAGCAGACGAATGTGCCCTGGTGGGCGCTTCACCGCTTTCGCCTTCCGCGTGAAGCGGCTAGGAACCCTTCAAACGGCCGGTCCGGACAACAGGACGAAGAGACATGATCAATGTAACGCTGCCCGATGGGGCTGTCCGGGAGCTTCCCGACGGCGCCAGCCCGATGGACCTCGCGGAGGGCATATCCAAATCACTGGCCAAGAAGGCCATCATCGCCAAAGTCGATGGCCGGGAATGGGATCTGACGCGCCCCCTCGACGGGGATGCAAGGGTCGAACTGGTCACGCGCGACCAACCGGAAGCGCTGGAAGTGATCCGCCATGATGCGGCGCATATTCTGGCGCAGGCCGTGCAGGAGCTTTTCCCCGGCACCCAGGTCACGATCGGCCCGGCCATCGAGGACGGCTTCTATTACGACTTCGCCCGTGACGAACCCTTCTCCACGGAGGATTTCGAGGCCATCGAAAAGCGCATGGCCGAAATCGTCGATCGCGACCTGCCCTTCGAGCGCGAGGTCTGGGACCGCGATGACGCGATTGCCCACTTCGAGCGCATTGGCGAAAAGTACAAGGCCGAGCTGATCCGCGATCTGCCGGAAGACGAGGTCATCACGATCTACCGCCAGGGCGACTGGATCGATCTCTGCCGTGGACCGCACCTGCCCTCGACGGGCCGGATCGGTAAATCCTTCAAGTTGATGAAGGTCGCCGGCGCCTATTGGCGCGGCGACCACCGCAATGCCATGCTGCAGCGCATCTACGGCACGGCCTGGGCAGACGACAAGCAGCTCAACGCCCATCTCATGCGCCTGGAGGAAGCCGAAAAACGCGATCACCGCCGTGTCGGCCGCGCCATGGATCTCTTCCACATGCAGGAAGAGGCCCGTGGTCAGGTCTTCTGGCACGACAAGGGCTGGACGCTGTACCGCACGCTGGAAAACTACATGCGCCGGCGGTTGGAAGACGCGAAATACGAGGAGGTCAAAACGCCCTCTCTCATTGATCGCTCCCTCTGGGAAAAATCCGGCCACTGGGAGAAATTCCGGGAGAACATGTTCACGGCCCAGACCGAGGACGGGGAAGTCCTCGCGCTCAAGCCGATGAATTGCCCGGCCCACGTCCAGATTTTCCGGTCGGGCCAGAAATCCTATCGCGATCTGCCGCTGCGCATGGCCGAGTTCGGCTCCTGCTCGCGCTATGAGCCGTCCGGCGCGCTGCACGGACTGATGCGGGTGCGCGGCTTTGTTCAGGATGACGCGCATATCTTCTGTCTGGAAAACCAGATCGAGAGCGAAACGGCGTCCTTCATCGAATTGCTGAATTCGGTGTATGCCGATCTCGGCTTCGAGGATTTCATCGTCAAATTCTCCGACCGGCCGGACGTCCGCTCCGGATCCGACGAGACGTGGGACAAGGCGGAAAAGGCGTTGAAGGACGCAACCGAAGCCGCCGGTGTCGAGATGATCCTCAATCCGGGCGAGGGAGCGTTTTACGGACCCAAGCTGGAATTCGTTCTGCGCGATGCCATTGGCCGTGACTGGCAGTGTGGCACCTTGCAGGTCGATTTCGTGCTGCCCGAGCGCCTGGATGCGGAATTCGTCGGCGAGGACAATGACAAGCATCGCCCGGTCATGCTGCACCGGGCGATTCTCGGCTCGTTCGAGCGCTTTATCGGCATCCTCATCGAGAATTATGCCGGCAAGTTCCCGCTCTGGCTGGCGCCGCTGCAGGTGGTGGTCGCAACGATCACGTCCGAAGCCGATGGCTATGGCGAGGAGGTGGCCGCCACGCTGCGCAAGGCCGGCCTGCGTGTGAAGACCGACTTCCGCAACGAGAAGATCAATTACAAGGTCCGCGAACATTCTGTCGGCAAGGTCCCCGTGATTGCCGTTGTCGGCATGAAGGAAGCCGAAAACCGTCAGGTCGCGCTCCGCTTCCTGGGGGAAGGCAACAAGCAACAGGAAATCCTCGGCCTGGAGGATGCTGTGAAGCAACTGGCCGAAAGTGCCACACCGCCCGACCTCAAGCGCACCTAGGATATCATCGCGATGACCGCTTTTCCGGATACAGGCCAGGCAAGGCCCGGAATCACAGCGGTCATCGTGATGTTTTTTGCGGGGGTATCGGCCATTGCCGGCGGTCTGCCGCTTCCGCCCTTTGTCGCGCTTGGCGGACTTATCGCCTTGCCATGGAAACAGATACTCCGTCTGCGCAGGGACATTCCCTGGGAAGCCCTGCTGGCCGCGCTATTTGTCGGCTGGGCCGCGCTGAGCTGGACATGGTCGCCCTATGACAAGGCGGATCAGGCGATCAAGCTGCTCATCGGAATTCCGCTTTATGCCGCCTTTGCCTTTGCTGTGGCCCATCTGCGGGGCCGCTGGCGTGCCCGGGCAGAAGCCATGTTCATCTTCATGGCGTTTATGGCGTCCCTCTACCTGTTTGCCGAATTCGTATCCGGCGGCGAGGCAACCCTGGCCTATAAAGTCGCCGTCGAAGGCGCGCCTGCCGGCAATCAGCACACCATCAACCAGGTCAATCGCAGTCTCGGTCACGGCGCCTTGCTGGCCATATTGTTTGCAGGCCCGGCAGCGGCGCTGGCCTGGCGCGAAGGCGGCCCCCTGATTGGCCTGCTCCTGATCGCGCTGACCGGCATGATGTCGCTGGGCTTTGGTCTCGAGGTAAATACGGTGGCCTTTATTGCTGCATCCGCGGCAGCAGCGCTGGCTTATTTCTGGCCACGCGGGGCGCTCTCGGCGATCTTCGGCGGCATGGCCGGGGCTTTTGTCGTCGTGCCATTGACCCTGCCATCCGTGGCGGCCGCTTTACCGGACGCGATCCGGTCCCGCCTGCCGGAATCCTGGGAGATCCGCCTCGAAATCTGGCGCTTCACAGGGGAGCGCCTGTCCGAACGCCCGTGGACGGGGTGGGGGCTCGATGCTGGCCGGGTGATTGACGGGGAAGCGGAAATCCGCGGTACGGTCCAGCAACTCCTCCCTTTGCATCCGCATAATGCCCCGCTTCAGGTATGGATGGAGACCGGGGCGTTTGGCGCCATCCTGATTGCCCTGGCGCTTGTCATGATGGGCGGGCGCATTGCCGGCGCGCCGCTGCTGTCGCGTTTGCAGGCGGCCGCCATTGCCTGGGTCGCGACCGCCTATTTCTGCTTTATCCTTTTCAGCTATGGCATCTGGCAGGAATGGCATGCGGCGGCGCTCGCCGTCGCTATCGCTGGAACCACTTTCCTGGCCGCGCGTCCGCAGGTGAACTGATCATGCCGTCGATCAGCGCCATCATGGTCAGTTGGCACACCGGGCCGGTGTTGTTTGAGGCCATAAAGGCCGTGCTCGCGGATCCCGATATCACGGAGCTGGTGCTCATAGATCATGAAAATCCGCCGGCTGTCCGAAAAATGCTGGATGACCTCGCCCGGGACCAGACCCGGCTGCGCATTGTCCGGACGAACAAAAACCTCGGATTTGGCCGGGGCTGCAATATCGGCGCGACGCATGCCAAAAGTGATTTTCTGTTTTTTATCAATCCGGATGCCGAACCTGACGCCGGTGCGGCCCGGCGGCTTGTTGCGGCGCTGCCATGTGAAGAGCCCACCGCTATCGCCGGTGCCCGGATACTCGGCACGGATGGCCGGGAGCAGAGCGGATCGCGCCGCCGCGAGCTGACGCTCTGGCGTGCCTTTGCGGCCTTCAGCGGATTGGCGAGACTGGGACTGGCCAGGCCTTTCGGAATGGAAAATGATGCTTTGCCGGAAGCACCGGTGCAGGTCGGTGCCATCTCCGGCGCGGCTTTCGCGATGGCAAAATCCGGATTCGATCAGCTGGGCGGTTTTGATGAAGGCTATTTCCTTCACGTCGAGGACATTGATCTGTGCCGCCGCGCCCCGAGCGTCTGGTTCGTCCCGGATGCGATTGTACGGCATGTGGGCGGCACAAGCAGAGCCAGCCGGTTTGCGGTCGAACTGGAAAAAGCCAGAAGTTTTTTGCGCTATTTCTGGAAATTCAACACCGGCGCGGCCGGGCGCATTGCCACCGTCATTGCCGCCCCCGTCCTGTTCACGGCCATCATGCTGCGGGCCCTGATCAGCGAAATTACCGGCTTTCTGCGGCGTTAGCCCGGAAAACCACCGGCCTTGGCCAGGGCAGAATCGACCGGATGTCTGAGTCCTTCGCTTTCCAGCCATTTGGCGGTTTCGATCAGCTTTGACAGATCCAGCCCGGTATCATACCCGCCGCGTTCCAGCATATAGACGACATCCTCGGTTGCGACATTTCCCGTGGCTTTCGGCGCAAAGGGACAACCGCCAATCCCGCCCACCGAGGCATCAATCACATCCACGCCGGCCTCCACAGCCGCGTATATATTGGCCATGGCGGTATTGCGCGTATTGTGAAAATGCAGGCGCAGACGCGCATCCGGGGCGGCGGTCCGCGCGGCATCAATCCGCTCCCTGACATCCCAGGGATTGGCCACGCCAATCGTGTCACCGAGCGCGATTTCCACCGCACCGGCTGCGGCGGCACGCCCCGCCAGCATGGCCACACGGTCGACCGGCACCTCCCCGTCGAAGGGATCGCCAAAAGCGACAGAGATCGTCACCGACACCGGCACGCCGTCATCATGGGCGAGCACCGCAATCTTGTCGAACAGGTCAGCCGTTTCCTCCGGTGTTGCATTCTGATTGCGTTTGCCAAAGCCTTCGGACGCCACCATGACGAAATTCACCTCATCGCATTTCGCATCCAGCGCCCGGCGCATGCCACGCTCATTCAGGGCCAGGCCGATATATCTGACGCCCTTGCCGCGGGGGACCTGCGCCATGATGGCATCGGAATCCGCCATCGCCGGCACCAGTTTCGGATGGACAAAACTGGCCGCTTCCATGCGTTTGACCCCGGCACCGATCAGCCGGTCTATGAATTCCAGCTTCACATCTGTCGGCATCAATACCGGGTCATTCTGCAGCCCGTCGCGTGGACCGACTTCGACGATTTCAATAGCGCGGGGCATGTCTCAGCCTCCCTGTTCACAATTGTGCAGACGGACGATCAGAACCGTCTCCTGTCCGCGGGAATAGTTGAAGCCGCTGACTTCCTGCCGGGCGCAGACACCGGATTCAATCTGCTCCAGAGCGATCAGATCGGCCTCCGAGCGGGCGGTATCCTCTATCGACAGCACAAGGCCGGTCGCTCCGGATACGCGTGACGCCAGTACGTCGAATGCGAGCAATTGCGTATCTGTGCCCAGTGCAAAGACGAGACTCGGCTCGGTATAGCTCGACAGGATGGCCTCTGGCGTATTTCCGGAGGCTGCGATCATCTGCTCTGCGACATGGGCGGCCCGCCGTGACAGATCAAGGTCCGGTGCGCTGGGAATGGCCACGCCCCGCATCATTATCTGCCAGCCCAGACCGGTCAGAATGGCCAGTGCCCAGGCGGAGAAAGCCCGGCGTCTGAAGACTTCAACCATCAGTCCGGCTGCCAGCAAGCCAAAAATACCGGCCGCCCCCCAGGCAATCACCTGAGTCCCGCCAAAACGGGTCACGGCGAGGAAGATCAGCGCCGTCAGAGCGATCGCACCGGCGATACCCAACGCAAGCGAGGCATAGCGGCTCCAGCGCGGCGCGCTCCGGAGGTTTTCCCAGCCCAGCCCGGCCAGCAGGGCCAGGGCCGCATAAAGCGGCAGCGTATAATGCGGCAGCTTGGTTGGCATCAGCTCGAAAACAATCCAGCTCGGGATGATCCATGCGATCAGAAACCGGACCGCTCTTGCCGCCTCACTTTCTCCCGCCCGCAAGACACTGGCAGCTTTCCAGAGGCCGGGCACCAGAAAGATGACAAAAGGCAGGGTCAACGCAGACAGTGTGAGCAGATGATAACCGGGCCAGGCCCCGTGGCCTTCATCTCCGGACGCCAGCTTGGGGGCCAGGTCATCAATAAAAGCCGCCCGGATAAAGCCGCCCTCGATCATCAATTCCATGGCCACGAACCATGGCAGGATAATCAGCGCCGCAAGTATAGGGCCGGGCCAGAAGAGCAGGGGCTTCAGCCAGCCCATCCGCCTTTCCCAGACGATCAGGGTTGCCATGGTAAGACCCGCCACCATGGGCGTGACCGGGCCTTTCACCAGAATGCCCAATGCCAGCATCACCCAGAAGATCAGCGCCGCCTGCCGTCCGCCGTCATGCCGGAGCTGCACAAGAGTGGCCATGGCAAGGGTGGTGACGCCGGCCAGCATGGCGTCGGTCTTGGCAATCCCGCCTTCGGCCCCAAGCAGCACGGAAACAGCGAAAAGCGAGGCAGCCACAAAGGCCGCCTCCCGGCTCATCAGCCGTGTTCCGGCCCAGAAACAGCCCAGTGCTGCCAACATGGCGCCTATGACGGATGGCAATCGATACGCCCAGATTTGCCGCGAATCAGCGTCCGACAGAAGCCCGACCGCCACCGCCTGCATCCAGTATATGCCGACGGGCTTTTTATGTCGCGGCGCATCCTGAAAATTGATTTCGACGAAATCGCCGGATTCCAGCATCTGCGCTGTGGCTTGCGCATAGCGCGCTTCATCCCGGTCCAAAGGCTGGATGGTGAACACGCCCGCAAAAGCCGAGAGCGCTGCCAACGCGCCGATGATCCACCAGGCTCTTCGTCCGGCAATCAGCTGATCCATGGGTCTCTTCCGGCTATCGGGTGGAGAAACGCCTCGCACCTGCGATGTTTTCAGGTATGTAACGGGTCAGGGCCCGACCGCAAGGCGCGTATCGGCAGGCAGGACCGGAAATGAACGAAACACCTGATATCTCCGTCATCATTCCCGCACACAATGAGGCAGGAAATGTCACAGCGCTGGCAAGGGAAATTGCCCAAGCGCTTGAGGGCCGCAGCTATGAAATGATCTTCGTCGATGACAAGTCGACCGACGGGACTCTGGCCGAACTTGTCGCGGCAAAAGCCGAATTTCCGGCCCTGCGGGTTCTCTCTCACCGCAGGAATGCCGGCCAGTCGCGGTCGCTGCGCACCGGAATCCAGGCTGCCAGAGGCCGGATTATCGGCACGATGGACGGCGATGGCCAGAATCCGCCTGCCGATCTGCCGGCACTGATTGATGCGTTGACGCGGCCGGATGCGCCGGAAAATCTGAAAGTCGTCGGCGGTCGGCGCGCAAAACGTCAGGACTCCGCCTGGAAAAAATTTGCTTCGCGCGTCGCAAATCACGTCCGCAAAGCGCTATTGCGGGATGACGCAGACGATACTGGATGCGGGCTCAAGGCCTTGTATAGAGACGCTTATCTGAGCCTTCCCTACTTTGATCACCAGCACCGTTTTCTCTACGCCCTGATGAAGCGCGAAGGCTATATCTGTGAATTCCGGGATGTGGGACATCGGCCACGCGGCGCAGGAGAATCGAAATATACCAACTTCGGTCGGCTTTTCGCCTCATTGTCGGACATGCTAGGGATAATGTGGCTGAACTCGCGGGCGCGGAATTCCGGCGGTTCGGACGAATTATAAAGGGAGTGTCTTATGGCCAATGGCGGCGATCAGGGGTTTTTCCTCGGAATGATGGCCAGCCGGCGTGCACAGGAACGTCGCGCGGCGGGGAATAACGGCCAGCAAAGAGGGGGTGGAACCTTGTTCAATATCTTTCCTAAAATGGTAATTCCGATGATCGTTTACGTGATCATCGCCTACATCACTGCTGCAACCGGCGGTACGGAAGCGTTCGTCGGCAATGCGGAAACCGCAGGCCTTCTGCGCGAAAACCTGTTCACCATCGGCATGGTGAGAGGCGGAACATGGGGCCTTTCAACCGGCGACATCCTGTTGCTGCTTGGTCTGGTCTTCCTGTTCATCGAAATGGTCAAGGCGGCCGGATCGGGAACGGCAACCATCATGAATCATGCTTTTTCGATGCTGGTTTTTGTCATCGCACTGGCCATGTTCCTGCTGCTGCCGCTGTTTGCGACCTCGACCTTCTTCCTGCTGATGATGATGGCTCTGCTGGACACGCTGGCCGGCTTCGTCGTCACGATCGTCGCGGCCCGCCGCGACCTCGCAGTGGCCGATTAGGCCAGTAGCAGTAACAGCCCGCCGGCAATCACCGCATCAATGGTGAGCGCCAGGCGGCGCTGGAAGACGGTAATTCTGATCATGCGCGCCGCTCCCGCACCGGGGGCGGCGTTTGCATATGGGCTGGACGCGCATAGGCCTGATGGTAACGTCCGCGTTCCGTCATGTCGGCCCGCAAGCCGCGGCGGCGCGGCTGGCTGGCCAGTTCGACTATGACCGCCGCGGAAACCAGCGTCTCATTCGTGTGGCTGTTCTCTGCCGGGACAACAGAGAGAGACGGGAGGTCGCGCCGCGGCGGCCGGTCGTTCGAATCCGCAGCCGGGCTGACCGGCGCAATGCGGGAGGCATTGCGCGTCGGGACATAGGTCAGGAGGCCACGGATCGTTGTCATGACCCTGACATCGCAAACCCGATGCCAGCGATTAATGCGGAATTAACCGTGTTTCAGGCGCAAAACAGGCCAATCCGTGCGGGATTGGCCTGTGGTGTTAAGATTTGCGTAACGCTTTGGGACAGCTATTGACCGGACAGCTTGTCGATCTTGGCCCGCATTGCATCCAGCTCGGCCCGCATCGCTTTCAGATCGTCGCTTTCTTCCGCCGTCCGAGTGTCTTCGGCGGTTTTTTCCGGCGCACCGGCCCCCGGCACGAACGGTGCGAACATCTGCATGGCCTGACCGAACATTTCCATATTCCGGCGGCTCTGCTGCTGAAACGCCTCCATGATCGCTTGCGGTGATTGCAGGCTGCCGGCGAATCGTTCGCGCATCTCTTCCTGCTGGCTCGAGAAGGCCTCCATTGTCGCTTCCAGATAACTGGGCACAACGGATTGCAGGCTGTCGCCATAATACTGGATCAGCTGACGCAGAAAGGGCAGGGGAAGCAGGTTCTCGCCCCGCGCCTCTTCCTCGAAAATGATCTGGCTGAGCACGCCATGGGTCAGATCCTCCCCGGACTTGGCATCGACCACCGTGAAATCACGTCCGCTCTTCACCAGCTCGCGCACATAATCCAGCGTCACATACTGGCTGGAAGAGGTGTCGTAGAGACGCCGGTTGGCATATTTCTTTATGATCACGGGGTCCGCAGCATTTTTTTTCGCGCTCATATCCGGCGAACTCCTTTTCGACGCCCCGCTGCACTGCTATACGCCAGAAAGGCGGGAAGAGCGCGGGGCTGTTTCGCGGCGATAATTGCTTTCCTTGACGTTTGCTGCAAGTGCGTAACGCAAGTGCAGGAAATTCAAGGCTAAAGGCAGAGAAAAGGTGGATTATGGGACGCAGGGCGCTGGTGACAGGTGGCACAAGGGGTATCGGCGCGGCGATTGCGCTGAAGCTGAAATCGGCCGGTTACGACGTTGCAGCAAATTATGCGGGCAATGACGAAGTCGCGAAGGCGTTTTCCGATCAAACCGGCATTCCCGCCTTCAAATGGGATGTCGGCGATTATGATGCCTGTGCTGCAGGTCTTGCTGCGGTCGCGGACGCACAGGGCGGGCCACTCGAAATCCTGGTCAACAATGCCGGTATCACGCGCGACGGCATGTTCCACAAGATGACGCCGGAGCAATGGAATGATGTGATCCGCGTCGATCTCACTTCGCTGTTCAACATGACGCGTCCGGTAATTGACGGCATGCGCGAAGCGGGGTGGGGGCGTATTGTCAATATCTCCTCCATCAATGGCCAGAAGGGACAGATGGGACAGGTCAATTATTCCGCAGCCAAGGCCGGAGTGATCGGTTTCACCAAGGCGCTGTCCCAGGAGACCGCCCGCAAGGGGATCACGGTCAACTGTGTCGCGCCGGGCTATATCGATACCGACATGGTCGCGGCCGTGCCGGAAAATGTCCTGCAGGGCATCATTGCCGGCATTCCCGTGAACCGTCTCGGCAAAGCTGAGGAAATCGGTGCAGCCGTCGCCTATCTGTGCAGTGATGACGCCGGTTTTGTCACTGGCGCAACACTCTCGGCCAATGGCGGGCAATACGTCTGCGGTTGATCTTCGCGCCCTATTTTCGCCCATCTGACGGGGCAGAGACGGGTCCATGATATCACGTAGACGTCTCTTGCTGGGCATGCTTTCGGGTTTGGCCATATGTCCTTCTGCCGCCTGGGCAGGGGCGGACAATCCCTTGCGCAACCGCAGGGAACGCCGGGTGGAAGTGCCCGATGTTGCCCAGTTCCACCGTCAGGATGGCCGCCGAGGCTTCATTCTGGACCGGACAGGCGAGGTCTGGTTGCTCAAACCGCTGGACGAGGACGAGGTGCTGGCCCTTACCGCGCAACGCGCTCCGGGGGGCGGAACCAGTTTCGTCTCCGATTGGGGCGATGAAGTGATACGCGTCTCCTCCATCGGCGCCGTTACCTACTATCCCGAAGACCAGCCCAATGGCGTGATCGCCGAGGCGTGGGAACCGGCCCGCCCGCTACGCACCCCGGATGCCGGTGTGGACGAATTGCGGGATCGCTCCACCCGCGCGGCCGTCGAGCTGGCAGAATTATTCGGCCGCCCGATGCAGGTGGAATACGGTGCGGCGCCCCGTGACGGTCTTGGCCTGATGGTCGAGGCGTTTGACCTGACCGTCGAGGGCTTTCGCCAGGCCGTCGGACTTGGCGCCGAGCTGGACGGTTTGCAGCGGGTGAAGATTGCCCCCGCCGAGGCGGCGGACATCGAGATCGAGAGCGATCTGTTTGTGGTCAAAGTCAATCCGCTTGGTGGTTATGCCGGGCGGCCTTCATCCACACGCATTGCCCGGGCATTGCTGGCGGCATCAATCCCCGCCTGAGGGTGTCCAGCCGGCAGGCGCGAGCTCGAATCCTGAAAAGTCAAACCCGGGCGCGACGGTGCAGCCAACAAGGCTCCACTCTCCCAGAGACTGCGCGCTTTGCCAGGCATGCCCGGGCACAATACCCACGGATTGATGTCCGGCGTTCAGATCGGCAGACAGTGTCAGACAGGTCCGGGGCTTGCCATCCTCCGCAATGTCCAGACGCAGGGGCGCACCCGCATACCAGTGCCAGACCTCTGCCGCATCGACGCGGTGCCAGTGTGATACCTGGCCCGCCGCAAGCAGGAAATAGATGGCCGTCGAATGGGCGCGGCCCCCGTCTGCGCCGGGATCGCGGAAAATCTCCCGGAACCAGCCGCCTTCGGGATGCGGCGAAAGATCCAGCGTCCGGATGATCTCTTCGGCGGTCAAAAGGAATCCTTCCGGGCCCGCACTTCTGCAAACACGGCGACAGCGTCCTGACCGGTCAGCCCCAGCTGCGCCGCCAGGGCCGGATCATCAGCACGCAGGAAAGGATTGGCAGCCTTTTCCCTGGACAGGACCGTTGGCACGGTGGGCAGGTTTTTCGCACGCTGCGCCGAGACGTCATCGGCATAGGTCTTCAGGGCGGTATTGTCGGGGTCGACGCTAAGCGCGAAAGCCGCATTCGCCTGTGTGTATTCATGCGCGCAGTAGATAACAGTCTCGTCCGGCCATTGCCGCAGGCGCGAGAGGCTGGCCCACATATCCGCGGGACTGCCTTCAAACAGCCGCCCGCATCCCAGCGCAAACAACGTATCACCGACGAAGGCGATATGCTCGGAGTCAAAATGATAGACGACATGACCCATCGTATGACCCGGCGTGAAAATAACCCGCGCGGTGAAATTTCCCAGCGTCACCGTATCGCCATCCTTGACGAAGACATCGGCCGGGCTGATCCGGTGCCGGTCATAGGCCGGGGCCGTAATCCGTGCGCCGGTCGCCGCTTTCAGTGCCGCATTGCCACCCGCATGATCAAAGTGATGATGCGTGTTCCAGATCTGTGTGATCGTCCAGCCGGCCTTTTCGGCTTCCGCCAGATAGGCGTCCGCATCCGGCGTGTCGATCGCCACGGTTTCGCCACTTGAAGGATCGTGAACCAGATACCCATAATTGTCGGAAAGACAGGGAAACTGGCGGATTTCAGGTTTCGGCATTGAATTCGTCCTTTTATCCCAAAGTCCTGTTAGCCTGCGCCGCCCAGACTGGCATGTCCGGGCCGAGAATGGAAACCGCTGATGCGAACTGATGCACTGCAGATTGACCGTTTTTACCAGACGGAGCAGGGACGGGCGGCACGCGCCATGATCGTGCGGCGGCTGGCGGCACTGTGGCCGGATCTGAAAACGCTGGATGTCCTGGCCATGGGCTATGGTCCGCCCCTGCTGGAAATGCTGGAAACCGGGACCCGCCGCGCCGTGGCCTTCATGCCGGCAGACCAGGGGGCCATACGCTGGCCGGGTGACGCATCGTCACGTACGGTGCTGGGCGAGGATGCCCATCTGCCCTTCCGCGATGCCATGTTTGACCGCATCGTCCTGATTCATGCGCTGGAAGAATCACAATCGCCGCCGCACATGCTGCGCGAAATCTGGCGGATTCTCGCGCCACAGGGGCGTCTCGTCCTTGTGGCCCCGAACCGCACCGGCCTCTGGGCCCGCATGGAAACCACACCCTTCGGCCATGGCCGGCCCTTCTCCAAAGGTCAGTTGTCGCGGCTTCTGACCGACGCGGCATTGACCCCGACCGCCTGGGCCAGGGCGCTTTATGCGCCGCCCTGGAAATGGTCGTGCAAGGGTGATCGTGCTCTGGGCTGGGAGAAAACGGGTGAGGCCATTGCCCCGCATCTGGGTGGATTGATCATGGCCGAGGCGGTCAAGAATACGGGCGCCTTGACGCCGCGAGCGGTCCGGCCTGTGCGCGTGCGGTTGCCGGTCCTTGAAGGCAGGCCTGCCACCGCGCTATCTCCCCACAAACAGATTGCCAAGGAAACCTGATATGAGCCTCGAACCGCGCCCCGGAATTCTGGATATCAAGCCCTACAAGCCCGGTGCCGCTGACGCTCCCGGCATCGCCAATCCGGTCAAACTGTCGTCGAATGAAAATCCGATGGGCTGTTCGCCTCTGGCACGGTCGGCCTTTGAGGCGACGTCGAAAAATCTCAATCTTTACCCTGATGGCGGGGCAACCCGTCTGCGCGTGGCCATCGGTGAAGCCAACGGGCTTGATCCCGACCGCATCGTCTGCGGCACGGGGTCGGACGAATTGCTCCAGCTCCTCGGCCGGGCCTATCTCTCGCCGGGCGACAAGGTCGTACAATCGCAATACGGGTTTCTGGTCTACCGCCTGGTCGCCATGCAGTCCGGCGCCGAACTTGTCAGTGCGGAAGAAAAAGATTTCACGGCGGACGTGGACGCCCTTGTGAAAGCGGCGGGTGACGATGCCCGCATCGTGTTTCTGGCCAATCCCAACAATCCGACCGGCACCTATATATCGCACGATGACGTCCGCCGCTTGCGCGAAGCCTTGCCGGAATCCACCCTGCTCGTGGTGGATGAAGCCTATGCCGAATATGTCGATGAGCCCGATTACGGGACGGCGTTCGGTCTCGCCAACGAATACGATAATGTGGTGGTGACGCGCACCTTCTCGAAAATCCACGGCCTGGCCGCCTTGCGCCTCGGTTGGGCTTATGCCGACAAGTCCATCATTGACGTGCTCAATCGCGTGCGGGGACCCTTCAATGTCAACCTGCCTGCCATTGACGCCGGGATTGCGGCGATCAAGGACACCGGATTCCAGCAGCGCTCTGCGGAACATAATCGTCAGGGTCTGGCCTTCATGCGCCAGCAGCTCGGCGGCATGGGACTGGACGTAACGCCCAGCGTCGGCAATTTCCTGCTGGTGCATTTCCCGGAAACCAAGGGCAAGACAGCCGCCGATGCGGATGCCTGGCTGACCTCGAAAGGGTTGATTGTCCGCCCGGTCGCGGCCTATGGCCTGCCCGGCGCATTGCGGATCACGATCGGGTTGGATACCGACAATCGCAAGGTCGCTGACGCTCTGGCCGAATTCATGTCTGCCTAACGCGCAATGGAGCCGGTTTCGCCCAGCCGGACCGGTCCGAAATAGACCCCGCCATTGCGGAAGGACAGCGGAATCGCGGTGCCGGCATCGCTGCGCGGAGCGGACTGTGCGACCAGCCGCAAGGCGCCGGAATTTTCCTCGGAAATGGCACCGGATTCGATCATCGCATCGACCACTGCTTCCGGATCCAGAATATTGAGGCTGATACGGCCCGTCGGGCGCAAGGCTTCGTCCAGCCCCATCTCGCCCTCGGCATCCATGTTCAGACGGCCCCAGCCAATGTGAAACTCGCGCAGGGAATACACGCCGCCGGCTCTGGCCCATGTACCGAGATCAGAGCTGCGTGCCAGCTCCGGCCATTGCGAAATCACGAAATCGGCCTGCAGCTGCGTGATATGGTCACCGAAACTGCCGGCCAGGACCGGATCGATCTGCTCTGCTGCCAGTTGAACGCCATCGAGTTGCAGCCGAATCGCCATATCGCCGCTCTCGCCGGTCGCAGCGCTCAGGCGCAAAGCCTCGACGTCTGTGACACTGACCGGTGCGCTGCCAAGGGATTCTATTTGCAGATTCGTGATCTGGCTGCCGATCCGCTGGGTGACCCCGTCCGCGCCGGATACGCTGAAACGGGCATTCTCTGTCGTCAATGCAAGCCCCTGACCGCCTTGCTGGAAGCGCACGGTATCGCCCAGGGAAATGATCCAGTGCGAGAAATCATAGGGCATGGCATTGGCTTCAAAAGCGTTCAGCTCCAGCACCCAGCCTCCGTCAATCTCGGGCGCCCGCATGACCACATTCTCGGCGGACACCGAAAACCGGTAGGGATAGCCGCCGACACGAAGATCATTGCGATCGATCGAAAAACCGGCCTCGATCTGGGCAGCCTCCCAAGCCTCGACATAACGGACGATTTCCGACCGGGCATAGACCCAATAGGCCGAATAAAGGCCCAATACGATCAGAATGGCGAGAAGGGGTATCGCGAAACGCTTGGGCATGACACATCCGTTATGGAGGCCTGAAACTCAGGTCCGGTTGGCACGCAAGGCGCGCGTTCCGCTTTCAATACGCGATTGCAGCAGCTTCATGAAGTCCTCGCGTGACAATCCCGGTGCAATGGGTTCCAGAAACTCGATCACGGCCTTGCCGGGGCGCCGCACAATGCCGTTCCCGGCCCAGTAGTCACCACTATCCAGAGCGACCGGGACACAGGGCACATTCATGGCCGCATAAAGGCCGGCGACGCCCGGCTTCAACACGCCGAATTCCCCCGGCTTCATGCGGGTGCCTTCCGGAAAAATCAGGATCTGGCGGCCTTCTGCGGCCCGCTGCCGGGCATCGCGCAGCATCTTCCGCAAGGCCTTTGCCGCAGCCCCGCGATCCACCACGATATTCTCCAGCTTGACCGCAAACCAGCCGAATACCGGCAGCCAGGCCAGCTCCTTTTTCAGAATGATCGCGGGATCATCCAGTATCTGCCAGAAGGCTTGCGTTTCCATCATGCTTTCATGACGCGAGGCAATCAGCGCACCGCCCTGCGGCAGATTCTCCCGCCCGCGCACTTCATAGCTTTGTCCGCAGATGACTTTCAGCCCGCCAAAAATCAGGGCCAGCCAGAACCGGTAGACCGCACGCGACCAGCTTCGCGGCATCACCAGCAGCCAGATCACGGCAAAGCCGACAATCATCATCGAGCCATACATCCAGAGGACGAACAAGAGCGAACGGATAATCGTCAAAGGACCGGCCGGCTTCATCATTCGTCTCCGCTGAAGGCACCGCGTGCCATTTCGCGGAAGAAAACCGCGCTGAATTTCAGATACTCCAGAGCCCAGCGCCGCGCGGCCGTGGCGTTTTCCCATGGACGGGGAGAGGGCACTGGCCAGGCGATCAGGTCATGGTCCGGCATCAGGGCGCGCAGCTCCAGTATGGCGCGCGGCATGTGATAGTCGGAGGTCACGATGATGATGCGCTCGAACCCGTTGGCGTCCGCCCAGACTACGGCTTCGCGGGCATTGCCGATTGTGTCAGCGGCATCCCGGCCCAGATCAATGCAACAGGCAAACAGATCCGGATCAATGTTCGATGTTGTCCGCACCGCCTCTTCGCTGACGGAGGGATTGACGCCGGAGATCAGGACGCGCTCGCCGGCACCGCTCTCCAGCAACCGGACCGCGGTCTGCAACCGGCCTTCGCCACCGGTCAGAACGATGATGGCGTCAGCCTCGACCTCCTCGGGCGTGCTCAGGGCGGAGACATGGCCGGAATAGCCGGCAAACCCGGCCAGCAGGCCGAAAACGATCAGGAATGACACCGCCCGCACGATCTGCCCGGCAGGGCTGGAAGACGTCCGCGACAGGCTCATCTCAACTCATCTCCGCTCATATTCACCAGCGTTTCCGCAATTCTTCCGATACCGCCAGCCGCGCCGACAGCGCCGCGATAGCGCCGGCGACCAGGGGCGCCGCGAGCAGCGACGCAATCTCGACCGGCGCAAAGACCAGTTCCGGAAGAAAATACATCGCATCTGCGTTTCCGCCACCTACGGCGACCAGTATGGCGATCAGAGCCGCGAATCCGGCTCCGGTTGCTCCGGCTTTCAGGCCGAGCCCGAAAAAGCGCCGCTCGAACAGCCCGGCAATATAGGCATCGGTCGCGCCGACAATATGCAGCGCATCCGCGACATCGCGGCGGGCGGCCAGCGACGCGCGCGCGGCAAAGGCGATGACCGCCGCCGCCGCCCCCAGAATGAGCGTCAGCAGGCCGAGTGCGAGCATCCGGGCGAGATGACTGGCGCGGGCCACCGCATCGGACCAGCGGCCATGATCGTCCACCGTGGCGTCAATTCCGGCTTCAGCCAGAACTGCCTCAATGTCCTCGACCGGTAATATGTCCGGGTTCGACAATTCCACATCGACCAGCAAGGGCACGGGCAGATCTGCCGGCAGGCCGCCGGCGCCAAACCACGGCTCCAGAAGCGCTTCGGACTCTGCCCGGCTTCGCGCTTCCGCACTTTCGATGTCCGGGAGCGCTGCGATCAGGCGCGCGGCCTCTGACGCATCTTCATCTGCATTGCGGCCATCCACAGGACGGACCTGTACGGTCAGGCTGCCTGCGAGATCATTCATCCAGCGGTCACTCGATGTCCAGGCCCCGCGCGCACCGAGCGCGGCAAGGCAGGCGAGAAACACCAGGATCGCCGCCACGGCAAACAGCGGCCGGTCACGTCCGGCGTCCGGCGGCAGTAGCCGTGCATGGCCGCCCGCAGGCGGCATTGGCGGAGATGTCTCACTGTCGCTCATGCGGCCCGTTCCCGGAAGGTCAGGCGGCCATCGGCCAGCGACATCACCGGCGCGTCCAGGGCGCGCACAAGAGTCAGGTCATGGGTCGCGATCAGCACGGTCGTGCCCAGCCGGTTGAGCTCGACAAACAGGCGCAAGAGCCGCCGCGCCATGTCCGGATCGACATTCCCGGTCGGCTCGTCGGCGATCAGCAATTCGGGCTGGTTGACGACGGCGCGCGCGATCGCCACCCGTTGTTGCTCGCCCCCCGAAAGGGTTGCGGGCCGCGACTCCATGTGATGTTCCAGCCCCACCCAGCTGACAAGCTCGGCGACATCCTCGGCATAGGCGGAACGCTTCTGGCCGGCCACGCGGAGCGGCAGGGCCACATTCTCGAAAACGCTGAGATGATCCAGCATGCGGAATTCCTGGAACACGACGCCGATGCGGCGGCGCAGATCGGGCAGATCCTTCCGCCGCAATGCGGCAGTGTCATGGCCGAAATGCTGGACCACGCCGCGGGAGGCCTTGTGAGCCATATAGATCAGCCGCAACAAGGAGGTTTTGCCTGCCCCGGAAGGGCCGGTCAGGAAGGTGAAACTGCCCCGCGGCAGCTCGAACGACACGTCTTTCAGGATTTCCGGCCCGCGCCCATAGCGCATACCGACAGCATCGAAGCGGACAATCACTTCGGATTCACTTTGTGGAAAGGGGTTCACGCCAGTTTCAGTCACCGGAAATCCTGCAGCTCCTGCTGCCAATAAGCTGAATCGGGCCCAGATGATACTGAGCTGTCCAAGTTGTGACACGCGTTATCGCGCAAATCCCGGCGCTATCGGCGTCAACGGGCGGCGTGTGAAATGTGCCGCCTGCGGCCATATCTGGACCGCGCGCAACGAAGAAGAACCGGTTCTGGAGCCGATCGACCCGATCCCGCCAAAACCCGAGCCCGAGCCCGAGCCGGCTGCGCCCAAAGCCCCGCACCGGGCTTTTCGTGAGCGCGCTGAACAGCGCCGGCAGGATCAATTGAAGACAGCCGCGATGGGGGCCTGGGGTGGTCTGGCCGTCGCGGTCGCGGGTGTGTTTGCGGCAGCCTTCCTTTTCCGTGCCGATATTGTCAGTGTCTGGCCTCGTGCGTCCAGCGCCTATGCGGCGGTCGGCATTGAAGCCAACGCCTTTGGCGTGGCGATCGAATCGCTGAACGTGTCGCGCGGTGAAGAACATGGCATTCCTACCGTGGTGCTCTCCGGCGCGGTGCGCAACATTGATCGTCAGGCTCGCACAGTGCCGCAATTGCAGGCGCGGCTTCTGGGTGAAAACGGTGAGCCGGTTCTGGAATGGACGATTATTCCCGACGCTGGAGTCATCGGTCCCGGCGGCCAGCTTGAATTCGCGTCCGTGGTGACAGATCCGCCTTCCGGCGCCGTCGAGGCGGAAGTCACGATTGCCGGTCTGGCGGACATGCCGGCCGCTATGGATGAAGCACCGGCAGAGCAACGCCATGCCGCCGCCAATTCTGCCGGTCCCGGCGGCCACTAGAGTCAGGAGCCGAAGCGGTCCAGCAGGCGCTCGATATAATCAAGCTCGTCCTGATCCAGCCCCTGCTCGGCGGCGCGTTCCCGCAATTCTTCCAGAATTTCTCTGGCCCGCAGGCGTTCAGCCTCGTCAGGAATCTCGACACCTGAACCGTTGGAGAATCCGCCGGAATCCTGCGGGCGGCCCAGAGGGTCTGTCTCGTCACCCTCTGCGGCGGCCTGATTTGCGTCCTGCGCCCGTTCCAGAAGGCCTTGCGCCAGGCGCTCCGCGCCATCGCGCAGGGCCTGCAGGGCCTGCTCCTGCTGGCCAACGGCCCCCTGTGCATCGCCATCTTCCAGAGCTTCCTGAGCACGGCGCATGGCCTCGGCCGCCTCACCGAAGCTTTCGCCGCTTTCCCCGGGCAGGGCCTGAGCCAGCGATTCCAGTCGGTCCGCCAGCGTACCCTGGGAGTCGGCGAGGGCTTGTGCGCCTTGCGAGCCGGCTCCGGCCTGTCCGCTCTGGCTGCCGCTTTGCCCGGAGGGCTGACCCTCGCTTTCACTGCCGGGCTCACCGGCCTGACCCTGGCTCTGACCTTGAGGCCCGGCCTCGGCCTGTTCGAAAGTCTCATCCTGAAGCTGGCGCTGTTCGCCGATCACATCACCCAGCTCCTCCAGGGCATCGCGCATTGCCTGGCTGATTTCATCGGTTTGTTGGCCATCGCCTTCCCCTTGCTGCAGGGTCAGCTCCATATTGCGGAGCATTTCGCCCAGTGCTTGCAGGGCTTCGCGAGCATTGGCGGTGTCGCCCAGCTCGGCGGCGTCCCGCAGAGCGTCAAGCAATCCCTGAAGATCGTCGGTATTCATTTGCGGGCCACCGCCCTCGGCCACCCGGCCTTCTTCCGCGGCTTCGCGGGCCAGAGCGGCCATGTAATTGTCCATGGCCTGCTGATAGGCCTCGAACAGGGGTGCCAGCTCGGTTTCGTCAGCACCGCGGGCGAGGGCTTCCATCAGCGCCCGCTCGGCGGCGCGCAGCGCCCGTTCCGCATCGGCCAGCGAGCCCAGTTCGGCGCGCAGGGCAATCTGCCAGAGATTGGCCTCGATCGGGCCGATCTCGTCAAAATCCCGGGCCCGGCGCAGGCTGTGCAATTCATGCCGCAGCCCGAGATAGACGATCGGATCCTCGAAGAAGTATTCCGGCGCATCGGTGATCGCATCCAGCGCCAGCGCCACGCTTTGCAAATCTTCCGGCGCGCGCTCGATCCGCCGTTCCGGCTCCTCCCCCTGGAAGGGCGGAAGGGCCTGAAGGTCTTCCAGATACATAGGGTTGCGTTCCGGTAACGGGGCATATTCCCGGTTTGAGCCGATCACGATGCGGCGCTGTTCGGACACGGCGCGGGCCAGCGGATCAAGGAAAACACGTTCCGGCAGGGTCAGGGCAATCGCCGGAGAGATGCCGGTATTGCCACCGCCATCCATCGCCGCCAGCCGGAGATCAACGCGCGATCCCGCAAGCGCATGCTGGGCGGTCAGCACAGTCGCGCGATAGCCGTCTTCGCCGCGCGTCATATCTCCCGGCGATATATCAATCGACGACCAATCAGCCGCCGCTTCCCCTTCCGGGCGGAATTCGACGCGGAAATCGGTCGCGCCATAATCATCTTCGACCGTGAATTCGAGCGTCAGCTCGCCTTCAACATTGGCTTCGGGGGCGGCGACAATATTGACATCCGGTGCCGTGTCAGGGGTTGCATCGACACGGTACGCAGCCCGCTCCCGGCCTGCCCGAAGCGTGACCACGGCATCTGATTCTATAACCAGATGACTTTGCCACACGCCATCGCCTATGGAGCGGTTTTCGGCCCGCTCGGAGCCATTGCGGACATTGGGCGCGCGGCGCACGCCGGCAGTGCGGATCACGAGCTCGGAGCCCTCCGGAGCCACGGCTTCGGTGTCGCCATCCTGAAAGAAGATCGGGGCCATCCCGGTATAGGCGGGCGGGTTCAGCCACGCATCGACCTGAGCGGTTTCGACGCCGCGATAGACCGGTGCAAAGCCGAAACTGTCAAACAGGCGGCCCTTGGCAAGATCACCGGACACCATCCAACCCGCAGCGATCAGCACGACAATTGCGCCACGCAGCCCCCAGGAATCCACCTGCGCCCAGGCGGCATGAGGACGCCGGGCTTTGGCCCCTTTCAGACGTTCGGACATGCGGCGCTGGTGCGCCTGCCAGACAGCCTGCGCTTCTGCTGAGGCATCCGCTGGCCGGTCGGACAGGGCTTCGTGCGGACGGGCGGAAATACCGGAATCGGCTTCCACGCGCCGCGCAGCATCTTCGTCATCCGGCCAGTCGGTTGTCCGCCAGCGGCACCAGCCAATCCAGACTGACAATCCCACTGCGGCCGCATAGGTCAGAGCCCGCCAGGGGTCTCCCAACCGGTCCCAGAGACCGAAGATCGAAATACCGGCATAAAGCCCGATCAGCAGCACGCCTGGCCACAACACCGGGGCAAGGCGTTCCCACAGCAACGCAAAGCGCGCCTGGATCAAGGGCCAGAGTTTCATGGCGGGGAATCTATCACGTCAGACAGGCGCGCCTAGCGGCACCTGCATTACATATTGGTGAACTATTCGTCCGTTTCCGCGGGCGGCGGGCTGCCCCAGATCGGGGGCGGCCGTTCCAGATCGCCACGCAGGCCACAACCGGACACCACAAGCCCGCCAATGATCACGATGAGAGTTGCCAGCTTTTTCATGATGCCTGCCTTTCGCGGAGACGGTCCTGCCAGAGTTTCACCTGCTCTTTTACGCGGACCGGCGCGGTTCCGCCATAGCTCGTCCGGCTTTCCATCGAGGCGCGGGCCGAGAGGACCGAATAGACGGCCTCCGTCAGCTCCGGTTCGACCGATTGCATATCGGCCAGCGTCAGCCCGGCGAGGGGTACACCCCGTGACTCGGCCAGCTTGACCATCGCACCGGCGATATGATGCGCATCGCGGAAGGGCTTGCCCAGCTCGCGCACGACATAATCGGCCAGATCGGTCGCATCCGAATAGGCTTCACCGGCGGCCTCGGCCATGGCGTCCGTGTTGAAAGTCAGGTCCGCAGCCATGCCGGCCATCGCGCCGAGTGCGAGCTCCAGATCATCCATCGCCTGGAAGACCGGCGCCTTGTCCTCCTGCAGATCCTTGGAATAGGCGAGCGGCAGGCCCTTGACGACAATGATCAGCGTCTGCAGCGCGCCGGCGATACGGCCCGGCTTGGCGCGGACCAGTTCGGCGGCATCCGGATTGCGCTTTTGCGGCATGATGGACGAGCCCGTCGACCAGGCATCGGAAAGCTGCGCGAAGCCGAAGCGGCGCGAAGTCCAGAGCACAATCTCCTCGGCAAAGCGCGACAGGTTGACGGCGCAGATGGTGGCCGCCGACAGGACTTCCAGCGCAAAATCCCGGCTTGCCACACCGTCCAGCGAATTCGCCATCGGCCGGTCAAAGCCGAGGTCAGCAGCGGTCTGATGACGATCAATCGGAAAGGCCGTTCCGGCCAGGGCGGCGCAACCCAGCGGGCTTTCATTGAGGCGTTTGCGGGCGTCCCGGAAGCGGTCGCGGTCACGTTCCGCAGCTTCCACCCAGCACAGGAGATGATGCCCGAGACTGACGGGCTGGGCGGTCTGAAGATGGGTAAAGCCCGGCATCACCGTTCCGGCATGAGACTCCGCCTGCGCCACCAGCGCCACCTGATAGGCCGTGATCAATACATCGATGCGGTCGCAGGCGGATCGCAGCCACAGCCGGAAATCGGTAGCCACCTGGTCATTGCGTGACCGAGCCGTGTGCAGACGGCCGGCCGGCGTGCCGATAATTTCTTTCAGCCGCGCCTCGATATTCATGTGAACATCTTCCAGCGCTTTCGACCACTGCATCTCGCCGAGTTCGATCTCCCCACGAATCTGAATGAGACCCTGCTCGATTTTTGCCGCATCTTCGCTTGAAATGATGCCCGTTGCGGCCAACATTCGCGCATGGGCAATGGATCCGGCAATGTCCTCGAAGGCCATGCGCTGATCGATATCGATCGAAGCATTGATGGATTCCATGATCTCTGACGGGGAACCGGAAAACCGGCCGCCCCAGAGCGCGTTGGATTTAGTTGTTTTTCCGTCCGTCATGGCCGGTCCCAGTCAAAAGGTTACTGCGATGAATGTCTCGCCCGTCAAAATCGGGATTATCACATGCACGGTCATATTGCTGGCGGCAATTGCCTATGTGCTGTTTTCCGGAATGCAGGGCCCTCCGCCAACCGGCTTGGCAAGTCATGCCGAAGGCGAGATGTCGGCTTTCGTCTCGCTGGATGATGCGCCGCCTCGGCCCGGACATACCTTTGTCGATCCCGACGGGGTTGAACGGACATTGGCTGATTTCGAGGGTCAGGTGATCCTGGTGAATTACTGGGCGACCTGGTGTGCGCCCTGTGTTGTGGAGATGCCGGCGTTGGATGCATTGCAGGCGCGCTATGGTGGTGAGGATTTCCAGGTGGTCACCATCAGTGCGGACCGGCGTATCGAGGAGGCCGAAGCCTTTTTCGAGGAGACCGGCCTCGAATATCTGCCGATCTATCATGACAATTCCTTCGCCGGGCCGACAGCAGTGGGCGCCCGCGGCTTGCCGATGTCGATTATCTACAATCGCAATGGCGTCGAGATGGGCCGCATGCCGCGCGATGCCGAGTGGAATAGCGAAGATGCCCATGCCCTGATCGAGGCGGCGATAAGACTGGGATAGAAAAAACCCCGGAGCGCGGCTCCGGGGTTTTCTTCAAGAGATACAGGCCAGGCTAGAGTCCGATCTTGGTGAGCTCGGCTTCCAGTTCCGGCAGGGCGTTGAAGAGATCTGCCACAAGGCCGTAATCCGCGACCGAGAAGATCGGCGCTTCTTCATCCTTGTTGATCGCCACGATGATCTTGGAATCCTTCATGCCGGCGAGGTGCTGGATGGCACCGGATATGCCGACAGCGATGTAGAGCTCGGGCGCCACCACCTTGCCGGTCTGGCCGACCTGGTAATCATTCGGCACATAGCCGGCATCAACGGCCGCCCGGGAGGCTCCGACAGCAGCATTCAGCTGGTCGGCGATCTTGTCCAAAAGGACGAAATTGTCACCGGACTGCATGCCGCGCCCGCCGGAAATGACGATCTTCGCAGCGGTCAGCTCCGGCCGGTCCGATTTGGACAATTCCTCGGAGACGAATTCCGATTTGAACGGGCCGGACGGCGCTTCGATTGTCTCGACACTGGCCGAACCGCCATCACCGGCTTTCTCGAACGTTGTCGGGCGTATGGTGATGACCTTTTTCGCGTCGGTCGATTGCACCGTCATCATGGCATTGCCCGCATAGATCGGGCGCACGAAAGTGTCCGCGCTTTCAACCGCCGAAATCTCGGAAATCTGCATCACGTCCAGCTTGGCGGCGATCCGCGGGGCAAAATTCTTGCCCATGGTCGAGGCCACCGCCATCAGCACGTCATACTTGTCCATCAGCGGCAGGACGAGGGCTTCCATGGCTTCTGCCGTCGGCTTGGCAAACGCCTCGCCATCGGCGTGAAGCACTTTGGAGACGCCGTCAATTCCGGCAACGGCCTTGGCGATATCGCCAGCGTCCGATCCGGCAACAAGGACATCCACATCCCCGCCAATCGCCTTGGCGGCGGTCACCGCGGCGCGGGTGGCATCATTCAGGGCGGCGTTATCGTGTTCGGCAACGAGGAGTATGCTCATCAGATAACCCCTTCCTTGTTTTTCAGCTTGTCGACCAGTTCGGCGACGCTCTCGACCTTGATTCCGGCCTCGCGCTTGGGCGGTTCGGTCACTTTCAGTACTTTCAGGCGCGGTGCGATATCCACACCGAAATCGTCCGGCGTTTTCGCGTCGATAGGCTTGCGCTTGGCTTTCATGATATTGGGCAAGGACGCATAGCGCGGCTCGTTCAGACGCAGATCGGTGGTGATGATCGCCGGCAGTTCGACAGAAATGGTTTGCAGCCCGCCATCAATCTCGCGGGTGACATTGGCCTTGCCATTGGCAACAGCGACTTCCGAGGCGAAAGTCGCTTGCGGCCAGTCGAGGAGGGCGGCCAGCATCTGTCCGGTCTGGTTGGAATCGTCATCAATAGCCTGCTTGCCGAGGATGACCAGCTCCGGGCCTTCTTCGGCAACGACCTTGGCCAGCAGCTTGGACACAGCCAGGGGTTCGACCATCTCGTTTGTCTGGATCAGGATGCCGCGGTCAGCGCCCATGGCGAGCGCGGTGCGAATGGTCTCCTGCGCTTGCTGCGGCCCGATGGAGACGACGATGATTTCATCAACGCCGCCCTTTTCCTTCATGCGCACGGCCTCTTCCACCGCGATCTCGCAGAAAGGGTTCATCGACATTTTGACATTGGCGAGGTCGACACCGCTCTGGTCCGGTTTGACACGGACTTTCACATTGTAATCAACCACCCGTTTGACGGGCACGAGTATTTTCATGGAGCTTCCCCGGTCTGCACGGGACAGGCCGCCCCGCATCAATCCACTGGTCAACGAAATAGGGCGCGAAACTGCAATCGCCCACAGCGGAAGTCAACGCCTGTGCGGCACTGCACAATGCCGCATGCAAAAAGGCCGGCCCATGCGGACCGGCCCTTGATCAGACTGACGTTAACGTCACTTATTCGGCGTCATCTTCCGCAACCGACAGTTCGGTATTGATGGTCAGGATGACTTCATCAGATACCGGGCCGGCATAGATGCCGACCGTCGGACCCCAGTCACTGCGGACAAGTGTTCCGGTGGCTGTGAAACCGGCCGTGCCGTCTTCGCGTAAATTGTTCAGCGTCACATCCAGGGTAACCGGAACCGTCACACCGACAATCGTGAGGTCGCCAGACATGGTGCCGGTCACGCCGTCTTCGGTCTCAAATCCGGTCGCAACAAAACGCGCGGTCGGAAATTCGGCTGTATTGAAGATTTCGTCGGAGTTCAGATGCCGGATGAACCGGTCATGATGAGCCCCGGCCCACAGCCCATCAATGAGATTGAAGGTAATATCAACCGTCGAATTTTCCGGATTGTCGAAATCCAATAGCAGCGTGCCGTCATAATTGGTGAATTGCAGCGACTGGCGTGACAGGCCCTGATGGTCCCAGCTGGCCGAAATCTCGGTGTGACCGCGATCAAACTCATAGGCGACCGGATCGGCAAAGGCGGCCGCGGCGGCAAGGGCGGCGACGGCGGTGGCGGTCAGGAATTTCATGGGGGAGGCTCCCTGTAACGGATGGATCAAGCTGCGGCATCACGCCGCAATGGCCCAGATATAGGACGGCCCCTGTTCGCGACAATCCGGTGCAGATACACATCACTGTTTCTTGAACGGAATTAATCCCGGGATGCGCCCGGCACCCATTTCACATCGGCGCGACCATCCGCATTGGCGATGCGGGCCAGCACAAAGAGCAGGTCGGACAAGCGGTTGAGATAGCGCACGGTTTCCGGATTCAGCCGGGCATCGGCCTGTTGCAGCGCCACGGTCCGCCGCTCGGCCCGGCGGCACACCGTGCGGGCATGGTGAAGGCGGGCGGATGCTTCCGAGCCCGCCGGCAGCACGAAACTGTCGAGCGGCTCCAGCCTCGCATTCCATTCGTCAATGGCCGTTTCCAGGGCCTCGACCTGTTTTGCCGTTATCCGAAGGGGCTCGAAGCCCGGATCCTCGCCGGTGTCGGGCACGCACAGATCCGCGCCGAGATCGAACATCTCGTTCTGTACCTTCTGCAGCAGTGCATCGGGCGGCGCTCCCGCGAGCGCCGATCGCACCAGGCCGATGACGGCATTGGCTTCATCGACCGTGCCATAGGCCTCGACGCGGATATCGGTCTTGTCCACTTCGGACATGTCGCCCAGCCGCGTCCGGCCCTTGTCGCCGGTCTTTGTGTAGATCTTGGTCAGGCGCACCATGGGATTTACGTCCTCATTGTTCCGGTTGCCGGGCAAACTGGATCAGGCAGGATGGGCTTTCAAGACAGGATATGGTCAGGGATAGTCCGATGCTCCGTTTCACGCTTCCGCTCTTGATGCTTCTGGCACCGGCCGCGGAGGCACGTCAGGACATCCAGTCACTCGCAGGCGGCCTGGTCGAATCCGGGTCTCCGGGTGCTGTGGTCATGCTCATCGAGGACGATCATCCGCAAATCGCGGTGTCCGGTCTGCGCCAGTCCACAGGCGAAGCCGCCATCGAAATGTCCGACGCCTGGCATCTGGGATCGAACACCAAGGCGATGACCGCCATCCTCGCCGCCCGCATCGTCGAGCAGGGCCTCATCGATTGGGACACGACCATCGGGGAAACGCTGGGCACGGAATTCGATTCCATGGATCCCGGTCTCGCAGAGGCAACACTGGCCGATCTTCTGCGCCACCGGTCAGGGATGCAGGCCAATACCGGGCGGCTGACCTCGCTGGGGATATCCGGCCTGTTCGGCGCGCGCGATCCGCAAGCCGACCGTCATCCCTATCTGCGGGATGTGCTCCGCAATCCGGCGGGCGCGCGCGGTGATTTCCTATACTCCAACGCCGGTTATGTCGCCGCCGCCATGATGCTGGAAACCGTGTCCGGACAAAGCTGGGAAGATCTGATCCAGGCCGAAATCTTTGATGTGCTGGGTCTCGAGAGCGCCGGTTTCGGTCCGCCGCAGGGTGAAAATCCGCAAGGCCACCGGACCAGCTGGGGCCGTCTGTCGCCAGCCGGGACGGATGCCGGGGCGGATAATCCGCCCGCCATGAATCCCGCCGGACGCGCGCACATGTCGATGCCGGATTATGCCGCCTTCCTGCAGCTCGTTCTGGCCGGCGCACGCGGTGAGGAAAACGATTACCTCTCGCAGGAGAGCTGGCAGACCTTGCTCACGCCGCCGGAGGGCGCTGATTATGCCATGGGGTGGGGCGTCAATGCCGACGGTTCGCTGCGCCATGCGGGCTCGAACACGATGTGGTTTGTACAGGCCGTGATCTGGCCGGAGGCAGGCCGCATCGCTGTGGCTGGCGTCAATGAGGGGCGGCTGGACGAGGTTGCACCACGCGTTCGCGCTGTTCTGGGTGAACTGGCGCCGGAATAGGCACTCAGCCGGTCATCGCGCCTTTGGCGATGAAACCGAGCACCATCAGCATGATGGCGGCAAACTGGATGCCGACGCGGTAGCGCATGAGCACATTCGAACGCGCCGAAGCGCCATCGCCGCCCCGCGCCATGTTCACAAAGCCGAGGATCAGCGTCACCAGCACCGCCAGCAACGAGATCACGATCAGTATATTCAGAAAAATCATCATGACGTCTCACATAGGCCCGCAGCCGCGATTGGTCCAATCACGCATTGTCACACCTTTGGTGCCTAGCTCCGCCACCGCAATGTGGTCGGTTTTTTCACCGGATTGACGAAGTCCGCGCCCTCTTTCCGGTGCTTCTGCCAGTTCCGCCGCAGCGCCAGATACCATTTCGCCGGAATGTCGCTGTCATGGATGAACATTTGCGGTGGATCATAGGACATGCCGATGGCCTGCGAATCCACGGCGGCGGAATCCTGCGCCATGAAGATATGCATGGCCCGGCGGATCAGCCATTTCGGGACGAAGTTCACCGCTGGATGATTCCAGTAGAGAATGACCGAGATGATCGTCTTGGTCTCATTCACCGGCGTCACAATGGTCACGGTCGTGACGTGCCTGTCCCCGGCTTTCATGTATTCCGGCCGCAGGCCGGGCAGTTCCAGCCGGATTTCGGTCGTGATGTCGGTACCGAAGAGCTTGTAGATGAAGGAATTGGAGGACGGCTTGTGCGGCAGCATGGAGAAGCCGCGATCAATCGGACCGAACGTCTTCTGCTTTTCGTGCATGGTTTTCGGCGTCCGCCACCAGGACTGGTTATGGATATAGGGGATATGCGCCGGGTCCATCAGGCTGATGACGGCCGCATCCATGTCGCAGTTGAAGTCGCATTCATCATGCATCCGGATCCGGGAGTCCGCCGGAATATCGAGACGGGGCGGATCAAGGCAGGGCTCTGCCTCCGTATCATATCCGAACCAGATCCAGATCACGCCATAGCTTTCATGCACGGGATAGGTGCGCGCCTTTATCTTCGAGATATCCATGCCTTCGGTCTGGTCCGCGGTCAGCGAGGGAATATTCGCGCACTGCCCGTCCGGGCGGAACCGCCAGCCATGATAGGGGCATTGCACCTGTGTGCCGCTCTCTGTTTTTACCATTTCGCCGCCGGACAGGAGAATGGCGCGGTGCGGACAGATATCCGTCATCGCAAACGCTTGGCCGTCATGGGTGCGGCCAAACAGGACCAGCTCGCCCAGACGTTCCTTCTGGATCATCTGACCGGGTTTGATCTCGCTGCCGACGATGCCGAAATACCAGAGGTCGCGCAGGAAAGGGTCGTCTTTGGGGTTTGACTTTGTCATGGCCCTGTCTCTACCCGCCCTCGGGTGGTTTGGCCAAGCCGCGAGTTGCCGCAGTCCGCGATTTGCGCTGTACCCACCACACACCGGCCAGGACCAGTGCCGCCCCGGCATATTGCAACGGCGCAAAGGCTTCCCCGAACATCAGCCAGCCTGCAATCGACGCCACGACCGGCTGGATCAGGATGATGATGGACGCCACCGGAGCCGGAACCCGGCCCAGTCCGAAGGCCACGCCGCCCTGTCCCACAATCTGCACACCGATCGCCAGACCCAGCAGCACCAGCCAGTCGGTCAGCGTGCCTGGCAGCAGGTTTTCCCCGAAACCAAGCGCGGCAACGGCCAGAATCGGCGCGGTGACCAGCGTTGTGAAAAAGATCACTGTCCCTGTCGAGGCAAAGCGCCGCGCCTGCCGGATGGCCAGGATATAGGCAGCATACCAGACAGCGGTCCCCACCGAGAGCAGGTCACCCGGCCAGCGTTCCGGAGCGACGGTGATATTCCCGGCCGACAACAGTGCTGCCCCGGCCAGCGCCAACCCGGCGGCAAACAGGAATTGCCGGGTCAGGGTCTCCTTGAAGATCAGCCATGTGGCGAGGACGACGAAGACCGGCTGCAGATTGGCGAGGAAGGTTGCATTGGCCACGCTCGTGATCTTGATCCCGGCATGCCAGAAGGCGAGATCGCCGGCAAAGAGCAGGCCGGGCAGGCACAGATAGAGCCAGTGCTTCCAGCCGGTTGGCGTATCCGCTTTCGCGGGCGGATTGCGGTCGAACTGCATCCACAGGAAAGCAAAGGGAATGGCCAGCGCCATGCGCCAGAAGCCGACCGTCTGCGGGCCCAGCTCGGACAGCTTGACCAGCGGTGCCGCCATGCCGATGGCGATCGCCCCGAGGATCAGCACGATCAGTCCCGTCAGGACGGTTTTCTCGGACGTTTCGGTCATAAGGCCTCCCCCACGCCCCGCTAATACTCATTGCGGCAAAAGGGAAGTCACCATTTGAAACCGAGCTGCAGGCGGATGTCCTCTGGCCGGGCGCCGCTCTCCCGCATCGCGCGCAGGGTTTGCGATTTGTCGCGCTTGGTGAAGCGCGCCCCGTCTGCTCCGGAAATCAGGCCATGATGGCGATAGACCGGCACGGGCAGGCCGAGCAGGGCCTGGAGAATCCGGTGAACCGTTGTGGCAAAGAACAGGTCCTGCCCGCGGATGACATGCGTTATGCCCTGCGCGGCATCATCCAGCGTGACAGCGAGATGATAGCTGGTGCCGATATCCTGGCGCGCCAGAATGACATCGCCGATCAGGTCCGGCTGTATCGCGCAGCTCCCGCTTTCGCCATTCGGGCCTTCGCCCTCCTCGGTAAAGGTCGGGCGCGGCAGATCGCCTACCGCCTCTGCGGCCGCCTTCATCGACAGCCGCCAGGCAAACGCCTCCCCTGCCGCGATGCGGCCGGCTTCTTCTTCCGGGCCCATGGGTTCCGCTGGCCCGGGATAGATGACACCGTCCGGGCCCTCGCCGGGATGATGCGGTGCGCGGCCGATATCCTCGAGGATTTCCTTGCGCGTCTTGAAACAGCGATAGATCAGGCCGCGCCCGGCCAGTTGATCAATCGCGGCGGAATAGTCGCTGAAATGCTCCGACTGCCGCCGCACCGGCGTCTCCCAGCTGAGCCCCAGCCAGGCAAGGTCCTCATAAATGGCAGCCTCGAATTCGGGTTTGCAGCGGATGGTGTCGATATCCTCGATTCGCAAAAGGAATCGCCCGCCGGCCTCCTGCGCCGCCTGCCAGGCGGTCAGCGCGGAATAGGCATGCCCCAGATGCAAATGCCCGGTGGGAGAGGGTGCAAAGCGGGTGACGAAATCACGCATGTCTCCTGTTTCGCGCCTGCGCTTGCCCGCTTCAAGTCCTCAATTCGCGCCCTATAGTCCGCGCCATGATGATCGACGGACCCAGACAACCGCCTGTAAACGGCCAACGCCCGCGCAAGCTCGCCATTCTCGTGCATGGCTATGGAGCCAATGGCGAGGATCTGATCGGCCTGGCCGGCCAGTGGGCGCAGGATTTGCCGCATGTGCAATTCGTGGCGCCGAATGCGCCGCAACCGGTGCCGGGCGCACCCAATGGCTATCAATGGTTTCCGATCACGCGGCTGGACCCGCAGGAAACCAATCGCGGTGTGGAATCCGCCGCCCCGGTTCTCGATGCCTTCATCGACCAGGAAATCGCCCGCTATGGTCTGACCCCGGGGGATGCGGCGCTTGTCGGGTTTTCGCAGGGCACGATGATGGCCTTGCATTGCGGCCTGCGGCGCGCACCAAGCTTGGCTGGAATCCTGGGCTATTCCGGGGCCATGCCCAGCCGGATGACTCTGAAGGAGCAGATCCGCTCCCGCCCGCCGATTCAGCTCGTTCACGGGGACCGGGACGATGTGCTGCCGCTGGGCATGATGTTCGATGCCGCACAGGGCCTGTGCGAGGCCGGCGCGTCCTGCCAGTGGCATATCTCGCCGGGCATTCCGCATGGCATCGGCCCGGACGGGCTGGAAATCGGCGGCCGTTTTCTGGGCAAGGCCTTTTCCGGCGCTTACGCCTGAGTCCTGCGAAAAGGTTAACGCCTGCGTCATAGGCGTGTTACGTCTAAGGCGGTATAAATTGACCAACACGGTTATCGGCGTGATTCGCTGAGAATCCCGCCGCATCGCCGGACAGGGAGGTGTGTGTTCAGGATTTTTGATTGGCATAGGCACGGAACCGGCTCCGCCCGCAACACGGGAGGGCGTCATGCAAGTGCTTGATAAGGCCCCGTCGGGCTGGCCCTGTCTGGTCCTCAATGCGGACTATCAGCCCCTGTCCTACTGGCCGCTTTCGGTGTGGAGCTGGCAGGAGGCCGTCAAGAATGTCTTCCTAGAACGCGTCACCGTGGTGTCCAATTACGACGACCTCATCCATTCACCGTCGATGGAAATGCACGCCCCGTCTGTCGTCGCGCTGCATGAATATGTCACCCACAACCGCGCACCGGCCTTCACCCGCTATAATGTCTGGCTGCGCGATGGCTTCAAATGCGTCTATTGCGGCCGCGACAGGGTAGACGATCTGACTTTCGATCACGTCGTGCCGCGTTCGCAGGGTGGCGATACTTCCTGGGAAAATATCGTCGCCGCCTGTTCGCCCTGCAATCTGAAGAAAGGGGGGCGCACGCCCCGGCAGGCCGGCATGAACCAGCCAAAGCCGATCCGCCCGAACATGCATCAATTGCAGGCGCAGGGCCGCCGCTTCCCGCCGAAATACCTCCACGCCAGCTGGCTGGACTATCTCTACTGGGATACCGAGCTGGAGCGCTAGATTTTCATCGTAATGCCAATTGCCGTGCGGCAACCCGCTTCAATCAGCTTTGACAGCAGCGGATAGCCGAACGCCTCTTTCGCGCCTTCATCCACGGCCAGCTCCTTGTGCGCGACTTCCTCGTCGCGGAACTGTGTGAAGCGGGTGGCCAGTTCGTCCTCGCCTGCGGTCTCCAGCTCGGCAATCTGGCCGGTATAATGGCCCTCGATCACTGTTTCGACGGCCTCGGTGCAGGCATGGGCGGCTTTCTCGCCCATCAGTGCGGTCGCAACGCCCAGCGTCCGTCCGGCAATTTTCCAGACCGGCATCAGTGCGGTCGGGCGCACACCGCGCGTGCGGATGAATCCGTCAAACGCGTCCAGATGCGCCTGCTCGTCTTCCGCCATATGGCGCAGCTGGTTGGCGATGCGCACCTTTGACGGGACTTTCCCGAACACCGCCAGCTGACCTTCATAGATCGCCACCGCGCCATATTCCCCGGCCTGATCGACGCGGATCATCCCGGCGATGCGGCCTTCATCGGCCTTGCGGCCAGGCAGGGGCGGGCGCGGTGCGCGGCTCATTTGCGCCTGATCCCGATATAGACAGAGGCTGCGGCCAGTCCCGCCGACATCAGCGCATTGTATCCGGCCATGGAAATGCCCAGCAGCGTCCAGGCCGCTTCATCGCACAACACCACCGGTCCGCCGCCATCGAGCACCGACAGGAGATCAGCGGTCGACAGATTGACGCTCGCCCCGGCGGTGCAGGTCGACGGACCGTCCCACCAGTCATATTCAATCCCGGCATGCCAGAAGGCGAACCCGGCCGAATAGACAAAGATCGCGCCGATCACGAGGCAGATCCACATCGCGTAGGGCCGAACCGGCTTTTGCGTCAGCGCCAGCCCGCCAATCAGGCCCACGCCAATCACCGCCTTGTGGATATGGCGCTGGTCATAGCAGAGCGCGCACGGATCATAGCCCAGCACATACTGGAAGAAATACGCACCGCCGAGGATCAGCGCCGAGGCCAGCGCCGCCAGAAACGGCCAGCGCTGGGCGGTCAGGAGGGATGTGATCATGTTCATCGCCCAGACACTAATGCGCGACGGGCCAGACGAAAAGCGCGCAATGCGCCGCAGCCCGCCGCTAGCTGTTCACAAAGCCGCGACCCCACTCGATCAGCGCATAGATCAGGGCCGGACCGCCGACGACCAGTATCGTGATCCAGACGAGGCCGAGCACCAGCCCGGCGAGGATCAGCAAGCCGTCGCGTGTGATCAGGCCGAGCGAGGCAATCGCCACTGCAATCCCCGGCGTTGAATTGGTCAGCGGCAGGGGCACTAGGATCGACGCGCAGAACAGACAAAACACGCCGCCCACAACCCGCTCGCCGGCCGGGCCGGAGAGGAAGAGCAGTCGCGGTCGGGCAATCGCTTCGATCCAGCCGAACCAGCGCTTCGCCTGGCGGCCCATTTTCTCCAGGCCGCGCTTCTCCATCCGCCGGGCACGGAATTTCACCGGCACCCATGGTTCCCCGCGTCCCGCTGCCATCTGGAAGGCCAGCGCCATCATGGGCAGGGAGAGCACTTGCGGAATGCCGTAGAGAAAGGGGATGCAGACCGGAATAGCAAAGGCAAACAGCAAGATGCCGAAGGCGCGCTCGCCCAGCGCTTCCATGAATTCGCTCAGGGAAAGTCCGCTTTCCGGTGCGCTTTCGCCAATACGCACCAGCCGGGCGACGAGGCCTTCGGGAGCGTCAGGGATGGGGTCTGAATCAACACGCATAACCGCCGTTTAGAGTGATCTGCGATCCAATGCGAGCCTTCAGCGCGCCGCTATTGAATTTCGCGGCAAGTGAAGGCAGTTTCCGCGCCTGCTCGGGATTGCCCCTGTGGCGGAACTGGTAGACGCGCCGGATTCAAAATCCGGTTTCTTCGGAAGTGCCCGTTCGATTCGGGCCAGGGGCACCAGCCTTCGCTCGCTGCGCGAGCTTCGGCTCGGCAAGCCCGCCTTCAATTCGAGCGAAGGCTGTCGCGCCGTAGCCTTGGCGGAGGCGGACAACCACATACCCGTTTGGAAATCGGCTATTGATGCTCGCTGCGCGAGCTTCGGCTGGGCAAGCCAGCTCATGGAATTCGAGCGGAGGCTGTCGCGCCGTAGCCTTGGCGGAGGCGGACCACCACGTTTCAGCTTGAAAACCTGATTTGCGCTCGCCGCTCGAGCTTCGGCATTTCGAGCTATTGCCTCGTCCGCAGCGCACCTTAGACTTCATTCCATGACCCAACCCGCCGATATTCTCCGTTTCTGGTTCGAGGACACCGATCCGAAGCTCCACTTCGTCTCCACGCCGGAATTTGATGCCCGCATACGCCGTCAGTTCGCCAGTGTCATCGAGGCCGAGGCCAGGCGGGTAAAGGACGGCGGCCATCCCTGGATGGAGACCGCCGAAGGCGGGCTGGCGCTTCTGCTCCTGTTTGACCAGTTCACGCGCAATGTCTGGCGCGGTTCGGGCAAGGCCTTCGCCTTCGATGCCAAGGCCCGCGAGATCGCGCAGGCGATGATGGATAAGGGCTTTGACATGGAATTGCCGGAAGCGCGGCGGTCCTTTGTCTACATGCCCTTCATGCATTCTGAAGACCTGGCCGATCAGGAAAAGACCATCGAGCTTTTTGCCACGCGCATGCCGGAGGGCAATACCAACCTCCATCACGCCCGGATGCACCGCGATGTGATCGCCAAATTCGGACGCTTTCCCTATCGCAATGAAGCACTGGGCCGGAACTCGACCCCGGACGAGATCGCCTATCTCGAGGGCGGCGGCTACGCACCCGGCACGAAACGTCCGGCAGAAAAGACCTGACGGCAAAGCTGGCCCGTTTCCGGTCAGGCTGCATTCAGCCAAGTTATTGAAAATACGTCTCCGAAAGGAATCCGGGACTGGCGCGCCGCTTGCGTGGCTCCGGGCCAATCCCGAGACCGGAGCCGGATCAGACCATGACCATAGCCAGCCACATCACCCCCGCCGACATGCTTTCCCTCGCCTTCCTGCTGGTTGACCGCCATGGCGCCAAGGCGCTGGGCTATGCCGATCTGGCCGTCGGCGAGATGGAAGAGGCCGGGGATGATCAGCGCGCCGATGCCTGGCGGGCGCTGAAATCGGTGGTGGAAGATGCGCTGGCAGGACGTCTGGAGCGCGATACCGAGGTCACACTTCACTAGGGTGATTGCACATCCGGCCCGCCGCGCCTAATTCCTGCGCATGGCAAATTCATTCAACTGGTCTGACCTGATCTCCCGCGCCGGTCTGAGCGATCCCTTCGCCCCTGATACCAGTGCCCGCAATGGCCGGGCCGCCCTGCGCAAACTGGTCCCGGTCATGGAGACATCGCCGCCGGACGTCGCCGAAGTCCGTGACCTTGTCATTCCCGGACCGGCCGGAGATATTCCGGCCCGCCTCTATGTGCCGGAAGTTACCAATGTCCCGGCCCCACTGACGGTTTTCTTCCATGGCGGAGGCTATGTTTTCGGCGATCTGGAGAGCCATCACCGCATGGCCCAGCGGCTTGCCGCGCAATCGGAATGCCGTCTGCTGGCCGTCGATTACCGCCTGGCACCGGAATGCCCTTTCCCGGCGGCTTATGAGGATTGTCTGGCCGCTTTGGACTGGGCCGCCGGAGAGGGCGCGGATGAGCTGGGGGCTGACCCGGACCGCCTGGCCGTGGCCGGCGATTCGGCAGGCGGGGGACTGGCTGCCGCCATCGCGCAGGCGCGCCGCGGCCGTATCCGTTTCCAGCTCCTCATCTATCCCCTGCTGCAACTGGCCGAAGCCCGCAAGATCAAGCCGAAAATGCTGGAAGGCCATATGCTGTCAGCCAATGCCCTGGACTGGATCCGCGACACTTATTGCGGCGAAACCGATCCGATGGATCCACGCATCTCGCCGCTGTTTGAAACCGATCTGACCGGCCTGCCGCCGGCCCATATCGCCGCCGCCGAGCTCGACCCGCTATTCGATGAGGGGCAGGCCTATCGCGACCGGCTTCAGGCCGCCGGTGTGAAGGTCAGCTATCACCTTTCAAAAGGCCTCCCGCACGGCTTTTTCAACATGACGCGCGTGGCCATCGGCGCGGACAAGCAGGTGCGGCTGGCGGCCGAAGCCTTGCGCGCCGGTCTGACGGCATGAGCTTCACGCCGGAATCCGCCTTTGCGCTTCTGGGGCCCGATTTCGCCGACGCGGTCGAACCGGCCGATTTCCCCGGCCTCCGGCTGCGCTGGTGGAACAGGCGCTGGGCGGATGAAATAGGCCTCGGCGATCTCTTGCCGGAGCAAATCGCCGGTCATTTTGGCCGCTTTGACCCGCTGGCAGGCTATCCCCATGCGCCTCTGGCCATGCGTTATCACGGTCACCAATTCCGTCACTATAATCCGCAGATCGGCGATGGCCGCGGCTTTCTCTATGCCCAGATGCGCGATCCGGCCGGCCGCTTGCTGGATTTCGGCACCAAGGGATCCGGCCAGACGCCGTGGTCGCGTACTGGCGATGGCCGTCTGACGCTGAAAGGCGCGGTACGGGAAATGCTCGCCGCGGAAATGCTCGAAGCACTGGGCGTCTATACCTCGAAAGCCTTTTGCGTGTTCGAGACGGGTGACCAGCTCGCCCGTCATGATGAACCTTCGCCCGCACGTGGGGCGGTGATGACACGCCTGCAGCATTCCCATGTCCGTTTCGGCACATTCCAGCGCCATGCCTATGAGAACGCGCCCGGCAGGATCGAGGCCCTGATCGATCACGCGATCGCCAGCTATTACCCGAACCTGTCCGGCCTTGAAGGCCCGGAGAAGACCGCACGCTTCCTTGAAAAAGTCTGTGCGGCGTCGGCCCGTCTGGCGGCGCAATGGATGGCAGCGGGTTTTGTGCATGGCGTGCTCAATACCGATAATCTGAACGTCACCGGCGAGAGTTTCGACTATGGCCCCTGGCGGTTTTTACCAACCTACAAGCCGGGCTTTACCGCCGCCTATTTCGACGAGAGCGGGCTCTATGCCTATGCGCGCCAGCCCGAAGCCGTCTTCTGGGCGCTGCAACAGCTCGCGGTCGCGCTACTGCCGGTGGGCGACAAGGACCAGATTATAGATGTGCTCAACACCTTCCCGGACGCCTATACGGCGGAGATGACGAAAGCTTTCTGCGCGCGTCTGGGTGTGGCGGTGCAGGACAATTCCGAAGACATGGTGAAGGCGTTTCTGGCTTTCCTCTCGGCCAGCCAATTGCCATTTGAAGCAGTGTTCTTTGACCATTTCACGAATAATACCGAACGCATCATGGCCGCGCCGCGCGATTATTCCGGGCCGGAATATGCGGCCTTTGCAGATTTGTTCGCGGATCACACGCCCGTCCGTCCGGAGCGCCTCGGCCATGCTTATTTCGCGCGCGAAAACCCGGTCCATATGACGATCGAGACCATGGAGTCCGCCTTTGCGCCCATCCACGAGCGCGATGACTGGTCAACGCTGCACGGCCTGCTGGACGATATTGCACAGGCGCGCGCCGGCTATGATCTGGGGCGCGGCCGCATCGGGTTTTTGCCGGAGGAGGGTGGTGAATGGTAGGTTTCATCTCCGCACCGAATCTGAAACAGGACGGTCTGGTCCACGCCTTCACCACCCGCGAAGGAGGCGTGTCCACGGGCGCATTCGAGAGCCTCAACCTCTCGCGCCGTGATGGAGAGGCCGAAGGCGCGGTGGAAGAAAACCGCGCCCGCGTGAAGGCCGCTCTGGGGCTCAAATCCCTGGTCTTCGCAAAGCAGGTCCACGGCAACACAGTGCTGCGCGTAGATGCCGCTCCCGCCAATGGCGCCGCCGGTGAGGGCGATGCGATGATGACCGATGTGCCGGGCATGGGCCTCGCCGTTCAGACTGCTGATTGCGTCCCGCTGCTTATCTTTGACGCTGAAAACCGCGCCATCGCAGCCGTCCATTCCGGCTGGCGCGGCACGGTGCAGGAGATTGCCCGTCATACGCTGGAGTCCATGAACGCCGCCTATGGCACCCGCCCGGACAAGATCCAGGCCGCCATCGGCCCGTCCATCAGCCCGGCGCATTACCGCGTCGGACCGGAAGTGATTGAACAATTCGGCTCCCTGTTTGGCGACACGCAGGGGATCATCGGCCCGCGCGATGCCGAAGGTGGTGGCAAGCTGGACAATGCAGGCGCTGTCAGGCGTCAGTTGATCGAAGCGGGTGTGTTACCGGACGCGATCTGGGTGTCGGATGCCTGCACCTTTGCTGATGACACCCTTTTCTCCTGCCGCCGCGCAAAAGGCGGCCCCTTCGGCGGTCAGGCCGGCGTGATCGGGTTGGTCTAAACCACCCGCCCGCCATTCATCTCCATCAGCATGCGGCGCAGCTTGCGCATGCCGCCGAGCCAGCGATTGCGGTCACCCGCTTTCTTGGCGAAGTGATCAGCGACCACCGGATGGGTGAGGATCAGGAAGTCATTTTTCTCGACCCCGTCCGCAATGGTCCGCGCGGCATCTTCGGCGCTGATCATGCCATCGACCGAGGTCATCACTTCGGGCAGATCCTTGGTCATGTTGGTTTTCACATATTGCGGACAGACAGCATGCGCCTGTATGCCGTCATCGCCATGACTGATGGCAATGCTTTCGGCGACCGAGATCGCCGCCGCCTTGGTGGCGGAATAGGCGGCATCGCCGATCTGGGCGAGCAGACCCGCCGCAGACGCCGTGATCAGGAAGGCACCCGAGCCGCGTTTCGTCATGCCGGGCAGCACATGCCGCGCCGCATAGACGCCGTGCATGACATTGATCTGCCAAGCCTTTTCCCAGTTTGAATTGGGTGCTCCTGCGGCACCGCCATTGGGTCCGTCCGTATAACCGACCCCGGCATTGGCGTAGAAGATATCCACCGGGCCCATTTCGCGCTCGACCTCGGTGATGAAGACCGCCATCTCGCCTTCATCGGCAACATTGACGCGCTTGCCGAACCCGCCGCATGCCTTCGCGACCGTGTCCGCTGCCGCGCCATCAAGATCACAGCAGGCCACCTGCGCCCCGCGCTTGTGAAACTCGCGCGCCGCCGCAGCGCCAATCCCGCCCGCACCGCCTGTAACGATGGCAATTTTCCCGGTGAATTCCATGAGCGCCCCCTGCTTGTGTGAGGACAGCATGGCCGCGAATACGCGCCCGTGTCGAGCCTTGATGCAAGAGCGGCCGCACCCGATCTCACATCAATGTGAAACCCTCCTCTCGAATCCGGTGGTAGCTTTCATCCCGTACTTGAGGGAGAGCGGCATGCAAAACTGGGTATGGGGTCTGGTGGCGGGGTTTCTGGTCTTGCAACCGGCCGCCGCACAGGAATTGTTTGAAGTCTCGCCGGATTTGACGGACGGCCGGTTTTTGCGCTTGGCCGATGACGCCTTTTCCCTTGAACCGGGTGAGACGATCTTCCTGACTTTGCCGGAGGACGGACGGCACGAGATTGTCTTTGACCACGCCAGTGTTTCCAACAGCGGCGATCGCCTCTGGGTGGGACATCTGGCCCGTGAAGGCGAGCCCTACCGCGTCATTCTCACACACGGCGCGGCTGCGACCTTCGGCTATATCGCCACGCCGGAAGGGGCCTGGTCGCTGGCACCAGCCGGGCCGGGCGGTCCGCTTGAGCTGACGCGCGATACCGGCGCGCCTCCGGAGCCGGGCAGCGATGCGCTGACACGTCCCATTGGTGACTCCGTCCGCCCCGCCGCCAGTCTGGACCGCGAACATATCAGCCAGGCCGTGACCACAGGCTCAAACGGCACCATAGATATCGCCATTGTCTATACGAACGGCATGCGAAGCTATTACGGCATGGGCCTGACAACGCGCATGCAACATCTCGTGAATGTTCTGGATCAGGCGCTGGTCGACAGTGATACGGGATTACGCGCGCGCCTCGTCGGGGCCACGCCCGTACCCGGCGCGTGGGACGAATTCACCTCGACGCTCGAGACGATCGATGATCTCTATGCGGGTGCCAGTTATGGGCATCCCGGGACAGAACGGGATATTGAAGGCGATTGTTCGGGCGGACCCGATGCCTGCATCAATAATGGCGACCTCTCCAGCCTTCTGGATTTCAGGAATGCGGCCGGTGCCGATATCGTCGTCATGTTGCGCCGCTACTGGCGGGCCCAGCAGACCTATTGCGGTGTCGCCTACCTGCCGGGGGGCGGCGCAGAGGGAAATATCGACCCTGCCGAAGACTGGGTGCTCGGCGTGGCCGTCTCCGGAGATGGGCCGGATGGCAACGGAACCGGCCGCAGTTGCGGTGATCTGACCTTTGCGCATGAAGTCGGCCATAATCTCGGCTCGACCCATAATGTTGAAAACACTAATGGTCCCGGCGTTTTCAGCTTCTCCTACGGGCATCGGGTCGACTGCAGTTTCCGCACGATCATGGGGTATGATTCGACCCGTTCCGGCGTGAATTGCGCGGGCAGTTTCGGTCAGAATGAAACCTGGCTGGCCCGGTTTTCCAATCCGCAGCAAAACAATTGCGCCGGGCAGGCCTGCGGAACGCTTCCGCAATCTCCGCATGGGGCCGGATCGCCTCAGGACAACACTACGACGCCGACGGATAATGCCCGGTCCATGCGCGAAGCCGGCTTTAATGTCCGGGACTACCGGCCCGCTGGCGTGACCGTCCGCTCTGCGGTCCTTCCCTACAGCCGGACGGTCGCGTCGGGCAGCGCGGCGACGGCCTTTGTGTCGGTCGTCAATCCGGCATCGACGGGTTCACCGGCACTGGGCTGCGGTCTGCGGGTTCATGGTGCGGCCGCGGCCGACTTTTCCTTCCAGCGCACGGATCCGGCAACCAATGCCACAATCGGCAATCCCGGCGATCTGGCGGATATTCCGGCCGGCGGCGTCCAGACCTTCGTGATTTCATTCTCGCAAGCGGGCGTATCAAGTTTCTCCGATTTGCAGATTGACACCGCCTGCCGCAATCGCGGCAGCGCGCCTGTCGTTGCAGGCGTGAATACGCTGCGTTTCACCTCGACGACACTCTCCCTGCCGGACATTGTCGCCCTGGCTGCCACGACCGGAAACAATGGCATAACCGAATTGCCTGCAGGCGGCGGTGCCGGCGCATTCTCGGTCGCAACAGCCAATCTGGGCGCAACTGCAAATGTGACGGTAACACCGGAACCCGGCCCGAATACTTCGGAATTCGACTTTCTGGAAATCTGCCAGACCGATGCCGCGACCGGCCAGTGCGCCACGCCGCGCGCTGCCAGCCTGACCCGGCTTTTCCAGGCCGGCGAAACCCTCACCTTCGCGGTTTTCGTACGCAGCAATACGTCCATTGCCAACGATCCGGCGAATAACCGCGTCTTTGTCCATTTCCGGACTCCGGCCGGTCAGTCCGTCGGCGCGACCAGCGTGGCGGTGAGATCGCAATAAGCCCTATTCTTCGAACAGCTCGTTGAGATAGGCGGCGAGGCGGATACCGCCCTGCGACAGGCGCATCCGCATTGTGGCGCGATGCTCGAACACGTAATTCCATTGCAGCTCGGCATCATCGGGATAGAGCGACGGGCGGATTTCCGCGCTTTCGGAAATCCAGACATGCGGGTCGGTGACCGACCATTCTTCGGCCAGCTCCGGCGTGATCCGGCGGTCCAGCCATTCCGTCATCTCCGAATAGGAGAGCTGTTCATAATCGACCATGTCCTCGTCCCAGACGAGATGAAGTGTGGTCACATTCTCGAAAAAGACGACGGTGACATCATTGCCGCCGCGATCTGTCCCGTCGCCCACATGCATGGGCTGGTGCAGATCGGCGACAAGGTGGATGACGAAACGCAGGGCGCGCTGGCGGTCAGCCAGCGGGGCTGTCTCGTCCGTGGCGATGGCCGAAAACATCTGCAGCGCTGTAAAGGCGTCGCCAGCCTCGGGCGCCATCGACACATCATAGTCTGTGCCTTCCGGAATGGTCACATAGTGAAACGGCCCGGCGGCCCGCCAGAAATCCTCGCTGCTGGAGCGCATGAAATCCGGCCAGTTCGAGGCCTCCGCCAGGTCTTCCACCCCTAAAATCTCCCGGATCGCGGTGCGGGCGTCTTCGGAGAGGTGACGGTCGGCGATCGCGCCGGTCACCCGGTGTCCGGTCTTGCCCCAGGCAAGCGCCGGTGATGCGGCAAGCAAAAGGGCGGCAGTGGCGGTGAGAATCTGTTTCATGGAATCCGTCTAGCTGGCAATTGTAACAAACATTTATCCCGCAATCTGAACAATGCAGAGGCATCGCGCAATCTGTTGCCCGCACAACGGCATTCCGCTTTTGCGGCCCCTGATCAAGCCTTCTATGGTCGGACACCAGAACACGCGGAGCCTGCCCCATGCCCACACCCGTCATCCTCGATTGCGATCCCGGGATTGATGATTGCGTCGCCCTGATGCTGGCACTGGCCTCGGGCGGGGAGCTGACGGTCGAGGCCATCTGTACCGTGGCGGGGAATGTCGAGGTGGATATCTGCACCCGCAATGCGCTTGGCCTGCTGGCGCTGACCGGCCACACGAATGTGCCGGTCTATTCCGGGTGCGCCCGGCCGATGCAGGTGGAACCCGTCTTTGCCAATCACATCCATGGCGAGAGCGGGCTGGGCTCTGTGTCGTTGCCCGAAAAACGGCCGGCGGCCCGCGCCGAACCGGCGGTAGAGTTTCTGGTCAAAAGACTGTCGGATGTCTCGCAGCCACCCGTCACCCTGGTTATCACCGGCCCCTCGACCAATCTGGCAACAGCCCTCCGGAAGGTACCTGACATCACGGCCGGTATCGACCGCATCGTGTTGATGGGCGGGGCACGCCGAGAGGGTGGCAACATCACACCTTCAGCGGAGTTCAACATCTATGCCGACCCGCATGCGGCGCAGGCTGTGCTGCAGTGCGGCCGTCCGGTGACGATGATCGGGCTCGATACGACCCTGCAGTTCCGCTGTACACCCGGCCGCATGCAGGCGCTGCGCGCCATCGGCAATCCCGCCTCACACGCCGCAGCGGAAATGATCGACCACGTCAACGCCATCTATGGCGAGATATATGGCACGGCAGGGGCCGCGCTTCACGATCCCTGCACCGTTGCCTGGTTGCTGGCACCCGCACTCTTCAGCGCCCGCCCGGCCCGGATCGAAGTGGAAACCCGGTCACAATTGACTCGTGGTCACACCGCTGTCGATCTGCGCCCCGGCGTGGACAATCCTGCCAACGCTGTCTGGGTGGACGGCCTTGATGCGGATGGCGTATTCCGACTGCTTCTCGAGAGGATGGCCCGTCTATGACTCTGCCCCGCCTGACTGTCATCGGCTCGGTCAATCTCGACCTTGTTGCGCATTGCCCGAAGTTGCCGGAACCGGGGGAAACCGTCCTCGGCGGTGATTTCGCCATCTCGCCCGGTGGCAAGGGAGGCAATCAGGCGCTTGCGGCGCGGCTTCTGGGCGCGGATGTCGACTTTATTGCCTGCATAGGCGCAGATGATCATGGCGCGGCGGCAACCCGCTTGCTGCGCGAGGCGGGCGTTTGTCTGGATCATTGCCGTGTCAGCGGTGCGCATCCCACAGGTGTGGCGCTGATCGCCGTCAACGAGGATGGTGAAAACCAGATTGTCGTGGCCCCCGGTGCCAATTCGGCGCTGACCGCGGACGATGTGCCTGCGCAGATTGCCACCGCCCTGATCGGCCAGCTCGAAATTCCCCTTCCGGCGCTGACCGCAGCGGTGGAGCGTTGCACCGGTTTCAGGGTGCTCAATCTCGCCCCGGCCCGGGACGTGCCGGACTCCCTGTTGGCGCAGGCCGATCTGCTGATCGTCAATGAAACCGAGGCGGCCTTTTACGGGCAGGACAGGCTGCTGGCCTTCAATAACCGCGTCGCCCTCACGCTCGGCCGCGAAGGCGCCGTCCTGTTTCACCAGGGGCGCGAGGTGGCGCGCGCCCGGCCGCCGCAGGTCGAGGTGGTCGAGACAGTGGGAGCAGGGGATGCCTTTGTCGCAGCCCTTACCGTAGGCCTTATGGAAGATATGGGCGATCAGCGGGCTCTCGAATTTGCCTGCGCAGCGGGTGCCCTGGCCACCACCCGGCCGGGCGCACAGACCGGCCTGCCCGGCCGCGGCGCTGTCTTCTCCCTGATGCAGGAAACGTCATGACCAGCCCCATCACACATCTCGATCTGCGTGACTTTACGAATGGCGGTCCGGCGCAAAAGCAGGCCTTTGTATCATCCCTGATGACCGGTCTGAAACGCTATGGCTTTCTTACCCTCTCGGGCCACGGGGTGGACCCGCAATTGCTCCGCCAGAGTTATCATGTGTCAGCGGCATTCTTCGCCCTGCCGGAAGCCGAAAAGCGCCGTTATGCCGGTGCGCTGCGCGGCTACACACCCTTCGGGACCGAACATGCGAAGGATCATGCCGCGCCGGATCTGAAGGAGTTCTGGCAGATCGGCCATGAGGCAAGTGAGGCCGGTGCCGGGCCAGCCGGGGCCCAGCCCAATATCTGGCCGGACCGTCCGGCCGGTTTCCGGGAGACATTCGAGACCCTGTTCAACCGGCTGTTCGAAACCGGCCGTCAGCTCCTCGGGGCCATCGCCCTGGGGCTCGAGCTTGAGGAAGACTATTTCGACACCCGCATCCGCAATGGCACTTCGCTCCTGCGCCTTTTGCACTATCCGCCCGTGCCGGAGGGCGTGGATCCGGCCTGTATCCGCGCGGCGGCGCATGAAGACATCAATCTGATCACCCTGCTGGTGGCGGCGGAAGGCTCCGGGCTCGAATTGCTCGACCGCGACGGCAACTGGCTGGCCGTCGAGAATGCGGCGGATCATCTGGTGATTGATACCGGCGACATGATGGCCCGCCTGACCAATGGCGTGCTGCCGGCCACCACACATCGCGTGGTCAATCCGTCCGGTCCCAATGTCAGCCGCTATTCCATGCCTTTCTTCGTGCAGCCGCGCATGGATGTCTCGCTCGCCTGCCTGCCCTCCTGCCGCGATGTGAGACCGCCCGAGCCGGACATATCAGCCGGTGACTTCCTCAATCAGCGCCTGAAGGAGATCGGCCTGCCGGAGGCCTGATCTCCGCCGCTGCCGTATGGCCGCTCCGGAGGTCGAATAACCCTTTTCTTCAGAGGGTTGATTTTGTGTGCTTTTCACCGTCCATTTGCGCTCTTCCCTGACAGCTTTCACAGGAGTGCTCAGATGGCAGGTGCCCAGCCGCAATCGCCCGCGCCCAAGCGCAACGCCTTCACCCGCTTTCTCGACGGGGTGGAGTGGCTCGGGAATCTGCTGCCGCATCCGGTCACCCTGTTCGCCCTGCTGGCGGTCGGGATCGTGTTCCTGTCAGGCATTCTGGGCGGGATCGGGCTGACGGTGGAAGACCCGAGGCCGGTGGGCACGCCGGGCCGGGCCGATGATGGCATGATCCGCGCGGTCAGCCTGTTGAGCGGGGACGGCATAAGGCGGATTTTCACCGGCCTGACCACCAATTTCACCAATTTTGCGCCGCTCGGCGTCGTGCTGGTCGCCATGTTGGGCGTCGGTGTGGCGGAGCGCTCCGGCCTGTTATCGGCGGCGGTCCGGTCCATGGTGCTGGGCGTGCCCAAACATGTCGTCACCGTTGCCATCGTCTTTGCCGGCATCATTTCCAACACCGCATCGGAAGTCGGCTATGTGGTCCTGATCCCGCTTGCCGGAGCGATCTTCTATGCGCTGGGCCGCCATCCTCTGGCGGGTATGGCGGCGGCATTTGCCGGCGTGTCCGGCGGATACAGCGCCAATCTCCTGATCGGAACAATCGACCCCTTGCTGGCCGGCATCACCCAGGAAGCCGCGCAACTGATCGATCCGGATTATATCGTGGTCGCGACCGCCAACTGGTATTTCATGGTCGCCTCGACCTTCCTGATCACGGCGGTCGGCTCACTGGTAACAATTTTCATTGTCGAGCCGAAGCTGGGCAGATTCGAGGCTGAAAAGGCCGACCCCGACATTCTCGACGACCGGATGATGGAGCCGCTCACAAAGGAGGAGAACAAGGGGCTGAGATGGGCCGGTATCGCACTGATCGGTGTTCTGGCCCTGATGGCGCTCACCCTGGTTCCGGAATGGGGCATATTGCGTAATCCGGAGACTGGCGACCGCATCAATGCGCCTTTTTTCCGCGGCTTCGTGGTCTGGATCCTGATCTTCTTCGTGGTCACCGGCATCGCCTATGGCCGCGCCGTCGGAACGATGAAGAATGACCGCGATGTCATCAATGCCATGGCGGCGGCGCTGTCCTCGCTGGGGCTGTATATCGTGCTGGTTTTCTTCGCCGCCCAGTTCGTCGCTTTTTTCGGCTGGACCAATCTGGGGGCCATCACGGCAGTGACGGGCGCCAATTTCCTGCAGGATACCGGCCTGACCGGCCCGGTGGTCTTTATCCTGTTCATCCTGATGTGCTGTTTCGTGAACCTGATGCTGGGGTCGGCTTCGGCCCAATGGGCGGTGACCGCGCCCATCTTCGTGCCCATGCTGATGCTGATCGGTTATTCACCGGAAGTCATCCAGGCCGCCTACCGCATCGGCGATTCCACCACCAATATCATCACCCCGATGATGAGTTATTTCGGGCTGATCCTGGCCTGGGCCACGCGGTATAAAAGCGATCTCGGCGTCGGGACGCTGATTGCCATGATGCTGCCCTACACGATCTTTTTCATCCTCATCTGGTCGGGCTTCTTCTTCCTCTGGACCTTCGGCCTCGACCTGCCGGTCGGTCCCGGCTCGCCAACCTATTATCCAGCAAATTGAGGGGGCGTACCCGCGCGCCGGCCGAAGCTCTCGAAGAGAGCGAAGGCTGGTGACCCCGGCGCGATTCGAACGCGCGACCTCCAGATTAGGAATCTGATGCTCTATCCTGCTGAGCTACGGGGCCATGGCCGGACTCCCTTGTCCTGTAAAACCGCCCGGGCTGCAACCGGGACATGCCGGATCCGTTATTCGCGTCTACACAGGCGCCGCGATTTCTGCATTTGCCGCCCCGGACTCGACTCAGGCGCGTGTCCGGGCTTTTCTGCCCGGCATGCGGGCAGGGTGGGTGCTCATAACAATCAGCCTCTGGCTGATGGCGGCCGCGCAGGGTCTGGCGCAAACGGTGACGGCGCATCGCCTGAATGATTTCGGCCTGATCACGGTGGCGTCCGCGGAGGGCGAAACATTGACCCTCAGACTCGCCGGCATTGAATTGCCGCGCGATGGCACCCCCGGGCACGGGCTCGCCATGCAATTCATCGATTCACAGCTGGACGGGCAGACGGTCACGCTTCTCTCCGGCCGTGAGGAACGCCTCGACCGCTTTGGCAATCTGATCGGGGATCTGGATCTGGGCGGGCAGACACTTGCGGCGCTACTGGTCCGGGAAGGCTATGCCATGGCCTATTCCTGGCCGGATACGCGGGAGGCGGCGGCGCGTCTCCTGCCACTGGAGGCGGAGGCACGGCAGGCCGGCCGGGGCCTCTGGGGTGCGGGGGTTTTCGAGATCCGCACACCGGAACCCAACACGCTCGCCCTCTATCTGGAGACCGTCCAGATTGTCGAGGGCCGGGTCATTTCCATCGGCGATACCCGGGACCGGCTCTATCTCAATTTCGGCTTTGATTACCGGACGGACTTCACCGTCTCGATCGAACAGGGTGATATTGCCCGCTTTGAGGAAGCCGGCCTGGACCTGCGCGCACTGGAGGGACGCATTGTCCGGGTACGCGGCTGGATACAGGCCATCAATGGTCCGTCAATCTCGGTCGATCACCCGGAACGGATTGAAGTGCTGACCCCGTAAAGGCGGCTAGATCAGCCCGGCTTCTTCCGGATCGCCGAAGCGGCTGGTCAGTGACTTTTTCAGCTTGGTCAGGGCCTGATGCTCGATCTGCCGCACCCGCTCCTTGGAGATACCGAGGCGCTCGCCGAGGGATTCGAGCGTCACGACCTCCTCGCCCAGCTTGCGCTCGGCTATGATCAGCTTTTCCCGGTCAGTCAGGCTTTCCATCGCCTCGTAAAGCCACTGGCCCCGCTTTTCAGCGTCATGCGATTGCATCACCGCTTCTTCCGGCGCCGGGCGGTCATCCTCCAGCAGGTCCTGCCATTCGCCCTCGCCATCCTCGGTGAAGGGCGCGTTGAGCGACCGGTCGGAAGCCGCCAGCCGCGAGGCCATGGCGTCAACGTCCTTTTCCGGGACGCGTAAAGCCTTGGCGGTCTTGGCCCGGTTTTCCGGGGAGATCTCGCCGCCATTGATATCATTGATCATCGCCCGGATGCGGCGGAGATTGAAGAACAGCGTCTTGTGCGAGGAGGTCGTGCCGGTGCGGACGATGGACCAGTTGCGCAGCACATAATCCTGGATCGACGAGCGGATCCACCAGGCCGCATAGGTCGAGAACCGCACTTCTCGTTCCGGCTCGAACCGCGCGGCCGCCTGCATCAGGCCGACATTGCCTTCCTGCACGAGATCGGAAAAGGGCAGGCCGTATTTGCGGAATTTGGACGCAATCGCGATCACCAGCCGCATATAGGCCTGGGTCAGGGCGTGCAGGGCTTTCTCGTCACCATCATCGCGCCAGCGGATCGCCAGGACCTGTTCTTCCTCGCGTTCAAGCAGAGGCTCGGCCATGGCATTGCGCAGGAAGGCACGGTCCGGATCAACAGAGCGGGGGCGGGCGGGGGTTTGTGTGTTCTGAGCCATACCCGATCTACGAATGTGGCGGGAATGTGGATCACTGGGCGCTGAAAATAAAACACCCGGCACGATGGCCGGGTGTTTCGATCAATGTGTGGACGAAAACCGGCTATGCGGCTTTCTTCAGCAGCGTCTTCGACAGCATGTCGCGCGCCGCATCATGTTCGATGCTTTCAACCGCGGCCACTTCACGCACCATCCGGTCAATCGCCGACTCATAGAGCTGGCGTTCGGAATAGGATTGTTCCGGCTGATCCTCCGCGCGGTGCAGGTCGCGAACGACCTCCGCAATGGAGATCAGATCCCCGGAATTGATCTTTGCTTCGTATTCCTGGGCGCGGCGGCTCCACATGGTCCGCTTTACCTTGGCCTTGCCCTTCAGGGTTTTCATCGCGTCCTTGACGATCTTGTCAGAGGACAGGGGACGCATACCCGACGTGTCGGCCTTGGCGGTCGGCACGCGCAGGACCATCTTGTCCTGCTCGAAAGACACGACATAGACCTCGATATCGAAGCCTGCCACGGAATCCTTTTCCACGCCCACTACGCGGCCGACGCCGTGCGCCGGATAAACAATATAGTCGCCCTTCTTGAAGGACCGGTTGTCATTCGCCGTCTTTTTGCTCATGGAAACTCTCATCTGGACCAGGGAAAAGGCGCACACATCTCCCGCCTCTGAAGACCTCTTTTGTGAATAAAGTGGCCCTCAAAAGGGTATGTGACCTTCTCCCCCGGGAAACGGGCGTGCAGCCTGCGCCGCCCAACACGACCAGTGTATAACATAATTTTTGGTTAAAAACAATTCGTTGCCGGACGAATAGTTTACGATCCCTTGCCCGGCTTTTCCGAGAAGTATTTTTCGAACTTGCCGGTTTCGGTCTCGAATTGCGCCGCGTCTTCAGGCGGATCGATCTTTACAGTAATGACCGGCCAGAGTTCTGCATACTTGGAATTGATGGCCAGCCATTTGCCGTCCGGATCATCCTCGGTATCGGGCTTGATGGCTTCCACCGGACATTCCGGTTCACAGACGCCGCAGTCGATACACTCGTCCGGATGAATGACGAGGAAGTTCTCGCCTTCATAGAAACAGTCAACGGGACAGACCTCGACACAGTCCGTGTATTTGCAGCGCACGCAGGCGTCGGTGACAATATACGTCATCGAAAAATCATTCCGATCAGTTCACTAAGGGCTGCGCCGCACATGTGCCCGTGCAGCAGAAAAGTCAACGTTTCCGGGCTGCGGCTTCTGCGCGCGACCGGGCGAGGACCCGCTCCCGGTCGCTCACCGCCAGCAAGGGGGCGACGCGCCGGATAAAGGAATCTTCAAGGTGCGACTTTTCTCCATCGGCCAGGGCCACCCGCCACAAATGCTCCACCAGGGCGATTCTTTCCGGTCCGGGCAGGCAGGCTTTGACGACTTTCGTGAACTGGTGATGGTCCGCGGCATTCTCTGCCAGCGTTTCGGCCCGGGACAGCATGTCGGCGGCATTTTCCGGATCCAGTTGGAACGCCGCCATCAGAATATGACGGATCTGCTCGGCCTCGATGTCGGCATAAATTCCGTCAGCGAGCGCTGCTTCGACCAGCAAGGTCGTGGCGGCCACATGCGGGTCGAGCTCCGAGCGCGCCTCGGCCTTTCCACCACCGCTCATCATCTTCCTGATGGCATCAAACATCGGGGGCATCCTCCTCGCTGACAAGCTCATACAATCCGCGCGCCTCCGCCGGAGGGCCGCGCCGTTCACCCAGGGCCATGATCTTCAGGCTAACGATGCGGCTTCGCAAGGGAAAGGTCAGCCGGTCGCCCGGGCGGACCAGTGCGGACGGTTTTTCTATGCGTCTGGGATGCCCGCCGCCGCCGATCCGGATGCGGCCCTTGCTGACATAGGCGGTGGCGAGGCCCCGTGTCTTCATGAAGCGGGCGCGCCACAACCAGATATCAATACGCACGGATGAGTCGCTCACCGGCCACTCGCCCGCTTTTTCCGCCGTTTGGGCCGCTGGACCGCCAATTCCGGCTTCAGGGCGGCGAGGGCAGCAAACGGTGTGTTGGCGGCCGGAGCTGGCCGGGCCGGCACAGGCGTGGACCGTAACCGTCTCTTGGCCCAGCGTTCGCCTTCCGCTTTTTCAGGGTCCGGCCCTTTCCTGACCCGGCGGAATCCGAGACTCGAGAGCACGCCGCGCAAATCCTGAACCGAACAGCCCAGCAGCGAGGTCATGGCCGGTGCCAGTTCGAAATCCCGATTCTTGCCGGCCGCCCGTGCGTCGCGGACAAGGTCGGCCAGCCGTTCCAGAATATCAATGCGGACAATGCGCGGGCCACAACGCTGGAATCCGGCGGCGGCATGATCGGCAGCAGGCCGGGACTCGTCCGCCGCGACGCTCATCAGACCGGGCGCTGGCTGGAAGGCGCGCAGGCGATCCCCCTGATATACAGCGCGCAACAACCCGGACAGGCGGGCGATGCGGGGCTTGATGAGGGCCGGCATGAACACCGAGAATTCGCCGATCCTTATACCCAGCCGGCGCAGCGCCCGCCGCTCCGCGGCTGACAGCGCCCGGACGTCCGCATCAATTTCGTGACGGGCAATTGCGCCGCCGTTTTCAGCGAGACGGAAAGCCAGCCCACGTGCCATGCCGCTCAGCGCCTGATTGGCCTCGTCCGAGGTCAGCCGCAACAGCGGCTGCAGATCACGCGATATCTGCGCGCGAATGCAGCGCTCGATATTTCCTTGCGCCCGCACCTGGGCTTCCGGCGCGCCCAGCTCGCCGCCGATCAGCGCGATATCCGGCCGGAAAGGACTGGCTCCGGCGGCCAGCTGCGCCACGGCCCGGTCCTGCCAGGCGATGCGGCCCTGGGCATCCAGAGTCAGATCGTCCGTTCCGGCCCTGGCCAGTGCCCCGAGGCGGCGGTTGATCTCCGGCCGCAGGGCTTTTTCAGCTGCTTGCCGCAAGGCACGGGCCTCCAGCGCGGAGCCTTCGGCATCAGCCCTGAACATCAACCCGTCCAGATGCCCGACGGCATGGCCCTCAACCGTGACAGCGCCGTCCGTGCCGAGCTCGGTCTCCAGCGCCTTGTCCGCGCGCAAGCCCTTGACCAGCGCCGCGGTGCGGCGGTCGACAAAGCGCTGGGTCAGATGATCGTGAAGCGCATCAGACAGACGGTCTTCAACCTCGCGCGCCCGTTCGCGCCAGAAATCCGCCTCTTCGGTCCAGTCCCCGCGGTGCGCGACATAGGCCCAGGTGCGGACCTGGGCGAGCCGCTGTGACAACACATGAACATCGCCGCCAATCTTGTCGAGGCGGTCAAACTGGGCCGCCATGAAATCGGTCGGCAGGCGGCCGTGCGGCCTGCGTAAATGGGTCAGGATCTGATTGATCAGGCGCACATGGGCATCCAGCGAGACCTTGCGGAAGTCGGGAATCCGGCAGATGTCCCAGATCAGTTCCGTGCCCTGCGGTGTCCGCCCGAGATCGCGAATGGCCTCATCCTTCGCCAGAAGGCCCAGCGACAATTCATCGATCGGCTCTCGGGTGCGGCGCAGCAGGGGATTGCGCGAGGGCCGTGACAGGCTGAGCTGAAGCTGGTCAATCGAGCGCAGGTCGAGATCGCTGTTGCGCCACTGGATCTGGTCCAGATAGGGGAAGGCGTGATTTTCGATGGCGCCGATCAGCTCGTGTTCAAACGGCTTGATCTGGCCGGTTTCACCGAATGTCCCGTCCTGCCGGAAGCGCCCGGCCCGCCCGGCAATCTGACCCATCTCGCTGGCAAAGAGCCGGCGGCGGCGGCGGCCGTCAAACTTTTCCCGCTCGGCAAAGGCGACATGGTCGACATTCATGTTGAGACCCATGCCGACCGCATCGGTGGCGATCAGGTAATCCACTTCGCCGGACTGATAGAGGCCGACCTGGGCATTGCGGGTGCGCGGGCTCAGCGCGCCCATGACCACGGCCGCGCCGCCCCGCTGCCGCCGGATCAGCTCGGCAATCGCGTAAACGCTGTCCGATGAAAAGGCGACAATGGCAGAGCGGCGGGGCAGGCGCGCCAGCTTGGTGGGACCGGCATAGCTCAGCGTCGAGAACCGTTCACGGCTGACAATATCGGCATCCGGCACCAGCTCACGGATAATCGGACGCATGGACTCCGCGCCGAGCAGCATGGTCTCTTCCGTGCCGCGTGCATGCAGGATCCGGTCGGTGAAGACATGGCCGCGTTCCGGATCTGCCGCGAGCTGGATTTCATCAATGGCCACAAAGGCCGCATCGAAGCTCAGCGGCATGGCCTCGACCGTACAGATGAAATAGCGCGCCGTCGGCGGCACGATCTTTTCTTCGCCCGTCACCAGAGCCGTGGCCCGATAACCCTTCTCCCTGACCACGCGGTCATAGATTTCGCGCGCCAGCAAACGCAGGGGCAGGCCGATCATCCCGGACCGGCGCGCCAGCATGCGCTCAACGGCAAGATGGGTCTTGCCGGTATTGGTCGGGCCGAGAATGGCGGTCAGGGGAGCATAGGCAGTCATGCCCGCCATATAGCGGCGTTTGCCCTATTCGGCGACCGGCTCCACGGAAATTGACCGCGCTTCGATGGTGATGGCCCCGAATCCGGAATTGGTCCGGATCCGCACGGGCAGGTGAATGCCGCCGCCATTGAAGGGCGCCAGCCACAGGACGACGGGTTCCGCAATATCCGATTCGGAGGGCATGTCTTCCGGATCGTATCCGGCGATCGGCTCGTAGAAAGCGTGGCAGCGAATGGCTTCCCCGCGCCAGGCACGGGTGCGGATGTCATTGGCACCGGCCACTTCCAGACGCAGATCATAACGCGCCTTGCCGTCGAACACCGGAATCCGGCCGGAACACAATTCACCCGGCTCGGAGGATTGCCGCAATCCCAGGCGCAGGAGCGCGCTCACCGGGTCCACAGCACCGGCCCGCTGGCTTTCATTCGCTGGCGGCTGTCCCATCGATCCGAACGGCGGAACGACATCCGGGGTGGCGACACCTGCGGGAAAGTCGATGCCCACGACCCGGCCGGATCCGCTGGAATGGTTCAGATGTTCATACCGCCAGGGCTGCAGCGCGCCGCCCGTATAGCCGGAAATGCCGGCTTCAATGTCGGCGTCCGAGAACAGCGCCGCGAGTCCGGCTGTCGTGAAACGCGCCGTCGCGCCATAATTCTCGCCGCCGATCTGGCCGCTGAGCTGGATATTCGCGACCCGGAATATGATGACCGACCCGGAATAGGCAATATTGATATTCATGGGCACCGGGGGTGGCGCATCAACATTGTCGCGGGCCGAAGAGACACTCGAAGCGGCAAGCGCGATGACACTTGCTGCCAGGATAGGAAGACGCATAGACACTACTCCGTAAAACACATCCCGCCCGCTGAAGCCGGAAGAAACCCGTATCGCGCATTCAACATGGCTGCAAGATGAATGCGGATCACGCCCGCCAGTGCTTGACGAATGCATCCGCCTTGGGTAAGTCCCGCCGCTCCCCGCCGAACGGCTCCGTTTGGCGGGAACGGTTTTCTTTGAACGAAGGTATTGGCCATGTCACGGCGTTGCGAACTTTCTGGTGTTGGTCCCGCTGTCGGAAACAACGTCTCCCACGCGAACAACAAGACCCGACGCCGGTTTCTGCCGAATCTGTGCGACGTGACCCTGTCGTCCGATGCGCTGGGCCAGTCCTACAAGCTGCGCATTGCCGCCAAGACGCTGCGCAGCGTCGACCATGTCGGCGGCCTGGACGCCTATCTGATGAAGTCCAAGGACGACAATCTGTCCGACCGTGTGCTCAAGATCAAACGCGCCCTGAAAAAGAAGACGGCTGCGGCATAGCTCACTGTATCAGGTGAAGATTTCAACGCCCGTGGCCCCGGCCGCGGGCGTTTTTCGTTTTGGAGACAGATCATGATGGTCATCCTGCCCGTCGATATCCAGCAAGGCCTGGATGAATATGCGTCCACCGTGGGCGGTCATTCCAATCCCGATTTTGATTCCAATATCGTCCAGCTGTTTGCAGCGGCCCGGGAAGCCGGACACCCCGTTATCCACATCAAGCACAATTCCACCGAAGCGGGCAGCCTGTTGGCGCCCGGCGCAACCGGAAATGCCTTCAAACCCGAAGCTGAACCCCGTGAAGGGGAGCTGGTCTTGGAAAAAACAGTCAATTCAGCCTTCATCGGCACCGGGCTTGAGCAGCGTCTGAGAGAGATGGGCGCAGACCGGCTGGTCATTTTCGGCATGACCACCGAGCATTGCGTGTCGACCACCGTCCGTATGGCCGGAAATCTCGGTTTCCGCACCTGGCTGGTGGGCGACGCCACGGCGGCCTTTGCGTCGAAAATGCGGGACGGTGAAACCATCAGCGCGGAAACCGTGCATCACGTCCATCTGGCCGCTCTCGATGGCGAGTTTGCACAGGTCATTTCCACGCAGGAAGCGGTTTCGCTGATCCATCCGGCGGGCTAGGCTGCCGCACATCATTCAAGGGGAATACAATGCGCATTGCGATTCTGGGGACCGCTTTCCTTCTGGCCGCCTGTTCCATGGACGGAGCAGAGCGTGACACCGCTGTGACCGTGGAGGCCGCTGACAGCGTCTTTTCCGGCGGACCGATATACACCGCCGATGAGCGCCGGGAGCAGGTCGAGATCGTGGCCGTGCGCGGCGGGCGCATCGTCTATGCCGGCGCGGAAGCCGATATCCCGGATGGCCTGATCAGCGAGGCGACCACCGCCATCGATCTGGAGGGGGCCGCCATGTATCCCGGCTTCACTGACTCACATGTCCATGTCATCGGCCTTGGCGCGCGTGAACGCCTGCTCAATCTGGAAGGCACAACCTCCATCGCGGATTTGCAGACCCGCGTGGCCGAAGCCGCCGCCAATCTGCCGGACGGTTCGGTCTTGCAGGGACGTGGCTGGATCGAGACCCACTGGCCCGAAGGCCGCTTCCCCACGCGTCAGGATATCGATGCCGTGGCCCCGGACCTTGCCGTTTTCCTCATCCGTGCTGACGGTCATGCGCTGGTCGCCAATTCGCTGGCGCTGGAACGCGCCGGCATTACGGCTGACAGCGTCGCCCCGGAAGGCGGCGACATTCTCCATGATGAGGATGGCGAACCCAACGGCATGCTGATCGACACGGCGATGGCACCTGTTGGGGCGCTGGGCGGCACATTCGAGGGCGAGGACCGCGCGCAGGTCTATCTGGAAGGGGCGTGGTCGGCAGCGCGTTATGGCTGGACCGGCGCGCATGACATGTCCGTGCCCTGGGCCGATGTCGCCATGATCGAGGGCCTGTCGGAAGACTTGCCGGTTCGTGTTTATATCTCTGCCAATCCGGATGCTTTCGGACCGCTCGTGCGCGATGGCCATGTCATCAGCGACAACCGCCGCGTCATCGCCCGTGCCATCAAGCTCTACATGGATGGCGCGCTGGGATCGCGCGGTGCCGCCCTGCTGGAGCCCTACAGCGATGATCCGGACAATTCCGGCCTCATGCTCAGCCGCGAGGACGAGACGCTCTCCGGCATGGTCACGGCGCTTCAGGAGGGTATTCAGCTCAACATCCACGCCATCGGTGATCGCGGCAACCGCCTTCTCCTCGACTGGATCGAGGAGGCCCGGGCCGCCGTGCCGGTGGAACAGCGCGCCATTGCCGAACCGCGCTGGCGCAATGAACACACCCAGATCGTCGACCCGGCGGACATTCCACGCTTTGCCGAGCTCGGCGTCATCCCGTCCATGCAGCCCAGCCACGCCATCGGCGACCTCTTCTTCGCGCCGGACCGTCTGGGTCCGGACCGCCTCGACGGCGCTTATGCCTGGCGCGCCCTGATCGATTCCGGCGTGATCATTGCCGGCGGGTCGGACGCTCCGGTGGAACGCGGCGATCCGCGCATTGAATTCTACGGCGCCGTGGCCCGCCGCGGACTGGATGGCACCCAGACAGAAGACTGGCGCCCGGATCAGGCCGTCACCCGCGCCGAGGCCCTGCGCATGTTCACCGCCTGGCCAGCCTATGCCTCCTTCCGCGAGGATGAGGTCGGCCGGATTGCAGAGGGCCTGCGCGCCGATTTCACGGTCTTCTCCGCCGACATCATGACCATTCCCGAAGAGGATATCCTGACCGTCGAACCGGTGATGACAGTGCTCGATGGCGAGATCGTCTGGCGGGGGGAGTAGCTTCGTGCTTCGAGCCTGATCTGCGGCCTGTCGCTCAGCATGAGTTGACAGCAAATCAACTGCGTCTTCGTCCGGCTTGACCGGACGATCTCGATGCCAAAGAGACCCTCCGATCGAGTCGGAGGGAGACGCGCTTTGTTTTCACATGGCCACGATAGCCGCCTTCCGGCGGCGATGCCGAAATCAGCTATTCCGCGAACGCAAAGCTGAGCAACAGCGTCCGCTGGCTACCATTGTAATTGTCGTCCGACAGGATGAAGAGGCGCATTTCGTCATTCACCTCGCCGATGGCAATGCCTTCGAAATTGTCGACCGTCATGCCCGGCGTAAGGATGGCCAGCGTATCGATATTGCTGCGCTGGTCCTCGGTTGCCAGACCGAACTCGCCAAAGCGCATGATGCGGATCGTATTGCCGACGCCGCTGATATAGATGCGCTCGAGCAGATAGATGTCGCCATCCGGTCCCCGGTCCAGACCGGTCACGCCAAATCCGGGTTCCGCCGGATAGGGCAGGCCGGTGGCTTCGCCGTCATCGGGCATCACCCACAGCGTATGGGGCCGGCCGTCAATGATGGGATATTCCACGCCTGCCCAGAGGCCGTAATCGGCGGACGCAAGTCCCTCAATCCCGCCATTATCTCGCAGGCGATCCGTGCCCGGCGGCGGCGTGATCGGTGTGGGCGTGGCGATGGCGACCCCTGACCAGTCCGGTGAAATGTCATAGCGCGCCATTCGGTGCTCGCGCTCGAAACTGACGGCATAGGCGCCATTGCCAAGTGCGGCGAGCCCTTCGGCATCAGCGGCCCGGTCTACCAGTGCCTGACCATTGGCATCGAGCATCGGGGCATAAAACGCGTTCGAAAGACCGGTCAGCATGCCGGCATCATCAAACTCCAGATGCGCGGTCAGCCAGTAGGCGGAATCGGAAATCGCAAGCAGGCGGTCGCCTTCAATTTCCATGCCGGACAATCCGCCGAAGCGCTCATCCGGTGAGGCCAGCACCAGCCCGCCGCGATATTCCAGAGCGCCCACATCAAGTCGCTCGGACGCATCGGGATAAAGCGCGACCTTTTCGGCCTCGATCAGGATCGGCCCGGCACCGGGATCGCCCGAACAGGCGGCCAGCAATAACAGTGCGGCGAATCCGGTCAGATATTTCACACCTTCGCTCCCAGCTCGGCCCAGTCGGCCCGTGTCAGTCCGCGTGTACCTCTGGATGATGACGAGGATATGGCAGGTCCGCGCATGCCCGGCCCGTCCTTGTCGAACAGGGCGGCCAGCTGTTCCGTCATCGCCCCGCCCAATTGTTCGACATCGGTAATGGTCACCGCGCGGCGGTAATAGCGCGTCACATCATGGCCGATACCGATGGCCAGCAATTCCACATCCGAGCGGTTCTCGATCAGCGCGATCATCTCGCGCAGATGCCGTTCCAGATAGGCGCCGGGATTGGCCGATTGTGTGCCGTCATCCACCGGCGCGCCATCGGAAATCACCATCAGTATGCGCCGCTGTTCCGGCCGCATGGCCAGCCGCTTCCACGCCCATTGCAGGGCTTCTCCGTCGATATTCTCCTTCAACAGGCCTTCGCGCATCATCAGGCCGAGATTGACGCGGGCGCGCCGCCAGGGCTCGTCGGCATTTTTATAGACGATGTGCCGGATATCATTGAGGCGGCCGGGATTGGTTGGCTTGCCCGCCTCGATCCAAGCTTCCTTGGCGCGTCCGCCCTTCCACGAGCGCGTGGTAAAGCCGAGAATCTCCGTCTTCACCCCGCAGCGTTCCAGCGTCCGGGCCAGAATATCGGCACAGGAGGCCGCCGTCATGATCGGCCTTCCCCGCATCGAGCCGGAATTGTCGATCAGCAGGGTGACAATCGTGTCGCGGAAATCGGTTTCCAGCTCCTGCTTGAAGGAGAGCGGTGACATCGGATCGGTGACCACCCGCGTCAGCCGCGCCGGGTCCAGCACGCCTTCTTCCAGGTCAAAACTCCAGGAGCGCGTCTGCTGCGCCATCAAACGGCGTTGCAGCCGGTTGGCCAGACGGCCGACGACATTCTCCACCCCTTTCATGTGCTGGTCGAGATAGCGCCGCAGGCGGGCCAGCTCCTCTTCATCGCACAGATCCCCGGCGCGGATGATTTCATCGAATTTGGGGGTGAAAATGCGATAGCTCTCGGCAGGCCGGTCCTCGAAGCGGGCATAATTGGGGCGCTCTGCGCGCGCCGCTTCACCGGCCTCCTCATCGCTGTCCAGCTCGCCCAGGGTCTCATCGGACTGGTAATCGATCTCGTCATCATCGGCGCTGTCGCCATCGGCATCGACATCCTCGCCCTGATCGCTGTCGGGTTCAGAATCGCCATCCTCCTCGCCGGTCTGCTGTTCGCGCTCGGTGCCGGAATCTTCGTCATTATCACTGTCGGAGTTGTCCGGATCCCCGCCCAGCTCATCGGCCAGGTCGAGATCGCGGATCACTTCTTCCAGGGCTTTAGCGAAGGCCTTCTGATCGTCCGCGCTGTCAGCCAGCGCATCCAGCGCTTCACCCGCCCGCGTCTCCAGATCCTCACGCCAGACCGTCATCAGCCCGTCGGCCAGCTTGGTCGTCGGCCGGCCGGTAATCCGTTCACGGATCATCAGACCCACGGCTTCGGCCAGCGGCGCCTGCTGGCGGTCCTCGACCCGGTTCCAGCCCTTCTGGACGGCCTTCGCCTCCAGCGCAGCTTCCAGATTGACGGCCACGCCGCGCATTTCGCGCGCGCCCAGACTTTCCACGCGGGCCTGTTCAGCCGCATCGAAAATCGCCCGCGCCTGTGATCCCGGCGGCAGGGTCTCGGCCCAGGTCTGCTTGTTGTGGTGCAGCAGTTTCAGCGCCATGGCATCCGCCCGGCCCCGCGCCGCGCGGGCCGATCCGGCATCCACCTCGCCCGGATTGGGCAGGGTCATCTTGCCCTTGGCATAGCTTGCAATCTCGCCGCCAAAGCGCACCTCCAGATCCTTGTCCTGCGCAATGGCCCTGGCGGAAATGGCCAGGGCGCGCTTGAACGCATCGGCGAGGGGGTTGTCGGTCATCTCGCGGCTTACGCCGCGCTGGCCGGCTTGGCGGGGCTCGGCTTCAGCGGCGCTTCTGGCAAATCCTCACCGAAGACGCGCTGGTAGAATTCGGCAATGGTCGGCCGCTCCAGCTCGTCGCACTTGTTGAGGAAGGTGCGGCGGAAGGCATGGCCGACATCTCCGAAAATATCGGCATTCTCCGCCCAGGTGAGCACGGTGCGCGGGCTCATCACGGTGGAGATATCGCCATTCATGAAGGCATCGCGGCTCATATCCGCCACCTTCACCATATCGGCGATTGTCTTCTTGCCTGCCTCTGTCGAGGCCATGCCGGGCAGGCGCGACCGGATGATTTCTTCTTCGGTCTCGGCTGGCAGATAGTTCAGCGTGGCGACGATCGACCAGCGGTCCATCTGCCCCTGATTGATCTGCTGCGTGCCGTGATAGAGGCCCGTCGTATCGCCCAGCCCGACCGTATTCGTGGTCGCAAACAGGCGGAAATAGGGGTGCGGGCGGATCACCTTGGTCTGGTCCAGCAGGGTCAGCGAGCCCGAGGCTTCCAGCACGCGCTGAATCACGAACATCACATCCGGGCGGCCGGCATCATATTCATCAAACAACAGGGCGACCGGGCGTTGCAGTGCCCAGGGCAGAATGCCTTCCTGAAACTCGGTGACCTGCTTGCCGTCGCGCAACACGATGGCGTCCTTGCCGACCATGTCGATGCGGGAGACATGGCTGTCCAGATTGATGCGGATCAGGGGCCAGTTCAGGCGCGCGGCGACCTGTTCGATATGGGTGGATTTCCCGGTGCCGTGATAGCCCTGGATCATCACCCGGCGATTGCGCGCAAATCCTGCCAGAATCGCCCGCGTGGTGGCCGGATCGAAGACATAGGCCTCGTCCACCGGCGGCGTGTGCTCGTCGGGCCTGGAAAAGGCCGGCACCTCGAATCCGGGATCAAAGCCGAACAGGGCTTCGCAATCGGCAATCACATCGGGCTCATTCAGGGGGAATTGGTCGCTCATGGCACTCATATATCGGGTGTTCCGCGCCGGTTTCCAGCGCGGTTTTCATGTGGATCTTCTGACTAGCACGCAGCTGGCGGGCGCGGAAAGTGCGCACCTGCTCACAAGCTGTTACGCCATTCCCGCATTCTTCAGGATCTGGTAGGCGTGGATCACCCGGCCCAGCTGTTCCTCGGAAGAGCGGTCGCCGCCATTGGCGTCGGGGTGGAAGCGTTTCACCATCTGCGCATAGCGTTTCTTGATAACGCTCTTGCTCTCGCTGCCGTCCAGATTCAGCGTTTCCAGCGCCATGGATTGCAGCTTGCCATAGCGTTTTCGGCGCTCTTCGGGCGGCACATCGCCCTCTGGCCGCTTGCCGAACAGATTGTAGGGATCGGTGAAACCGTCGCGGAAATCCTTGCTGGCCTTTCCGGCGCGCTTGGCCTGCCCGGTGTTGGAGCGGAAATTCCACGTCGGGCGATGGCCGTAATGCGCCGAGGCATTGAAGGCGGCGACCGCGTCCTCGTCCATGTCCTCGAAGAAATTCCACGACTTGTTGTATTGCCCGGCATGGCTCTGGCAGAACCAGTGCACATCATTGAGATCGGCCGTGCCCTTCGGCGCGCGGCTATCACCATGCGCGCGGCAGCCGGGCCATTCACAGACACGTTCTTCCGGGGCCGCCTGATCCTTGGGCGGCTTGATTCGGATATCCTTGAACCGCGGCTTGTATGTAAATTCGCCTTCCATGAACCTAAGTATGGGGCGACACCGATTAAGCGGCAACTAAGCGGAGGTGTAATTGTCGGGTGAAGTTCAGCAGCGCATCGAGAAAAAGCTGCGCGAAGCCTTTGCGCCGGAGGTGCTCACCGTCACGGATGAAAGCGCACTGCATGCCGGGCATGCCGGTGCGCCTGATGGCGGGCAGAGCCATTTTCATGTCGAGATCCGTGCTGCGCAACTGTCTAGACTGTCGCGCCTGGACCGGCAGCGTGCCATCAACAGGGTTCTGGCCGGCGAACTCGCCGGCCCGGTCCATGCGCTCCGTCTGACGTTTCGGTAGGTGCGTGGTTCGAGGCTGACCTGCGGTCAGCACCTCACCATGAGGTAAGTTGAAGCAACCAGAACACCTCATCCTGAGGTGCGAACGCAGTGAGCCTCGAAGGAGGGCTCCAATACACCATGACCCTCTACATTGATGCCGATGCCTGTCCGGTGAAGGACGAAGCGATTCGCGTTGCCGAACGCCACGAGACCGAAGTGAAGCTGGTCTGTGATGGCGGGCTGCGGCGGCCGCAAAGCCCGTGGGCACAGCTGGTCATCGTGCCCGAAGGCGCGGACGCGGCGGACAACTGGATCGCGGAGCAAATCGGGCCGGGCGATATCTGCGTCACCAGCGACATCCCGCTCGCTGACCGCTGCCTGAGGGCGGGCGCGCTGGCCATTGATCACAAGGGCAAGGCCTTTGATGCCGATAATATCGGCGCGGTTCTGGCCACGCGCAATCTGATGTCGGACCTGCGCTCCGCCGGTGCGATGGAAGGCGGCGGCGGACCGCCCTATTCCCGGCGCGACCGCTCGGCCTTCCTCAACGGGCTCGAAATCCTGTTCCGGAAAGTGAAGCGCTAGGCTTCTTCCGGCAATTCCTGCACCCGCATCAGGATGATCTGGTTGCGGACCCGCTCGACGATTTCAAAGCGCACGCCGTGGAAGCTGAACACCTGTCCGGTTTCGGGGATGGTCTGGCTTTCATGGATGACCAGTCCCGCCATGGTGACGGCTTCTTCGTCCGGCAGATCCCAGTCCAACGCCCGGTTGACGTCGCGGATCGGCGTGTCGCCATCAATCAGCCAGACGCCATCCGATTCCAGCCGGACACCTTCTACCGTGATGTCGTGCTCGTCCTCGATCTCGCCGACAATCTCTTCAAGAATGTCTTCCAGCGTCACCAGACCCATCAGCGCGCCATATTCATCGACCACCAGCGCAAAGTGCTCACGCTTTTCGCGGAAGGCATTGAGTTGATCCAGAAGCTCCGTCGTTTCCGGGACAAACCAGGGCTCGCGCTTGACCGTATTGAGGTCAATCGCAGTGGCATCGCCGCCCGCATTGAGCAGCGCCCGGGCCAGATCGCGCGCATGCAGCACGCCGACAATATTTTCGGCATCATCACGGTAGAGCGGCAGGCGCGTATGCGGGCTGTTCAGTGCCGCCGCGACAATCTCGCCCGGCGGAAGGCCGGCATCGATCATGGTGATATTCTTGCGGTGAACCATGACATCATCAACGGTCAGCTCGCGCAGATCGAGTACACCGCCCAGCATGTCGCGGTCATCCTTGACCACCCCGCCTTCCTGGTGGTGCAGATCGATATGGCCGCGCAGCTCGTCATGCGACGACAGGACCGGGCCCTCGACCCGGGCACCCATCAGCCGCAGGGCGAAGCGGACAATGGCCTGGACCGTCCCCACGATCGGCGCGAAAATCCGGACAAACAACATGATGGGCAGGGACACCGCCTGCGCAAAACGGTCCGGATTGGACAGCGCATAAGTCTTGGGCAGCACTTCTGAAAAGATCAGCACCAGCGCCGTCATCACCAGTGTCGCATAGGGCACGCCGGCGGGGCCGAACAGGACCACAAAGACCGACGTCGCGATCGCGGACGCCATGATATTGACGAAGTTATTGCCCAGCAGAATGCCGCCGATCAGCCGCTCACGGTCTTCGGTGAGCAGCGTCACACGGCGCGCCGCATGCCTGCCCTCCTTTTCCAGCTGCAGCATCCGCGCCCGGGATACGGCGGTCAGCGCGGTTTCCGAGCCCGAGAAGAAGGCGGACATGAACAGGAGGAGCACAATTCCGCCAAGCGAAATCAGGATCCATGTCTCGGTCATTGTATCTGGTCTTTCAGAAAGTTGAGAAGATCGGCCGTATCAGCCTGATCGTGAATAAAGGCATTGCCGATGCCGTGCGCAAGAACAAGGCGGATATGACCGCCGGAATTCTTCTTATCATGCCGCATGCGTTGCAGCATAGCCGTGGCTGAAAATGGCGCCCCGGGCAGGTCAGGGAGCCGTGTCTGAAGACCTGCGAAGTCCAGATAGTTACGTACCCGCGCTGCGTCGGACTCCGGACACAGGCCGAGGCGGGCCGAATAATCGAACGCCAGCGCCAGCCCTGCCGCGACCGCTTCGCCATGCAACAGGGCACCCCCGGCCTCGCTTTCCAGCGCATGGCCGAATGTATGCCCAAGATTGAGAAGCGCGCGCTGACCGGCTTCGCGCTCATCGGCAGCCACGATAGCGGCCTTGAAGGTGATCGCGGTCTTCAGATGCGCCTGCAGCTGTGCTGCGGTCAGCCCGTCGCGTCCGGATTTTTCCAGCCGCTCGAAGAAATCCCGGTCACCGATCAGCGCCGCTTTGACGATCTCGGCAAACCCGGCTTTTCGCTCGCGCTCCGGCAGGGTGTCGAGGAAATCGAAATCGGCAATGACCAGGCTGGGTTGATGGAAGGTGCCGATCAGATTCTTGCCCTGCGGCATGTTGATGGCGGTCTTGCCGCCGACCGAGGAATCCGCCATCGCCAGTAGCGTGGTCGGCACCTGGATGACATCCATGCCGCGCTTGTAAAGCGCAGCGGCCAGCCCGGCGAGATCTCCGGTCACGCCACCGCCAATCGCCAGCACAGCATCGCCGCGTTCCAGTCCGAGATCCAGCATCCGTCCCAGGGTCATTTCCAGGGTGGCGAAGGATTTTGCGCGCTCGCCCTCCGGTATCTCGATGGGCGCTCCGGCCACATCCAGACCCTCCAGCGCACGGGTGACCAGGCTGCGGCACAGGCACAGCACATTGGCGTCGGCCAGAACAACATGGCGGCGGTGGCCGCGCAGCACGTCATGGCGGCGCGCGGCGGTCAGCGCGCCGGGGCCGAGGAGCACGTCATAAGCCCGCGCTCCGAGATCGATCCGCAGACGGTCAGTCATTGCCGGCGTGTGCCTCGAATCCATAGTCCCTCAGCGCGTCGAGAATGCGTTGAACCGCTGTGGCATGCGGCCCGGCATCGCCGGCAATCTGCAGATCGGCTTCGGCATAGGCGGCTTCGCGTTTTGCCATCAGATCGGCCATGACCGCACGCGGATCCTCGGTCTGCAGCAGCGGCCGCGTATCCCTTCGGGACACGCGTTCCATCAGCGTGTCGAGATCGGCTTTCAGCCAGATGGAAATCGCTTTCTCGCGCACCAGCCGCCGGGTCTCGTCATTGACGAAAGCCCCGCCGCCAAGCGCGATGACGGCCTGCGGCTCGTCCAGCAGGCGCGCAATCACCCGCCGCTCGCCATCGCGGAACGCCGCTTCGCCAAAATCCGAAAAGATTTCCGAAACTGGCCGGTCCGCCGCTTTCTCGATTTCCTCATCGGCGTCAATGAAAGGCAGATTCAGCGCAGCCGCGAGACGGCGGCCGACCGTCGTCTTGCCTGCCCCCATCAGCCCGACCAGCACGATGGGACGCGCCGCCGGTGGCAGATCAGCAGAATCTTCACTCATATGCGCATCATATAGTCGTCAGCCTTGGTCTGGAAATTGCCGCATTCACCCGTAATGTGACGATAAGCACTGGAGCATGCAATGCGTAACACACTCATAGCCCTGATTGTCGGCGCCGCCGTTCTGGTGGGAGGATTTTTTGTCCTCGCCATGATTGGCGGCGGTCTGGAACCGCAAACCGAAGAGGTCCGCGTTGATGTCACCGACGAATTGTCTCGCTAGCATCCTTGCCCTTGTGATCGCCGGGAGTGCCGCCGCGCAGGATATCGAGGTCCGCCAGCTTGGCGCGCTGGATCCTCTGGAAGTCGGCGTCGCCCAGAACGGGCTAGGCGAAAACCTGTGGGCCGGTTCGACCATCCAGACCGCGCTTAATGCACTGGAAAATCTGCCATCGGCTTCCAGCGCGGGCTATACCTCGCCGGCGCGGGCCAATCTGGTCGCCCTGGCCCTTCTATCTGGCGGCACGCCCCCACAGGGCGGCCGCGGCAATGAAACGCTGGCCACACTGCGCGCCGACCGCCTGCTGGCAGCCTCCGGCGCGGAAGCCGTCTACAGTCTCCTGGAGCGGACGCCCGGCCTCGACCGCGCCCCGCAACTGGCACAGCTTCATGCAGAGACCGCTTTTGCGCTGGCGGCGGGTGATGCCGGTTGCCGCACGGCGAATGCGCTGATCACCGGCCGCGAACAACCTTACTGGCTTCGCGCCCGGGCCTTCTGTCATGCCCTCAATGGCGAAGATGCCGCGGCGGAATTGTCCGCCGATCTGGCACGGGCCAGCGCACCGGACGAGAATTTCGACGGCCTGCTCTACGCCATCACAATCGGCCGGTGGTCGGTGGACAGCGTTTCGGCCGATACTGGACTCGACTGGGCACTGGCTGCCGTTTCACCGGCGGAAGGCCGACCCGTTGTGGATCTGACAGACGCGCCGCAATGGCTGGTGGAGGCCGCCGAGGCCAATTCTGCACAGATCGAACTGACGGTTGAACCGGCTCTGGCGTTCGAAGGGCTTGCCATGCAGGAAGGCGTGGCCCGCGAGCAAATGCTGGAACAGCTGATCCGTCAGGACTTTGACCGTCTGGTCGCGGCCAGGGCGCTGGGCCTCGCCTTGCAGGAAGCTGACCGGGATAATGATTTCATGCGCGTTGCCCGCCGTTATGGCCGCGAGGTCGCGACGCTTCCCATTGCCTATGAGACCATCGAATTCGGCGGACGGTTTGCACTCGCAGCGCTGGCTGTGGGCGACATGGCAACAGCGCGCGATTGGCGGCAGGCGCTGGAAGAGGGCCCGCCTCTGCGGCAGCTCCCGACGCATTATGACCCTACCAAGCCGGACATGATCATGGACACACCCTCGCAGGATCGTCCGGAATGGAATCCGCCTTCGCCCGCCTATCTGGTCGGCCTCGACCTCGCTTTCGCCGTGGCACAGGACCATATCCGGCGGTCTTCGACGGCGGCATTGATCCAGGCCCGCCTCGAAGCCGGTACAGCCGGTCTGGGCGATGTCGCCGGTCTGGCCGGTCTTGGGGCAGGTGCGCCGGCCGATTTGCGGCTCGCCCTTTTCAATGCGGAGACCGGGAATGTGTCGAACGCGCTGGCGGCCATGGATGCCGCTGCACTGGCCGGGGCACGGGCGGAAACCGCATTGCTGGCGGCCCAGGTACTGGCGGATGGCCCTGCCGGAGCCTCTCCATTGGAACTGATGCGGATTACCGCAGCGCTCGACCGTGTTGGTCTGCGTGATACCGCACTATCCATCATGCTCGAACGGCTTATCGTGGAGCTCGCGTGACGGACGATCAGCTGATCGATCTGTTTCTCGACATGATGGCGGCTGAACGCGGGGCGGCCCGCAATACGCTGGATGCCTATCGCCGCGATCTGGAAGATATGTCGCTGCGCCTTTCAGCGCATGGCACCGAGCTGATCGAGGCGGACACACGTCACCTGGAAGCCTGTCTGGCGGAAATGGCCCGGGAAGGTCTGGCGGCCTCCACGTCTGCCCGGCGCCTTTCGGCCACAAGGCGATTTTACCGCTTTCTGCTGTCAGAAGGCACGCGCAGCGATGATCCGGCCCGCGCCATGTCCGGACCGAAACAGGGACGGCCACTGCCCAAAGTCCTGTCCGAGCAGGATGTTGAGGCGCTGTTTGTGGCGGCAGAAGCGCTCGAGGGCTCGCGTGGTTTACGGGCCCGTGCGCTGCTGGAAATCCTCTATGCCGGGGGATTACGGGTCAGCGAGCTGGTCAGCCTGCCGCTCAGCGCCATCGCGCGCTCGGAAAGTGCCATCTATATCACCGGCAAGGGCGGCAAGGAACGCCTGGTGCCCCTGACCCCGCCGGCCCTGGAGGCCATTACAGCCTATCTGACGGTGCGTGAGGATCATTTCCCGAAGGCACGGGCCGCACAATTGGCCAAAGCCCGGCGCTTCCTCTTTCCCTCGTCCAGCGCAGCTGAAGGCCATCTGACGCGCGAACAGTTTGCGCGCATCCTCAAGGACCTGGCCATTGCGGCCGGGCTCGACCCGGCGAAAATTTCGCCGCATGTCCTGCGCCACGCCTTTGCCACGCATCTTCTGGCGAATGGCGCGGATTTGCGCAGCGTGCAGGCCTTGCTGGGACATGCCGACATCTCGACCACGCAGATTTACACCCATGTGCTCGAAGAGCGTTTGCGCACTCTGGTGGAAACGGCGCACCCGCTGGCCAGGCGCTGATAACAACCGCACACACGGCTTGTTCCTTGCATTGGGGATAGCTAGGTTGCGCGGCGCTTCCGCAACCGGATGCATAACAAGACAGGCTAGATGTCAGACCCGACCCGGACCTATCTCGATTTTGAACGCCCCGTTGCCGAACTCGATGCCAAGATCGAGGAGCTGGAAACGCTGGCTGCGTCCAATACGGCCGACGTGCCCGATGTAGCGGACGAGATTGCCAAGCTGCGCCAGAAATCGGCAGAACAGCTGGCCAGCCTCTATGAGAAACTCGATCCCTGGCGCAAGACCCAGGTCGCCCGCCATCCTGAACGCCCGCATTTCCGCGATTACCGCCGCCTCCTGATCGAGGATTTCGAGGAATTGTGCGGGGACCGGCGCTTCTCCGAAGATCCGGCGATTGTCGGGGGCATCGGCCGTTTTCACGGCCGCTCGGTCATCGTCATGGGCCATGAAAAGGGCCGCGATACCCAGTCGCGTCTGAAGCACAATTTCGGCATGGCGCGCCCGGAAGGCTACCGCAAGGCGATCCGCCTGATGGACATGGCCGAGAAATTCAAGATGCCGGTCCTGACCTTTGTTGATACGGCAGGGGCCTATCCTGGTGTTGGTGCGGAAGAACGCGGCCAGGCCGAGGCCATTGCCCGGTCCACCGAACGCTGCCTGACGCTGGGTGTGCCGCTGATTTCGGTGATTGCCGGTGAGGGTGGGTCCGGTGGCGCCGTGGCGCTGGCCAGTGCCAACTCCATCATCATGCTCCAGCATTCCATCTATTCGGTGATTTCACCGGAGGGCTGCGCTTCCATCCTGTGGAAGGATGCCGCGCGTGCCCGGGACGCGGCCATCGCCATGAAGATCACGGCGCAAGACCTCAAGGAACTCAAGATCATCGACCATATCGTCAAGGAACCGATCGGCGGAGCCCATCGCGCGCCCGACGAGACGGTCCGCAAGATCGGCGAGAAGATTGATTCGGTTCTGTCCGGCCTTGAAGGCCTGCGGGCCAGCGATCTGCGCGCCCGCCGCCGCGAGCGCTTCCTCGCGATTGGCCGTCTCGAGACGAGTGAGGGTTAGTCCAGCTTGCTCAGAAATTCTGGAATTCGTACCCGAAGAAGCTGACGCATTTTGCGCATTTCGCTATTGGCGGCGTCGAGCGCCGCAGCTTCCGCTCGAGGATTTCGCTCGCGGGCGACGTAGAGATCAAAGAAATCTTCCGAGTGAATATAAAGCTGCCAGTAAGTTTCGAGGATATCCGACAGCCTTTCGGGCGCGGATTCCGCTTCCCCCATGTTGAAGAAAGACGAACCATGTTCGGCCAGCTCTCTTCTGAGGTCGCGAAGCCGATCCGCGTTATCGTGCGCCAAACGTAGAACACAATCAATGCGGATAAGTTCGGCTTCGAGATTGGAAAGGGAGGGCATTCCCAGCGCTCGCATGGCCTTCGCGAAGTCTCGATTGAATTCGTCCTGGCTATCGTACTTTGATGCCGTCAATACGGCGACATCGACATGGGTTTCGCCTTGTTCCAGCAGGCTCATCGCGAACTGGATCGCCTTCTCCGCGGGCAATCGCCCATTTTAGCCTGGGCCTCTATTGGTGAGAGCCCGTCAAACAGCGAGCCGACTTCGGTCACAACCTCATCTCCAGCCACGGCAGGTTTCGTCCTTCGAACACATCCGAGGGACGGTCGGCGATGAAAACCGCCCCCATGGCTTCGTAAAACCCGCGCGCATCCGGGTCCGACAATATCGTCATGGTTTCCACGCCTGCTTCGCGCAGCCGCTGGGCGGCTTCTTGGAACAGGACACGTCCGGCCCCGGTTCCGATCGCATCCGGATCTATGAAAAGCAGGTCGAGATTGCCGGACTTTCCTTCAGGATCGAGCTGACAGACGCCAACAACCCGGTCTTCATGATCCAGCGCCACAAAAGCATGTCCGGCGCTCACACATTGCGGTTCCACTCGCAGATAGGGTGCACAGGCGTCTATGAAGGCCGCATCATAGCCCCAATGCGCCTTCGACTTCAGGCAGAGCGCGGACAGGGCGTCGCACTCTTCCATTCGCGCATCGCGAATCCGGAGCGGCTCAGGTCGAGACGGTGGGGCTGCTGATGGCACCATGACATTGCTTGAATTTCTTGCCGGAACCGCAGGGGCAGGGCGCATTGCGGGGCACTTTGCCCCAGCTGGCCGGATCATTGGGATTGCCTGTCATCGACGTGCGCCTTTGTGTCGGAGCGGTCCGGGGTGCGACCGGACCGGCATCGGGACCGTCCATCTCGTTGCGGCCCGTGCGCGGATCAATATGGGTGGCTTTCATGTCCGGCAGCGGAGCCGGCTTGGGCGGGGCGGCCTGGACCCGGACCTTCATCATCACCTTGGTGACATCCTCGCGCAGGCTGCTCAGCAAGTGGTCAAACAGCGAGAAGGCTTCGGTCTTGTATTCATCCAGCGGATTACGCTGGCCATAGCCACGCAGCCCGATGATGGACCGCAGGGATTCCAGGCGCTGCAAGTGTTCGCGCCAGCCCTTGTCGATGGTTTCCAGCAGGATCTGCTTTTCAACGCGCCGCATCAGCTCCGCGCCGGTTTCGGCTGATTTGGCCGCATAGGCCTTGTCGGCTGTGTCTTTCAGGCGCTCGACAATCTCCTCGTCGGCAATGCCTTCTTCCTCGGCCCAGTCCTTGACCGGCAGGTCGAGATTGAAAATTTCGATGACTGCGGCATGGAGACCATCCACATCCCATTGGTCCGGGAGGGCTTTCGGTGGAATGAAACGCGCGACAATGTCTTCGGCCGTTTCATTGCGCATGTCGCCGATCACGTCGGACACGTCGTCATCGGTCATGAATTCGATGCGCTGCTCGAAGATCGCCTTACGCTGATCATTCATAACGTCATCGTATTTCAGCACGTCCTTGCGGATCTCGAAATTCCGCTGCTCGACCTTCTTCTGTGAGGTCTCGATGGCTTTCGACATCCACGGGTGCTGGATGGACTCGCCTTCCTTGAGACCAAGCGTCCGCATGATCGTATCGAGGCGCTCCGGTGCGAAAATCCGCAACAGATCGTCTTCAACGGAAATGTAGAATTTGGTCCGGCCGGGATCGCCCTGCCGCCCGGAACGGCCGCGCAGCTGATTGTCGATACGGCGGCTTTCATGGCGCTCGGTGGCCAGAACGTATAGCCCGCCTGCCGCCAGCGCCTGTTCCTTCAGCTTTTTCACTTCAGCGGCGATTTCCGCGCGCTTGGCCTCGATGGCCTTTTCATCCGGCGCTGCCCCCTTCTGGGTTTGCTCGTCAATCCAGTCGGCGATGCGGTAATCGACATTGCCGCCCAGCTGGATGTCGGTGCCGCGGCCGGCCATAATGGTGGCGATGGTCACCGCCCCGGGCACACCGGCCTGGGCGATGATACGGGCTTCCTGCTCGTGATAGCGGGCATTCAGTACCTGGTGCTTGATCTTTTTCTTCTTCAGGAATTCCGACAACACCTCGGATTTCTCGATCGAGACCGTGCCGACCAGAACGGGCTGGCCCTTCTCGACTGCCTGCTTGATGTCGGCAACGACGGCCTCGTTTTTCTCCCGCGCCGTGCGGTAGACTTCGTCATCGTCATCCTGCCGGGCGACCGGGCGATTGGTCGGAATTTCGGCCAGTCCGAGACCATAAATCGAGTGAAACTCGTCGGCTTCGGTGGCTGCCGTGCCGGTCATGCCCGCCAGCTTCCCGTAAAGGCGGAAATAATTCTGGAAGGTGATGGATGCCAGCGTCTGGTTTTCCGGCTGGATGTCGGCGCCTTCCTTGGCCTCGATGGCCTGGTGCAGGCCATTGGACAGGCGGCGGCCCGGCATCATCCGGCCGGTGAATTCGTCGATCAGGACAACCTTGCGGTCCTTGACGATATAGTCCTTGTCCTTCTGGTGCACCTTGTGGGCGCGCAGTGCCTGGTTGAGATGGTGAACCACCATGACATTCTCGGCGTCGTAAAGATCGCCTTCTTCGAGCAGCCCGCGCTCGCGCAGCAGGTCCTCGATCTTGTCATTGCCTTCTTCGGTGATGAGGATGGAGCGCGATTTCTCGTCGATCTCGTAATCCTCCTCACTGAGCAGCGGGATGATGCTGTCCATCGTCTTGTAGAAATCGGTCTTGTCCTCGGTCCGTCCCGAAATGATCAGCGGGGTCCGGGCTTCGTCGATCAGGATGGAGTCGACCTCGTCAACGATGGCATAGTGGTGACCGCGCTGGACCATCTGATCCAGCGAGTATTTCATATTGTCACGGAGATAGTCGAAGCCGAGCTCGTTATTGGTGGCGTAGGTGATGTCGCAGGCATAGGCTTGCCGGCGTTGTTCGTCCTGCAACCCGTTGAGAATGACCCCCGTGGTCATACCCAGCTTGGCATAGACCTGCCCCATCCATTCCGCATCGCGGCTGGCGAGATAGTCATTCACCGTAACTACGTGAACGCCCTTGCCCTGGAGTGCGTTGAGATAGACGGGGGCTGTCGCCACCAGCGTCTTGCCCTCGCCGGTTTTCATTTCCGCGATATCGCCCTCGTGCAGGATGATCCCGCCGACCAGCTGCACATCATAATGGCGCTGGCCAAGTGAACGCTTAGCTGCTTCCCGGACCGCGGCGAAGGCTTCCGGCAAAAGCTTGTCGAGGGTCTCGCCATTTTCCAGCCGCTGCTTGAATTCAGTAGTCTTGCCGACAAGCTGGTCGTCGGTCAGCGTCTCGAATTCCGGCTCCAGCGCATTGATCGCCTCGACGCGCGGCTGAAGCTTCTTGATCCGGCGGTCATTGGGTGAGCCGAACAGTTTACGGGCGATGGAGAGCATGAAAAAACCTGTGCAAACGGGCGGGATGAGGCCGGAAAGACAGGGTTGCCTGCTTGACGCCACCCCGGAACCGGCTTCACTGGAAACCGGATTTGACTTAAGGACGCGCGGTATAGGTGTCAATGAAACGCGGCTGCAATATCCCTACTTCGGCAAGGACTTTGGCGGGTCTTTCATTTTTGCTGGTCTTGGCCGCCTGTAGCGGATCGCCATCCGGCGAAACAACGGATGCCGGCCTGCCGCCGCCGGACAATGCTGTGGCGCAGGTCGACCAGACCATCATCTACAATGCGGCTGTCCAGCGCGAAGCGTTGGCCCAGGGTGTGATTGCTGAGGGGGAACGCCTGCCCCCGGATGATCCCGAATATGAGCGGATTGTCGAGGAATTGATCGATCAGCGGCTGCTGGCTCTGGAAGCCCGCCGCCGCGGTTTGCAGAATACCCCCGAAGCGCGCCGCCGCCTGGCTGCAGCTGAAGAGCGGATTCTCGGGAATATTCTGCTGGAGACCGAAATTGCCGCTCAGGTCACCGAGGAGGCCGCCCAGCGCCTCTACAGTGAGCAGACAGAGCTGTCGCGGCCGGGCGAACAGATCCGGGCCCGTCATATTCTGGTTGATAGCCGCGAGGATGCTGACGCCATTATCGGCCTCGCCAATGATGGCCGCGATTTCGCCGAGTTGGCCGTGCAGTATTCCACCGATATTGCCACCCGCGTCCAGGGCGGGGACCTCGGCTATTTTTCACGCGATGGTGTACTGCCGGAAATCAGCGCGCTGGCCTTCTCGACCGAAGAGGGCGAGATTGCCGGCCCCGTCCGCACCAATGCCGGCTGGCATATTCTCTATATCGTCGACCGGCGCGCCCCCGAAGGTCCGCCTTTCGAGGAAATGCGCAGCTCGATTGTCCGCTTCCTGACTTTCGAGACGATCTCGACTCTGGTCGAGGAATTGCGCGCCGCCGCCCGCATCGAGGTCATCCAGCCCGGCGCACCGGAATCCCTTGTCATCGATCCCGCCGGAACGGCAGAGACGGAACCGCCCGCCGAACCGCAGGATTAGTGTGGTCCGCTCACCCAATATTAAGGACAAGTCGCCAGAATGACTGATGTAAAGCCGGTTTTGCTGGTAGCAGCCTGTGCCCTGCGCGATGCGGATGGCCGGGTAATGCTCGCGCAGCGGCCGGCGGGCAAGGCTTTGGCCGGCAAGTGGGAATTTCCCGGCGGCAAGGTCGAGGCAGGGGAAACCCCCGAACAGACCATCGTTCGGGAATTGCGTGAGGAGCTCGGGATCGAACCATGCGAAAGCTGTCTGCAGCCCTTCGCCTTTGCCTCGCATCCCTACGAGGCCTTCCATCTCGTGATGCCGTTATTCATATGTCGCCGATGGGATGGGTTTATCTCCCCGCAGGAAGGGCAGAAAATCGCCTGGACGAAGCCCGCCCGGCTGCTGGATTTCGACCTGGCGCCCGCAGATCGGCCGCTCGCCGCAGAAATTCGCGATCGCTTGTAAAGCGCTTTGCGGTCGATACGCAGGGGGCCACGGCAATCGAATATTCCATCATCATTGCATTGATTGCATTCCTGACAGTTGCCGCCCTGGCATTGATCGGTCCGCAAGTCCTGCAAATGCTCACCGACGCCGGAGCAGCATTCTAGCCGCCGGCTTTTTCGCCCGCTGATCTCTCGGCAACGCCCAGCGCATCCGCCAGTCTTACCGTAGCAGACCCGGGCCGTTTTGGCCGCGGCTGATCAGGATGCGGCGCCCAGCCTCCGGCATGGATGATTTCGAAGCTCGCCCGTATTTTGCGATCCGCGTCGGCAAAGCGTTCTGAATAGATCTCGGCCATGCGCACAAAGAATTTTCTGCCCCGCGGCGTTCGGGGCCGGTCAGCCAGAATACTGGTTTCGCCCGTTTTTCGCAGATCGCGCATCAATACGAACGCATTGCCATATCGCACCGTGACACGGTCAACATCGCTGACCGGCATGGCAAATCCCGCCCGTTGCAGCAGACCCGCCATGTCCACAGTGTCGGCAAACGGCGAGACCCGTGCCGCAGCCCCGCCATATAATTCGGTTTCGGCGGTCATCAGCGATTGCCGCAGCTCTTTGAGGCTGGCGCCGCCGATCACGGCACAGGCAAGGAAGCCGTCACTTTTCAGCGCGCGGTTGATCTGGATCAGCGCACCCGGAAGGTCATTGGTCCAGTGCAGGGCGAGTGGGGACAGGACGAGATCAAAGCTTTCATCGGCAAAGGGCAATGCCTCTTCATCGACACATACATCTTTGGCCAGCCGTTCCGCCAGATCGGTCTCGATGAGCTGGCCGATCTTGGTAGCCGCGCGGGGCCGGTGCTTCAGCGCCCGCCCCACAGCGCCACCCCCGCCGAGGACCAGCGCGCGGGGAAAATCGCGGGAAATGCTCTCCACCCGGTCCAGCAAATCATCAATGGCGCGTTGCAAAAGGAAGTCATAATCGTGCAGGCTGCCGGCGGCACGATTGCGGCGCTGCCTGAGAAGGCGCCGGTCAAACAGGGCGGGAGGCGATGAGGTCATGGGACCGATATGGCGCGTTGGGCGCGGTTAGAAAAGCCGGGACTGCGGTCGGCAATCTGATCTGGCCACCGGTTTCGCCGCTGACCGGCTGCAATGTGGCCGCGACGGGCCAGCTGGAAGCGGACAGCTGGGCCGCCATTCATTTCCTCGATGCTCCCTGGTGCGACACGTGCGGCCTGCCTTTTGCCTATTGGGTGGGCGAGGGGGCAGAGTGCGGTGCCTGCCTGGCAAGAGCGCCAGCCGTACACAAGGCGAGGGCCGCCCTTGCCTATACGGACCTGTCCCGCCCGCTGGTACTGGATTTCAAGCATGGCGGACGGCTTGATGCGCTGGATCAGCTCGCCGCATGGATGGTCCGCGCCGGAACCGGCGTACTCGCCGGAGCACAGGCACTTATACCGGTGCCGCTGCACCCGACGCGGCTTTTCACCCGGCGCTATAATCAATCCCTGCTGCTCGCCAATGCGGTGTCCCGGCGTACGGATATTACGGTTGAGCCGGGCTGGCTGATCCGCAAGCGCCGCACGCCCACACAGGCCGGGCAGTCTGGTAAGGCGCGCCGCCGCAATGTCGCCGGAGCGTTCGCCGTGACCGCCCGGGGACATGCCGCCCTGGCGGGCAAGACCGTCGTGCTGATCGACGATGTGATGACGACCGGCGCGACATTCGAGGCCTGCGCCAAACCGCTTTTGCGGGCGGGCGCCGTCTTTGTGAACGCGCTGGCGCTTTCGCGCGTTGTGAAACCTGCCGATCCCACTACATAGGGGAAGAAGTCTCACCGGAGAGCGTTGGAATGGCCAAAGTCACGATCTACACCCGCCCGCTATGCGGATATTGCAGCCGGGCAGTCAGCCTGCTCAGGAAGAAGGGCGCGGATTTCGAGGAAATCAATGCCGGATTTGACGCCGGCAAGCGCGCTGAAATGGTGCAGCGTTCGAATGGCGGGCGCACCTTTCCGCAAATCTTCATTGGCGATGAGCATATCGGCGGGTGCGATGACATGATGCGGCTGGAACGCGCGGGCCAGCTTGATGCGCTGCTAAGCGCCTGACGCCATGCGTATTGCTCTTGTCCAGATGCGGTCCGGGACGGACATCGCGGCCAATCTTTCCGACGCAGAGCGGCTGATTCGCGATGCAGCCGGACAGGGCGCGGCTTTTATCGCCACACCGGAAACCACGCATCTGGTCCAGAAGGACGCAGCAAGGCTGTTCGATGTCCTGCAGCATCCGGACGATGATCCGGCGCTTCCTTTTTTTGCAAAACTGTCCAAGGAGCTGGGCATCACTCTGCTGATCGGTTCACTGGCCTTGCGCACCGTCGGCCAGCGCGCCGTCAACCGCTCGCATCTTTTCGGCACGGATGGCCAGCTGATCGCGACCTATGACAAGGCGCACATGTTCGATGTCGGTCTCGGACAGGGCGAAACCTATTCAGAATCAACAAACTACGACGCCGGTGACCGGGCTGTCTTGGCCGATATTCCCGGCGCGAAGCTCGGCCTGACCATCTGCTATGATGTGCGCTTCCCTTATCTCTACCGGCAATTGGCGCAGGCCGGTGCGCAAATCATCACCATACCCTCCGCCTTCACCCGCCCCACGGGCAAGGCGCACTGGGAAGTGCTTTTGCGCGCCCGCGCCATCGAAACCGGAAGCTATATCCTGGCCCCGGCTCAGGGCGGGCTGCATGAGGACGGCCGCAAGACCTGGGGCCATTCCATGGTGATTGATCCCTGGGGCGAGGTGGCGGCGCTACTCGATCATGACATGCCGGACGTCTTGCTGGCCGATCTCGACCTCGCGAAAGTCGAAGCCGCCCGTACCCGCATTCCCTCGCTGCAGCACGACCGGACGCTTTCCGGGCCCTAGTGACGGGCCAGCTTGGCGATTGGCGCAATCTTCCCCATATAGGGAGCATGATCCGCTATGCGCTCATATGTGACGGCTCGCATGAATTCGAAGCCTGGTTCCGCAATTCGGAGGATTTCGACATCCAGTCCGGCGCCGGGCTCGTGGAATGCCCGCATTGCGCCTCGGTGGATGTCAGGAAAGCCATCATGGCTCCGGCCATCGCCAAGGGAGGCAGCCAACCCGCGGCCGATCCGCAAAGGATGATGCTGGAAATGGCCGGCAAGATTCGCAGCCATATCGCGGAGACTTTCGACTATGTCGGCGACAAGTTTGCGACCGAGGCCCGCGCCATGCATGCGGGTTCAAAGCCGGAAAAGCCCATCTATGGCGAAACCACGCCCGAGGAATCGAAAGCTTTGCAGGATGAAGGCGTGCCTTGTTCCCCGCTGCCTGATCCGCTGGTGCCGCTTCAGGCGAAGAAGCTGAACTAACCCGCCTTCGCCGCCGTCATCATGTAATTCACCGACGCATCACCGGTGATCTCGAACTCGTCCTTGAGCGGATTATAGGTCACGCCTGCGGGTGAACGTACCTCCAGACCTTCACCGGTCAGGGCGCGGCGAACTTCCTCCGGCTTGATCAGCTTGTCGAAGCGGTGTGTGCCGCGCGGCAGCCAGCGCATCACCCATTCCGCCCCGAAAATCGCGAACACAAAGGCCTTGGAGGTGCGGTTGATCGTGGCGACAATCATCAGCCCGCCGGGCTTGAGCAGCTTTGCGCAATCGCGCAGGAATGCGTCCGGATCGGCAACATGCTCCACCACTTCCAGATTGAGCACGACATCGAATTGTTCAGCGCCTTCGGCAAGTAATTGCTCGGCCGTGCCGTGACGATAGTCGATTTTCAGGCCCTGCTCTCCGGCATGGACCTTGGCGGTCTTGATATTGGGTTCGGCGGCATCAACAGCAGTGACGCTTGCCCCCAGCCGTGCCATGGGCTCGGCAATCAGTCCGCCGCCACAGCCGATATCCAGCAGCTTCAGGCCTTTCAGCGGCTCCGCCCCGGCCTCCAGATTGAAATGGCTGATCAGGGCATCGCGGATATAGCCGATGCGCGCCGGATTGAATTTGTGCAGGGGTTTGAATTTGGACTCCGGATCCCACCATTCCGCCGCCATCCGCGAGAATTTTTCGACCTCATCCTGGTCGATGGAGGGGCTTGTCAGCTTTTCCGGGGCTTCGGCATGGGCCATGTCGCACACTCATTTCCGCTATGAATTTCTGTTCTGCCATAATATGGCCTCGCAGAGGCGCACTTTCGAGCCCGGTGTGAAGCGGTTATACGCCGCAGCACAGTATGCGAGGGTCAGGTTTGACCACAAGGGTCATGAAATTCGGCGGCACATCGGTCGGCTCACTCGATCGAATCCGTGCCTGCGCAGCCATTGTCGCGGCGGAATGTGCCCGCGGCGAAGCCGTGGCTGTCGTGGTGTCCGCCATGGCGGGCGAAACCGACCGGCTGTTATCGCTGGCCGGCAATCTCGGCTTCGGTCTTGGCGATGAGGAAACCGATGTGGTGCTCAGCGCCGGCGAACAGATCAGCGCCGCCCTGATGGCCATGGCGCTCGGCCAGAGCGGGCTGGCCTCGCGTTCCTTCCTCGGTTGGCAGGCGCGTATCCGCACCGAAGGCCCGCCCGGTTCGGCCCGGATCAGCGGGCTGGATGCCGCCCCCATCCATAGCGCGATGGGAGAGGGGTGTGTGCCCGTCATGGCCGGCTTTCAGGGGGCGTCCATCAACGAGCGTCTGCGCACGCTGGGCCGGGGCGGCACGGATCTGTCCGCTGTCGCGCTGGCGGCTGCACTGGGCGCGCAATGTGATATCTATACCGATGTGGACGGCGTATTCACCACGGATCCGCGCATCGAGCCGAAGGCCCGGCGGATTGACAGGATCAGCTATGACGAGATGCTGGAACTCGCCGCCCAGGGCGCAAAAGTGCTACAGACCCGCTCGGTGGAACTGGCCAAGGCGCGAAGCGTCCCCTTGCGGGTCTTGTCCAGCTTTGCCGAACCGGGCCAGTCAGAGGGCACCATGATCATGCAGGCAGAAGATATTGCCGAACGCCGGATTGTCTCCGGAATCGCCTATGCGCGCGACCAGGCCCGCATTGCCTTGCGCGGCCTGTCATCCGAACCGGGTGCCGCTGCCGCGGTCTTTGCCGGACTGGCCGATGCCGATATCGGCATCGACATGATCGTCCAGTCACCATCCAGCGAGTCCGGGCGCGCCAATCTGGAATTCACCGTTGACCGCCGCGATCTCGACAAGGCGCTGGTCTGTATCGGCGAGAGTGATGCCCGTGATGTTCTCAGCGAAACCGGGCTCGCGAAAGTTTCCGTGGTCGGCCTCGGCCTGAACCGTCGCGCGGATGTCGCCCGCATCCTCTATGGTGCTCTGGCAAAGCAGAAAATCGCGATCCGCACGGTCTCCACCTCGGAAATCAAGATCAGCGTGCTGATCGAGAATGACGCCGTGGAAAATGCTGTCCGTGCCCTTCATGCTGCCTACGGCCTGGACGGTGCGGCATGATGGATGAGGTGATGGATACGTCCGGCATAAAGAATTTGCCTCCGGGACCGCGGCGCCTTCTGAAACGCCTGCGCGCCCTCATGGCAGCGCAGGAGAATGCGCAAAAGCGGCTGGACAATCTCACCGCCATGATCGCCGAGGAAACCGGCTCGGATGTGTCCTCCATCTATCTGGCGCGCCGCAGCGGGTCCCTGGAGCTGTGCGCCACCCACGGCCTGAAACAGGAAGCGGTCCACAATACCCGCCTGCAACATGGCGAGGGACTGGTCGGACAGGTCGCCCTGACCGCCAAACCGCTGGCGGTTGCCGATGCCCCCGCCCACCCGGCTTTCTCCTACCGGCCCGAAACCGGCGAGGAACCGTTCAAATCCTTCATCGGCGTGCCGATCCTGCGTGGCGGCCGCCTGGTCGGGGTGCTGACCAGCCAGACCATACACGAGCGCCGGCTCGCCGACGGCGAAATAGAGACTCTTCAGACCGTCGCCATGATCCTCGCGGAGATCATTGCCTCCGGCGATATCATCGCACCGGAAGACCTCGCCGGTCTCGATGTTCGCCCCTCCCGGTCCGAGCGTTTCCAGGGAGGCGCTTTTTCACCCGGTCTCGCCATCGGCGTTGCGGTCGTGCACGAGCCGCATGTCTCCCCGGTGCGCCTGATTGCGGATGATCCGGAAGACGAGGAAGCCCGTCTCGACATCGCCATCAACGAGCTCCGCAAGGGCATTGACGACATGCTGGATGCCGGACGGCTGCCCTTCGGGGGACCGACCCGCGATGTTCTGGAAGCCTACCGCATGTTCGCGCATGACCGGGGCTGGCTGACGCAACTCCGGGATGCGGTCCGGCAGGGCCTGACCGCCGAGGCGGCCGTTGAACGGGTCCGCAATGAGCATCGCGCGCGCCTGATGCAGGCCAAGGACATGAATTTCCGGGAGCGGCTGCATGATCTGGAAGATCTCGCCAACCGCCTTTTGCGCCATCTCGATGAGAATTCCGGCGATGCCGGTGCGCCACTGCCGGACAATACCATTCTGATTGCCCGCTCCATCGGTCCGGCGGAATTACTCGACTATGACCGGACCAAGCTGAAGGGTTTGGCGCTTGAAGAGGGGTCGGCGTCCAGCCACGCAGTGATCGTCGCCAAGGCGCTGGGCATTCCGCTGGTCGGACAGGTCGAAGGCGCGCTCGACCGCGTCGAGACCGGTGATGCAGTCATTCTCGACGGTGAATTCGGCCTCTTGCACATCCGCCCGAATGAAGAGGTCCGCGAAGCCTATACGGATCGGGCGGAAGCCATTTCCCGCCGCGCTGCCGCTTTCGCCAAGCTGAAGGATGCGCCGTCCGTGACCGCCGATGGTGTTCCGTTCGAGCTGCATCTCAATGCCGGGCTGCTCGTGGAATTGAAGCGGCTGGAGGAAACTGGTGCCGCCGGAATCGGCCTGTTCCGCACCGAATTCCAGTTCATGGTCTCCCACACCCTGCCCAGTGTCAGTGAACAATACGTCCTTTACAAATCCGTGGTGGATGCATGCGGAGACCGCCCGGCCGTATTCCGGACACTGGATCTGGGCGGAGACAAGGTGACGGCGAGCGCGCCGGCCATGCGCGAGCCCAATCCCGCCCTGGGCTGGCGCGCCATCCGCATGGGACTCGACCGCCCCGGCCTTCTGCGGCTGCAATTACGGGCGCTGATCGAAGCGGCGGACGGCAGGGAGCTGGACGTGCTTTTCCCGATGATCGCCGCGCCCTGGGAATTCTTTGCCGCGCGCGACATGCTGGAAATGGAAATCCGGCGCGCCGAAAAATACGGGCACAAGCGGCCGCGAAAATGGCGGGCCGGACTGATGCTGGAAACTCCGGGCATGGCCTTCGCCATAGATGAGGCGCTGCCGCGGGTGGATTTCGTCGCTGTCGGTGCCAATGATCTCATGCAGTATTTTTTCGCTGCCGACAGGCTGAATGCCCGCGTTTCCAACCGCTATGACATCCTGTCACCGGCAGCTTTGCGCCTTTTCCGTTCGGTCCAGAAATCCTGCGCCGAACACAATGTGCCGGTCTCGGTTTGCGGCGAGACGGCCAGCCGCCCGCTGGAAGCTGCCGTATTGCTGGCGCTGGGCTATACCAAACTCTCCATGGCCGCCTCCAGCATTGCGCCGGTCCGGACATTGCTCAATGGTCTGCAAGCGGAAAAACTTGGCGCGTGGCTTGCATGCCGGCTTGACAAGCCGGGGCGCACTTTGCGCGGCGAATTGTTGAAAGCAGGCTCTGATGCAGGTTTACCGCCCGACTCTGTTGATAACTCGCGTATCATCTGAAATTATAAATAACTACGCGCGTGGTGGGCGATTACGGCGTGGGTCTAAGGTATCCGGCCAGAAGAGCCATGGAAAGCTAGGTGGATGATGTCCCAAGGGACGTCCAAAACAGGATTTGTGCCTGTCGACGCTGTTTATGCGGACTCGGGCAATGCCTATACGCGCCTGTCGGCTGGCGAGCGGCTTCGCGAAGCCCGCAGCCGGCTCGGCCTGACACTCGACAGCGCCGCAGCCCGTACCCGCATCCGCCGCGATTATCTCGAAGCTCTGGAAACCATGGACCCGCGCGGCCTTCCCGCACAGGCCTATGCCATCGGTTATCTGCGGACCTATGCCCGCTTTCTGGAGCTGGACGAGGCTGCACTGGTCGAGCAATTCAAGGCGGAAGCCGACACCCAGACCGGCCGTGCCACACCGACCGCCCCCCAGCAGCAGCGCGAAATCAAGTTGCCGCGCGGCCTGATCGGGGTGGTGGTGATCCTGCTGCTCGTGACCCTGATCGCCTGGTGGTATTCCAATGCCATTTCCGGAGAGACCGTTTTCGACGATATTCCCCCGCCGCCCGATGATGTACTGGGCGAGACTGCGGGCAATGCGGTTTTTGCCACCGATCTGCCCCGTGTGGCGTCAGCCGACATCTGGTCCGGCCTGCCTTCTCTGAATCCCACAGAGGATGAAATTCCGGACATCATCCTGCGGGCCAGCGCGCCCGTTTTCCTCGAAGTGCGTGACAGCGCGGGACGAATCCTGTTCTCGCGTGAGCTGGGCGTGGATGAAACCTATCGCCCGCTGTCCGAACCGGGTGTCACGGTCACAGCTGAGGACGGCGGCCGCATCATAGTCGAGATCGAAGGTGAGGATGCCCGCCCGCTTGGCGAACCCGGCCAGCCGGTTGCGGACATGCCATTGCTGAACGAACCTCAGACCGACCCGGCATAGGGACGCACCCCCCCTCGCAAGCCGGATCAATCGCGTCTATATCCGGGTATCAAGACCCGAATGAGCAAGTCCATGCACGAACAGCATCGCGAAGTCCGCCCCTGGCGCATGATCGAGCGCCGCAAGAGCCGCAAAATCCATGTTGGCAATATTGCCGTCGGCGGGGATGCGCCGATCAGTGTGCAATCCATGACCAATACGCCGACGCAGGATGTTTCGGCGACTATTGGCCAGATCCGCCAGCTGGAAGAAGCCGGAGCCGATATCGTACGCGTCTCCTGCCCCGACGAGGAATCGACCGCGGCGTTTTCGGCAATTGCAAAATCGGTTTCGGTGCCGCTCGTGGCGGACATTCATTTCCATTACAAGCGCGGCATCGAGGCGGCGAAGGCGGGTGCAGACTGCCTGCGCATCAATCCCGGCAATATTGGCAAGATGGATCGCGTGAAAGAGGTCGTCCAGGCCGCCAGAGATCATGGCTGTTCCATCCGCATCGGCGTCAATGGCGGTTCGCTGGAACGCCACTTGCTGGAAAAATACGGCGAGCCCTGCCCTGAAGCCATGGTGGAGAGTGCGCTCGATCATGCGAAAATTCTCGATGATCTCGACTTCCACGAATACAAGATTTCGGTGAAGGCGTCCGACCTGTTCCTGACCGTGGCCGCCTATCAGATGCTGGCCGAAGCTACGGATGCGCCCCTGCATCTCGGTGTTACCGAAGCCGGCGGCGCACGCATCGGCTCGGTCAAATCCGCGATCGGTATGGGCAATCTCCTCTGGTCCGGCATCGGCGACACCATCCGGGTATCGCTGTCTGCCGATCCGGTCGAGGAGATCAAGGTCGGGTTCGACATGCTGAAATCGCTGGGCCTGCGCACGCGCGGTGTCAACATTATCGCCTGCCCGTCCTGTGCGCGGCAGGGCTTTGACGTGATCCGCACCGTCGAGGCGCTGGAAGCGCGTCTTGCCCATATTTCAGAGCCGATCTCGCTGTCGATCATCGGCTGCGTTGTCAACGGGCCGGGCGAAGCCATGTTTACCGATCTCGGCTTTACCGGCGGCGGCAAGGGCTCCGGCAAGATGTATGTTTCCGGCAAGGCGGATCACAACGTTTCCAACGAGGAAATGGTCGAGCACATTGCCCGCCTGGTCGAAGCCCGCGCTGAACAGATGCGTGCCGCCAGGGATGCAGCGGAGTAAACCTATGAAACTCTACGGGCTGAAGAATTGCGACACCTGCAAAAAAGCCATGAAGGCTCTCGACTCCGCCGGGCAGAGCTACACCTTCGTCGACATTCGCGCCGAGGCGGAAGTGGCCTCGCTCGCCCCGCAATGGCTGAAGCAGGTTGATTCCGCAAAGTTGATCAATACGCGTTCCACCACCTGGCGACAGCTGGATGAGGCAGAACGTGCAAAGGCCGAGAGCGATCCGGCAGGTCTGCTGGCCGCCCACCCGACCCTCGTCAAACGCCCGGTGATCGAACGCGGCGGTGACGTCTTCGCCGGCTGGACGAAGGATGTTCAAGCCGCGCTGGGCGTCTGACCGTGTCCGGGCTGCGGGCACAATGCGATATCAGGATCGGTTTTCCGCGGGGCGATGAAGGCACGCCCGCGCAATGGCTGCGGACCATTGCCGATTATCTCGAAAATGAAGACGTCGCCGACGAAATCTACCTGACCGGCAAGCTTGCCGAAAAGCTGGAGCGCTATTGCGCAGATGTGCTTGGCAAGCCCGCTGCGCTCTGGTTTCCGACCGGCACAATGGCGCAGGCCGCTGCCGCGCTGATCCACGCAGACGCAACAGGCCGCAAGATCCTCGCTCTACACCCGACGTCTCACCTTCTCCTGCACGAAGATGACGGCGCGCAGAAACTCCTGAAGCTGGATGTCGCGATCATGGGCGAGTGGCCGCGCGTCATTGACGCACGCGCCGTGCAGGCTCTCGACGTCGATCCCGCCTGCGGCTTCATCGAGTTACCGCAGCGCCATAATGGCGGACTTTGCCCGGATTGGGAAACACTCACCGGAGCAGTGAGTGCTATCCATTCAAGAGGTGCCAGAGCCCACATGGATGGCGCACGCCTGTGGTCGACCCGCGAGGCCCTCGGCGGGCGCAGCTATGCGGACATCTGTGCGCCCTTCGACAGTGTTTATGCCACTTTCTACAAGGAAATCGGCGCGCTGGGCGGTGCCATCCTCGCCGGAGAAGCAGATTTCATCGCGCAGGCCAAGCTCTGGCGGCACCGGCAGGGTGGTTTGCTGATCCGGGGCTGGCCGATGATCGCCGATGCGTTGCGCTGCCTGCCGCGCGCCATTGACGCCATGCCAGGCTGTATCGCTGCGGCAAGGGAGATTGCCGGCCAGATCCGCAACATTGGCTTTGAAATCGAGCCATGGCCGGTTCAGACCAGCATGTTCCATGTCCGCCTGCCGCTCACCAAGGCCGAATTCGCGGCGCTTCGTGATGCCATAGCGCGCGAAACGAACGTCTGGATTGGTGGCTCGGGCTGGGAGCTGGACGGGCGCCCGGGCATGTCGCTGGAAATAGCGGTCGATGCACAGCTGGCCGCGGCGGACCGGGGCCGGCTTGTCGAGGCCTTTGCCGTGCTGAGACACCGGATCGCCGCCTAATCCACCAGCGTCACAAGTGGCAGAGAGATATCGGTATTCTCCCCCTGGCGGCGGACGGTGATCGCGTCCGGGATTGGCTCGCCGCGTGCTACACCACATCCCCGTTCGGCGACCGGCAGACCATCAAAATGGGTCAGCACATCGCCTTCGGCGAGCCCGGCCCCGGCTGCCGCACTGCCCGGCAGGATCGCATCAATGGTTATGGTCCGGCCCGGCGTCGGGCGCAGTGCCAGACCGTGGGTGACTTCGGCATCCATCGGAATCGGGCCCCCGCTATCGATCCGCTCGATCCGGACGCGGTCATTCTCCAGGTCGAAGGTCCAGGTGAAGTGGCGCATCATCATGCCGCCGATAATTTCCGTTTCCGGAAGACTCTCGATCAGGGGCTGTTCGAACACGTGGGGGCCGATACGCGCATTGCCGGCCAGACGTCCGCCGTCCCTGTATTCGATCCGCGAAAAACGGATTGAAGCGCCAACCGGCCGCGGCGTTTCGGTGAGGTTGTAGCGGTCCAGATTCTGGACTGCCAGCGGTGTACCCCCAGCTCCGGAATCAATCAGCAGGCGCCGGGTCCGCCCGTCGATATCCACCTGCAGGAAGGGTCGCACGCCGGGACCGCGCGTTGAAAACACGGTCTCATTGTCCGGCCGTGGCAATTCGCCCTCCGTCAGGCGGATCGTGCCGGTCGCATAATCCAGAGTCATCAGGAAATCGCGAAAAAACGTGTAACCGAGAATACCGTCAATCTCCCGGCCGAGCCCGACGGTAAGATGGTCGAGCTGGCTGAGCCGCGCCGGCAAGCGATTAATATCCAGCGGGCCCATCGTGGCGTTGGTAATGTTGACGCTGTCAACGTCGCTGACATCCATATTGGCCACGCGGGCGATGGAGTCCGGATCAATATGCGTGCGCGATGCGCCGGTATCATAGATCAGCCAGAGCGTCCGGTCCGCATCGCTAGCCGGTCGGCCATCCTGCGCACTGACCACAATCGGGACGAAGAAATAGTCGCGGCACATCTCAGTGGGAATAACGAGTTCTTCCTGCGCCAGAGCGGCGACAGGAAGGATGAGCAAGGCGAAGGTGGTCGAGATAATTTTCAGCATGAGGGGAGTATTGCCGGACTTCTTTTATGAGAAAAGGGGGCGGGCTCTTTTCATTTTCCATGGAATCCGGCCACATGCACCGATGACAGCACTCAATGCCATCTGCGTCTATTGCGGCTCGAATGCCGGAACGCGCCCGGAATATGCCGCCGCCGCGAAAGCCATGGGCGAAGCCCTGGCCGAACGGGGCCTCACCCTTGTCTATGGCGGCGGCAAGGTCGGGCTGATGGGCGCACTTGCCGATGCCGCCCTGGCCGCAGGCGGACGGGTTGTCGGTATCATCCCGGAGTTTCTTGCCCTGAAGGAGGTGGCACATGCCGGCCTGACGGAGCTGGTCGTGGTCGACTCCATGCACACGCGCAAGGCCGAGATGGAACGCCGCTCGGATGGCTTCATCGCCCTGCCGGGCGGTATCGGCACCATGGAAGAACTCTTCGAGATCTGGACATGGAGCCAGCTCGGTCAGCATAAAAAGCCCTGCGGCTTGCTCGATGTTGACGGCTATTTCGGCCATCTCAATGCCTTCCTCGACCGCATGGCGGGGGATGGGTTCGTTAACCCTGAGCACAGATCCATGTTGCTTCGCAATGACGATCCGGCATCTTTGCTCGACGCTTTTGCGGCGTATCACGCACCGCCCGCGGATATCCGCATCAAGGTACGCCAAACCTGACTATCGGACGTTCCGCCATGCTGATGCGCCTTATCAATCTAGTGAACAAATCCGTTGCGCCACACGCGCTCGAGAGCTGGCTGGATAAGATCATCGTCATTGCGATAGATGAGTGTGATGCCGACGGGGAAGTAAAAGAGTACCATCAGGTCTGGGGAAAGATCATTGACGTGGTACCCGGGCAGAGTTTGATCGTTCAGCTCATGGGCAAGGGGCAGGGTTTTTATCTACCGCTTCCCTACTCGGACATCGATATCCTCACGGCTCAACAAGGTGATTATCAGCTCAAGCGGGATGGAGATCTGATCCGAAACCCTGACTTCACCTGCCGCATTGCCATTGATCCAGCGATCGAAGGCGATCTTCCCGAACATCCCGATGCGCCGTGTCCGGCAGCACTCCCCATTCCGGATGATGTGAAGGAAAAACTGCAGGCGCTTTAGGGCCTTTTCAGCCAGCAATATATGCGCCTAGTCTCTTCTCTAAGGGAGACTTTCATGACCGACTCCATTCTCACACCCGCCCTTGCCCTGATCTGCTGGACGCTGGTCATGTGGATGTGGATGTATGCCACCCGTATCCCGGCCATGCAGAAGGCGGGGATCAACCCGGCAAAGCTGCAGGAAAAATCCGAAATGGACGTCCTGCCGAAGGAAGTCCGCCGCATCGCGGACAATTACAATCATCTGCACGAACAGCCGGTGATTTTCTATGCGCTGATTTTCTACGCCGCCCTCGCCGGGTCGGCATCGGTGGTGATGATCTATGCCGCTTGGGCATATGTTGCCTTGCGCATCGCCCACAGCCTGATTCAGGCGCTCTGGAATTTCATCCCGGTCCGCTTCACCGTTTTCATGCTGTCCTCGCTCACCCTCCTGTTCATCACCGCCATCAATGTCGGGTATTTGCTGGGCAGCTAACAGCAAAGAGGCGTTTTCAGTTTTCACGGTCGGTGATAACCACGCCTCATGCACGCACCAGAAGCCCGTCTGGAACAGGTCCTTGACCGGTTCGATCAAGTTGAAGCCCGCCTCGGCGCCGCCAGTGACGGCGAAGAGATCGTGCGCCTGTCCCGCGAACACGCCGAGCTGAAGCCCGTCGCCGAAAAAGCCCGCGCGCTGAAAGCCGCCCGTGCCGAGCTGGCCGATCTCGAGGAAATGATGGAAGGCGGCGACCGCGAAATGGCGGAAATGGCGCGCGAGGAATTCTACGCGCTGAAGGAACGCCTGCCCGATCTGGAGCACGAGGTGGCCTTGCTCCTCCTGCCAAAGGACAAGGATGATACCGCCAATGCCATGCTGGAAATTCGCGCCGGGACAGGCGGGGACGAAGCGGCGCTCTTTGCCGGCGATCTCTACGAGATGTATCGACGCTATGCCGAGTTGCAGGGCTGGAAGTTCGAACTGGAATCCGCCAGCGAGGGCGAGGTCGGCGGCTACAAGGAAGTCATTGCCTCGATCTCGGGCAATGGCGTATTTGGCCGCCTGAAGTTTGAATCCGGCGTGCACCGCGTCCAGCGCGTTCCCGCCACCGAAAGCCAGGGCCGCGTCCACACCTCCGCCGCCACCGTTGCCATCCTGCCCGAACCGGAAGAGATCGATATCGAGCTCAAGGACGATGATATCCGTGTCGATACGATGCGGGCGTCGGGCGCCGGCGGTCAGCACGTCAACAAGACCGATTCCGCCGTCCGCATGACTCATATTCCCACAGGTATCGTCGTGCTGTGCCAGGAAAAGTCCCAGCACCAGAACCGCGCCCGCGCCCTGCAGCTGCTCAAGACGAAACTCTATGACAAGGAGCGTGAGGAAAAGGACGCTGCCCGTGCCGATGCCCGCAAATCCCAGGTTGGCTCCGGCGATCGGTCGGAGAAAATCCGCACCTATAACTTCCCGGAAAACCGGGTTTCAGACCACCGTATCAAACTGACCCTCTACAAGCTGCAGGACATCCTTTCCGGCAATGCGCTGGACGAGGTGATTTCCGCGCTCATTGCCGAGGATGAAGCCGCCCGTCTTGCTGCCCTGGCGGATGCATGACCGGGCGCGTCGCTGCGCTGGCCCGCCACCCGGTGAAGGGCTTTACACCGGAACCGCTGTCCTCTGTTCATTTGCGCGCCGGTGCCCACTTTCCCGGCGACCGGCTCTATGCCGTCGAGGACGGCCCGTCCGGCTTCGATCCGGAAGCGCCTGAGCACATAAAGAAGATGGCCTTTACCGTTCTGGCGAAATTGCCGGAGGTCGCGGCGGTCCGCACGAAATGGAATGAGGACGAAGGCACGCTGACAGCCTGGCATCCGGATTTCGGGGAAATAACTATAGATCTCGAAGATGATTCCGGCCGCTCGGTTTTCGCGACCTGGCTCTCCGGCGTGCTGGCAGGCAAGGTGAGGGGGCCGCTGAAAGTGCTCGCAGCTCCGAATGCTCACCGCTTCATGGACAGCCGCACCGGCTTTGTTTCCCTCATCAATCTGGAAAGTGTCCGCGATTTCGAAGTGAAGATCGGCCGCAAGATCGATCCGGCGCGGTTCCGCGGCAATATCATGGTCGAGGGCTGGCCCGCCTGGTCGGAACTGCAGATGGCGGATCAGGAGATCGCTATCGGCGGGGCCCGCCTGCGGGGGCTCAAACCGATTGAGCGCTGCACCGCCACCCATGTCGATCCGCACACGGCAGTACGGGACATTGATGTCGTTCCGCTCCTGCGCCAGCATTATGCCCACTTTCTCTGCGGCCTGTATGCGGAAGTAGCTATCAGCGGAAATATCCATACCGGCGACGCCGCCGGACCACTGTAATGATTGACGCGGCCCGCAAGGCGCGCTGGATCGCGCAGCTGAAATCCGCTGGCATCGATGAAGCGGCCCTGGATCTGCGCCACATTCTGCTGGCCGCCGCAAATGAAACCGCTGTGGACATCATGGTCACCCGCCGGGCCAATCGCGAACCGCTTTCCCACATTCTCGGTGACAAGCCTTTCTGGACGCTGGACCTGAAGGTCACGCCCGACGTGCTCACCCCGCGGGCCGACACCGAAACACTGGTTGAGACATGCCTGAAGCAGATCAGCAGCAGAAATGCAGCACTGCGTATCGCCGATTTCGGGACCGGGTCCGGCGCCATTCTGCTGGCGCTCCTTTCCGAATGGCCCAACGCAACAGGGCTCGGCATCGATATCAGCGAATCGGCCTTGGCGATTGCGATGGAAAATGCCGTTCGGAACCGGCTTTCAGACCGCGCTGATTTCCAGACCGGGAACTGGGCTGAGGGCATTTCCGATAACAGCCTCGACCTGGCTGTTTCCAATCCGCCCTATATCGCCAGCGCCGTGTTGGAGACACTGGACCCGGAAGTGCGTGATCACGAGCCGCGCATAGCCCTCGATGGCGGCGCAAACGGTCTCGACATCTATCGCATTCTTTTGCCAGAACTTTTCCGGGTTCTGAAATCCGGCGGACGCATGGCCGTCGAAATCGGATATGATCAGGCAGAGGCCGTTATGGCGCTGGCAGAAAAGGCCGGATTTGCCGGGATTGCCCTCGCCCTGGACCTCGGCGGACAGCCGCGTGTCGTCTCCGGCCTTAAACCGTAAACCGCAACCGACAAAGCCCCTTGGAAAATGATCCAATGCGGGCTAGCTTGCCACCCAAGTTGAGGGAAGGCGCACCGGGCAAGGCTGTCGGGCGCACAGATTTCCCCTCCAGCTTATCGTCCGTTTTCGTTATCGGTATTGATCTTCAACGGATGATGCGCGCCGCTAGTACACGGGGGAACGCGGCTTGGCTTGCAGCCTGACAATAATGAGGAATTGACGACGATGAAGCGTCAGCGCGGACGGGGCCGGGGAAAACCTGGCGGCAATCAAGGTAACCGCTCGTTTGAAAGCAATGGTCCGGACGTCAAAATCCGGGGCAATGCCTCAACGGTTTACGAGAAATATATGCAACTTGCCCGTGACGCATCGTCGTCGGGGGACCGGGTCATGGCCGAAAACTACTACCAGCACGCGGATCACTATTTCCGTGTGGTGGCCGAGCAGCAGGCAGCTCTGATCGAGCAGCAGCAGCGCCGGGAACGCCAGCAGGGCCAGCAGGGTCAGCACAATAATAGCAATAATAACCAGAATGATGGCGGAAATGATCGCCGCCGCAATTACCGCAATCGCAATGAGGCGGATAACAATTCGGACGATCAGCCCTCCCGCGGCGCGCAAGATGAAAACAGGGGCGACCAGCCGGACAATGAAACGCCGCGCCGTGGCCGCCGTCCGCGCCGCCAGCCGATGGAAAGCCAGCGCGATCCGCTTGAAGTGGTTGATCCGGAAGCCGGTGGCAAGCCGGAGATGACCAGCTCCGGGGATGAGGATGACCAGCCCAAGCCGCGCCGTGGCCGCCGTCCGCGCAAGGCGGCAGACGCAGAGGGTTCCGGAAATGCCTCAGGCGACGGATCCAACACCGAAGCGGCCTGATCAAGCTGATCACAAGCCTTCTGAAACCCCGGCCGGTGTGCCGGGGTTTTTGTTTGCGCCCACACCCTTGTGTGATCAATCCGCAACACCTATTTCAGCTTCAGGATAGGGGCCGGGCCTGACGAAGGACGGCCTCGGAATTGCAATCTCGCCTGATCGGGGGATGGAACAGACATGAATTTTGAAACCTATACGGACCGGGCACGGTCCATCATCCAGAATGCTCAGCAATCGGCTCTGGCCGCACGTCACCAGCAATTCACGCCGGAACATGTGCTTGCGGCACTGATGGACGATGAGGGCAGCCTGGCCGTCAATCTCATCAAGGCCGCCGGGGGCAATCCGGCGCAGGTCCAGGATCTGACGGCAGAGGCGCTGAACCGCCTGCCCAAGGTCGAGGGCACCGGTGCCGGCCAGATCTATCTGGCACCACAGACCGCCGAGGTCTTCAAGACGGCGGAGGAAGCGGCAAAGAAAGCTGGGGACCAGTATGTCTCGGCCGAGCGGCTGCTGCAGGCCCTGTCCATCGCCAAGGGGGCCCACGCGTCCGACATTCTGAAGACCGCCGGCACCACGCCGCAATCCCTCAATACCGCCATCAATGACATGCGCGCGGGCCGGACGGCGGACAGCCAGTCGGCGGAAGACAGCTATGAAGCTTTGAAGAAATATGCCCGCGATCTCACCGAGGCCGCCCGGGCCGGCAAGCTGGATCCGGTTATCGGCCGCGATGAGGAAATCCGCCGCGCCATCCAGGTTCTCTCCCGCCGCACCAAGAACAACCCTGTCCTCATCGGCGAGCCCGGCGTCGGCAAGACCGCTATCGCAGAAGGTTTGGCGCTGCGCATCGTCAATGGTGACGTGCCCGAAGGCATCAAGGAGAAAAGACTCCTCGCTCTCGATATGGGTTCGCTCATTGCGGGCGCGAAATACCGCGGCGAGTTCGAGGAGCGCCTGAAAGCTGTGCTTGGCGAGGTTGAGGCTGCGGGCGGCAATATCATCCTCTTCATTGATGAAATGCACACCCTTGTCGGGGCCGGAAAGACCGACGGGGCGATGGATGCCTCAAACCTCCTGAAGCCCGCCCTCGCACGGGGTGAATTGCACTGCATCGGCGCCACCACGCTGGATGAATACCGCAAGCATGTCGAAAAGGATGCCGCCCTGGCGCGGCGCTTCCAGCCGGTCTTTATCGGCGAACCGACGGTGGAGGACACGATCTCCATACTGCGCGGCCTTAAGGACAAGTATGAGGTCCACCACGGCGTGCGCATTTCCGATGGTGCGATTGTCGCCGCAGCGACGCTGTCCAACCGCTACATCACCGACCGCTTTCTCCCGGACAAGGCCATCGATCTGATGGACGAGGCCGCGTCGCGCCTGCGCATGCAGGTCGATTCCAAGCCCGAGGAGCTCGACGAGATCGACCGCCGCATCATGCAGCTCAAGATCGAGGCCGAAGCGCTGAAAAAGGAAAAGGACGACGCCTCGAAAGCGCGGCTGGAAAAGCTGGGCAAGGAAATCGCCGAACTGTCCTCCAGGTCCGACGAAATCACCGCCGCATGGCGCGCGGAAAAGGACAAGCTCGCCTCCTCGACCGAGGTCAAGGACCGCCTCGACCGCGCCCGCGCGGAACTTGCTGATGCCGAGCGCCGGGGTGATCTCGGCAAGGCATCCGAGCTGAAATACGGCATCATTCCGGAGCTTGAAGCCAAGGTGTCGGAATCCGACAACGCCGCTGATGGTGCGCTCGTCAAGGAAGTCGTCGACGAGGAACAGATTGCCGGCGTTGTCTCCCGCTGGACCGGAGTGCCGGTCGACAAGATGCTGGAAGGCGAGCGCGAGAAGCTCCTGAAGATGGAGGATGCCCTGCGCGGCAGCGTCGTCGGGCAGGATGAAGCTCTGGCCGCTGTTTCCGACGCTGTCCGCCGGGCCCGCGCCGGTCTGCAGGATCCCGGACGCCCGATCGGCTCCTTCCTCTTCCTGGGCCCCACGGGCGTCGGCAAGACCGAGCTGACCAAGACACTGGCCAATTTCCTGTTTGACGACGAACACGCCGTCACCCGCATGGACATGTCCGAATACATGGAGAAGCACTCCGTTGCCCGCCTCATCGGCGCACCGCCGGGTTATGTCGGTTATGATGAAGGCGGTGCCCTCACTGAAGCTGTCCGCCGCCGGCCCTATCAGGTCATCCTGTTTGACGAGATCGAGAAGGCGCACCCCGACGTCTTCAACGTGCTCTTGCAGGTGCTCGATGACGGCCGTCTGACCGACGGGCAGGGCCGCACGGTCGATTTCCGCAATACGCTGATCATCATGACGTCGAATCTGGGGGCTGAATTCCTGATGCAGGCCGAAGATGTCGACGACGCCCGCGAGAGTGTCATGGGCGCGGTGCGGGCGCATTTCCGCCCGGAATTTCTCAACCGCGTGGACGAGATCATCCTCTTCCGCCGACTCGCCGAAGAGCATATGGGGGCAATTGTCGACATCCAGATGAAGCGCCTCGCCAAACTTCTCGCCGACCGCCGCATGACCATCGAGCTTGATGAAGCCGCCCGGACATGGCTTGCCACAAAAGGCTTTGATCCCGCCTACGGGGCGCGGCCCCTGAAGCGCGTCATCCAGAAGGAGCTCCAGGATCCGCTGGCGCGGCTATTGCTTGAGGGCGATCTGAAAGATGGCGATGCGATCAGGGTTTCTGCCGAGGGCGGGCATCTGGTGATCAACGGGCATGTCATCGCCCGTGAAGCCGCCGCCCCGCCGGATGTGATGGTGAACTAGACCGGTCAAAGCCCCTCTCCGGCACGCCGGAAAGGGGCTTTGATTGGAGTGATCCCCGATTTGTAATTGACGCTATTGCGCGCCTTCGAAATTCCGGGCCGAGACGATGCGCGACGCGGCGGCATCACCGGTCTCGGCCGCATTACGGGCGCTGTCGCGGATGGCAAGGATGCGGTCGCGTTCAGCTTCGAACAACGGGATTTCTTCCGCTTCCAGCGTGCGGCCGGTGGGCAGGTCCAGCGCCATCGGGTTCACCGACGTGCCATTGTGATGGACTTCATAATGAAGGTGCGGGCCGGTCGAGCGGCCGGTCGTGCCGACATAGCCGATAATCTGTCCCTGCTGCACACGGGCACCCGCCGTGATTCCGCGCGCAAAGCCCTGCATATGGGCATAGGCAGTCTGGAAGCCGTTCGTGTGCCGGATGCGCACATAGTTACCGAAGGAGCCAAAGCGGTCAGCGCGCTCCACCACCCCATAGCCGGCGGCGAAGATCGGCGTACCGCGCGGTGCGGCAAAATCAGTGCCCCGGTGCATGCGGTTATAGCCCAGAACGGGATGGTGGCGCATGCCATAATGCGAGGACAGGCGCGCACCATTGATAGGCGTCATCATCAACAGGCGCTGGGCGCTTTCGCCGTCCGCGTTGAAATAGGCAATCTGCCCGTCCGCGGATTCATAGCGGTAATATTCCAGCGGATCGCCGCGCCCGGCATACATGACGTAAAGCACATCGCCGGTGCGCATGACATTGCCGTCGGAATCGAGAAAGCGCTCGAAAACCACGTCAAATCGGTCGCCTTCGCGGATGGAGCGCTGGAAGTCGACGGCATAGGCGAGAATTCCGGCGAGCTCGACCACGATACGGTCCGTGGCTCCGGCGGCGAGTGAATCGACATAGAGGCTGGTTGTTATAGAGCCTGACGAGCGCACAAGTTCGCGTTCGAATTCGGCCGTCATTTCGCGCGCCCTGTAGGAGCCGTCTTCCAGACGTGACACCGTGATCGAGCGTTCGATATCGGGACGGAAGGAAAACCCGGCAAGGCGGGGTCCATCTTCGTTCTCTGCCGCGCTGCGTGGCGTTTCCAGATAGACCGTAATAGCTTGCCCGGCGCGCAGGCGGCGGACCTCGAAGACCGGGTCGAGAGAATTGACCGCGCGGGCGACATCCCCGCCTGCGGCACCGGTATCATTCAGCACACCGGCCAGCGTGCCGCCACTGGGCACGGTCGCCAGGATTGTTTGCGTATCCAGGGGACAGGCCACACAATCGGTGTAGAAGGCGGCATGTTCCAGATCGCGAAGGTTTTCAACCGGCGTGATTGTGTATTCCGGCGCGCTGCGGGCCAGATCGATGGACTGGCTTTCGGTCGCTGCCTGTGCCGTGAACGTGTCCGGGGGCTGTGCCGCACCGGCGCTTCCATCCCCGCCAAAACGGCTGAATATCAATGCAATCAACAGGATGAGTGAAAGCACAATACTCGCGATGATCGCCGCGGACCGGCGGCGAACAGCATCAAGGGAACGTACATCAAAACCGGACATCACTGGCCTTTAATGGATAGCTAACTTGCTTCGTTCAACGATTAGCAAGAACCGCGCCCGCGGCGGTCCGTACAGTCAGTTTCCAACGCGGGCATCACAATGACGTGACGTAAGGAAGTTGCCAAGAGCTTACTGACAGTGAGAAATTTCAGGGTCAGGACTTCGCGGCAGAATCATGTATCAGGATAACACATGACCCAGATCAAACCCGCCGAACTTGCCCCCGAACAAATGGCCGCGCTGTTGTGCGCCCGTCTCTGCCACGACCTTGTCAGTCCGGTTTCGGCCATGGGCATGGCCTTCAGCGTGCTGGATGACGAGGATGCCGACTCCATGCGCGAGGACGCCATCGAGCTTGTGCGCGAAAATGCCCGGCAGGCCGAGGCCAAGCTGGAATTTGCCCGCATCGCCTTTGGTGCAGCGGGCTCGGCACCGGGGATCATGGAATCCGATGAGCTCAAGCGCCTGGCAGAGAACTACTTCTCCACTCTGCGTCCGGACCTCGTCTGGAAAGTCAGTGCGCGCGGGCTGGAGAAAACCGCCGCCCGCCTTCTGCTCAATCTGTGCATGACGGCTGCGACATCCGCTGCGCGTGGCGGAACGGTCACGGTCGAAGCCAATGATGACGGGGCAGGGGGTGTACGCCTGCACCTGGTTGCGGAAGGCCCGAAAGCCGACCTCAAGCCGGACTTTGAAGGCGCGCTGGAAGGTCACGAGCCCGAGGACGGTTTCAATGGCCGCTCCATCCAGCCCTATTACACCGGTCTGATCGCTCGCTCGGCGGGGGGGCGTGTCACCGCGCAGAAAAGCGAGGACCGGGTGGAATTCGTTGCGCTTGTTGCTCCGAAAGCCTCGCTGGCGGCTTGATCTCTCAAACCCCTGTTAACCAAACCGGGTGACGATTCTTCTCCAGACGCCTGTTCCACGCGTCAGGGAGAGAAGTGCGACATGAAAACCTGCCTTGTCGTCGACGATAGCCGGGTGATCCGCAAGGTCGCCCGCCGGATCATCGAAGGGTTCAAATTCCAGTGTGATGAAGCGGCAGACGGCGCAGAAGCGCTGGCCTATTGCCGCAACAGGATGCCGGACGCCATTCTGCTTGACCGCAACATGCCGGTCATGAACGGCATCGATTTCGTCAAGGCGCTGCGCCAGGAACCGGACGGCAGTCAGCCCATCGTGGTCTTCTGTACGACCGAAAATGATGTGCCCTCGATCACCGAAGCGCTGCGCGCCGGGGTCGACGAATACATCATGAAGCCCTTCGACACCGACATTGTGCAGTCGAAATTCCAGCAAGTCGGCCTGATCGGGGAATAGCGCCATGTTGGACACAGCCGCCATCAACACCATTTCCGCTGAAGCGCGCCGCCGCGCCGGCATCGCCATCCCGCAGGCCCAGACCTATCTGGTCGAGGCCCGCCTGGCACCGGTCGCGCGGTCGGAAGGCTATGACAGCCAGGCCGACCTCGTCCGCGCCCTGGAAAACACCAGGGATGACCGCCTCTGGCGGCGCGTGGTGGAAAGCCTGGCCGATCACGAGACCTGGTTTTTCCGCAATCCGGACCCGCTTGACCATTTCATGTCCGACATTCTGCCGGTGCTGGCGCGGGTCAAGGCGCGCAAGGCACCGATCCGCATCCTCAGCGCCGGGTGCGGCACCGGACAGGAAGTCTGGTCGCTCGCCATGCTGATGGAAGAGCAGAAAGCCCGCCTGGGGGCCATGGATATCGAAATTATCGGCACAGATATATCCCGCCGCGCCATCGAACGTGCGCAATCCGCGGCCTATTCCCAGTTCGAGGTTCAGCGCGGCCTGTCCATCCAGCGTCTGATCGAGCATTTCGAACCCTATGGACAGCAATGGGTGCTGAAAGACTCGGTCAAGCGCTGGGCCCGGTTCGAACGCGATAACCTCTTGAAACCATCAGAGAGTCTGGGCGAGTTTGACATCATATTCTGCCGCAATGTGCTCTCGGGTATGACGCCGGATGCACGCCGCCACACCTTGCGGATGCTGGCCGAGCGCTCCGGCCCGGCTGGATATCTGGTGCTGGGGCAGGGGGAAACGATTTCCGGTGCCGGCGAGCTTTACCGGTCCATGTCGGGCATCAAGGGCGTCTATGCCCGAACCATGGAGGTGGCCCGGCAGGCCGCCTGAAAGTGACAGCCCCCGGGTAAAGAATTCAGACAAAGAAAAAGCCCGGAGCGGGGGCGCCGGGCTTGTCCTTGATGCAGATAAGAGGAGAGGCGGGTTACGCCACGTCCTTCTGCTCGACCGGGTCACGCAGCACATAGCCCCGTCCCCAGACGGTTTCGATATGGTGTTGACCGCCGGTGGCAGCCGCCAGTTTCTTGCGCAGCTTGCAGATAAAGACGTCGATGATTTTCAGTTCCGGCTCGTCCATCCCGCCATAGAGATGGTTCAGGAACATTTCCTTGGTCAGCGTATTGCCCTTGCGCAGCGAAAGCAGCTCCAGCATCTGGTATTCCTTGCCGGTGAGGTGAACGCGGTGTCCGTCCACTTCCACGGTCTTGGCGTCCAGATTGACGCCGATATCGCCGGTCTTGATGATCGACTGGGCATGGCCCTTCGACCGCCGCACGATGGCGTGGATCCGGGCGACCATTTCGTCCTTGTGGAAGGGCTTGGTCATGTAATCATCGGCGCCGCAGCCGAGGCCGCGCACCTTGTTGTCGATGTCGGCATTGCCGGTGAGGATGAGGATCGGTGTGTCGATCTTCGCCATCCGCAACGTCTTCAGCACGTCAAAGCCGGGCATGTCCGGCAAATTCAGGTCCAGAAGAATAATGTCGTAATCATAGAGCTTGCCGAGATCGACACCCTCTTCCCCCAGATCCGTCGTATAGACATTGAAGCCTTCCGACTTGAGCATCAGATCGATGGATTGCGCTGTCGCGCGATCGTCTTCAATCAGCAAAACCCGCATGGATATTCTCCGCCCCGCTAGTCCGGCGAATCACTTCGCCGTTGGTTCCATGGTTAACGTGCTTCGGACGGTAGATGCAAAGCGTTAACGAAAGTTAACCGCGAATTGACTCAAATAGCAGAATCGAGTCCGTCCTCGATTCGTTCTCTTCCCTGTGTCCATGCGGGATCCGGGCCCTGACCAATCCCTCTCGTTCTCCGGCGCAGTTGAATTATTTCAGCGCTTGAACAGTTAATTGATGGAGCCCGCCCCATGAAATGCCCGATTGATGGTGAAACCCTGGTGATTGCCGACCGGTCCGGCGTCGAGATCGACTATTGCCCGAAATGCCGCGGCGTCTGGCTTGATCGCGGCGAGCTGGACAAGATCATCGAGCGCGCGGCCCCGCCGCAGGCGGCATCCGGTCCGCGCGGCCGCGATTATGACGATGACGATGACGACCGGCACGGCGGACCATGGGGCGGTGGCGATGACCGGCACCGCCGTCAGCCCAGGCGCCAGGAGAGCTTTCTGTCCGAACTGTTCGACTTCTGAGCAAACGCATCGCCGTTTACGTGGTCCTAACCGCAATTTGCTAGCCTGATCCTTCATTGCGCCCAAAACGGGCGTTTAAAGGATCAAGAATGCAGGCGCTGATCGATCGAATCGAATCACTGGACCCGCGCGTCATGACCGGACGCGTGACGGGGATCAATGGTTTGCTGGTCGAGGTTGAAGGCCCGGCTGCGGGTCTCGCGCTCGGCTCCCGCGCACACATTGATACCGCCCGGGGCGAAGCCACGTGCGAAGTGGTCGGCTTCAAGGGGCAGTCAGCCATTATGATGCCGTTTGAGCCCGTGGATGGCGTCCGCCCCGGCGCGCCCGCCCGGCTCGATCCCGATGTCGCCACCGTGCGCCCGTCCTCGGACTGGTTGGGGCGGGTCATCGACAGTTTTGCCAATCCGCTGGATGGCGGTGAACCGCTGGCCAAGGGCGCGGTCTCCTATCCGCTGCGCGGCCGCCCGCCCTGTGCCCATGGCCGGGGCCGTCTCGGTCCGCGCATGGATCTTGGCGTCCGCGCGCTCAATGTCTTCACCCCCATGCGGCGCGGTCAGCGGCTGGGCGTCTTTGCCGGCTCCGGCGTTGGCAAGTCGGTGATGATGTCGATGCTGGCGCGCAATGCCGACGCCGATGTCATCGTCATCGGCCTGGTCGGTGAACGCGGCCGTGAAGCCCGCGAATTCGTCGAGGACGTCCTCGGTCCGGAAGGCCGCCGCAAGTCCGTTGTCATTACTGAAACCTCGGACGCTCCGGCTCTGGCCCGCCGTCAGGCCGCGCAACTGACCCTGACCGTGGCCGAATATTTCCGCGACAAGGGCAAGAATGTGCTCTGCCTGATGGACAGTGTGACCCGCGTCGCCCTGGCACAGCGTGAAATCGGCCTTGCGGCCGGTGAACCGCCGACCACACGGGGCTATACGCCATCTGTTTTTGCCGAACTGCCGCGGCTTTTGGAGCGGGCAGGGCCTGGGCCATCGGGCACAGGCTCAATCACCGGTATCTTCACCGTTCTTGTGGATGGCGATGATCACAATGAACCGGTCGCCGATGCGGTGCGCGGTATTCTCGACGGTCATATCGTGATGAGCCGCGAGATTGCCGAACGCGGCCGCTATCCGGCAATTGATATCCTGCGCTCGGTCAGCCGGGTCGCTCCCGAAGTCTATGAGAATAACGAGGCCGAACTGGTGCGCGAAGCCCGCCGCAGTCTCGCGACCTATGCAGACATGGAAGAATTGATCCGCCTTGGCGCCTATGCCGCCGGATCGAATAAAGAGACGGACCAGGCCATTGCGCTCAACGGTCCGCTCGAAGCATTCCTCGGCCAGGGGAAAGACGAAGCCACATCCATTGATGAGAGCTTTGCACGCCTGGCTGGGATTTTGGGTGGTGATGGAGGTATCTCATGACACGGTCTCATGAGCCATTGATCCGGCTGGCCCGGTTCAAGGTCGAGGAATTACAGAAACAGCTGGCCGATATTGATCGCGTGCGCACCTCGCTCAACGATCAGATCGAGCGGCTGGAAGCATCCGTGCCGGAAGAACAGGCCGCGGCAACCGATAACAAGGACGGCTATATCGCCTATGGCAGCTATGCCCAGGCGGTAATCAAGCGGAAGCAGAATATCCGCGCCTCCCTGGATGAGGTCGATCAGCAGGCGGATGGTATCCGCGAACGGCTGGAGGCGGCCTTCCGCGAGCTCAAGAAGTATGAATTGCTGGAAGAACGTCGGGTCGCCCGTATCGAGGACGCCTTGCGGGCCGAGGAGCAGGCGGAGCTCGACGAGATCGCGCAAAAACGCCGCCGCAACGCGCATTGAACCACTGAAATGCCGTCATCCTCCGGCTTGGGCGGAGGATCTCGGGAAGGTTGGGATCCCCCGAATAAATCGGGGGATGACGCAGTTACTGATCAGGCCTACCGCCCGCCTGACCAGCTGACGCCGATACGGAAGCTGCGCCCCGGCTCGCTGGTGCCGGCAAAGGCGCGGGCATAATCCGCGTCAAAGACATTATCGATCCCCGCCGACAGCGTGACCGGAGAGGCCTCTGTTGGACGCCAGCGCGCATAGAGGTCCAGTGTCGCATAGCCATCGCGTTCCTCGGCCGGAGTCGCTGTCTTGTCGAAATCATCCGCGATCTCGGCGCGTGCGCCCAGTATCAGACGATACTGGTCGAGCCGCCAGCGGCCATCAACGAACAGGCGTGCCGGTGTCAGGGAGCCAACGGGCGCGCCCGTGGCATCATCCTCGCCATCGGTCTCCGACAGGGCCGCCGTCAGGCCGAAGATCCCGCTTTCATAGTCGAGCTGGATTTCATAGCCGGTCAGTGTCGCCGAAGAGACATTGGCGCTGTTTGTCGTGCCAGCAGAACAGGGCAGGAAAGGCGGTGCAAAACAGGTCGGATCAAAAGCAAAATTGACGGTCAGATTGATCAGGTCTTCGGCATGTGTCTCGAACCAGGAACCCTTGATTTCCAGCCGGTCTCCGGCACGAAAGGCGCTGTCGAAGCTCAGACCTGCCCCGATCTCGATCGCTTCGGTCGTTTCGGGGCGCAGCGCCGGATTGGCGATAAATTCATTGGAGATGAAGACCGGCGCACCGAGTATGGGGTGAGGCAACGAGAAGTGCGTGCCATCAAGATAGATCTCGTTGATGGACGGCGCACGGAAGGCCTGCGCCCAGTTGGCAAAGATCAGGACCGTATTGTTCGGCGCATAGCTGACCCCGAAGCGCCCGGAGGTCTGATCATCGCGATTGCTGCCCGCCACGGCGGACGTGCTTTCATAATTATCAAAGCGGACGCCCGGAAGGACGACGATTTCACCGGGCAGTCCCAGCGGCTGATAGGCGGTGACTTCAAGCTGCGCAAACAGGCCGGAGAATTCCGTCGACGCATCCGGCACACCGCCGCGGACATTGCCCGGTGCGGTCGAGTCAAAGCCCGCCTGTTCATCGCGATAGGTTTCACCGCCAACTGTCAGCGCCGCCTCAGCCGCGCCGAGCTGGAATTCGAAGCGCTGATCGGCGCGCACGCCCCAGCTGTCCAGTTCGCGATCAATGATACGGCCGCCGACGGTCTCGGTCTCCTTAACAGCAGACGTTGACTGGAACAGGGTCAGGGTCAGATCCAGCGGCGTCCTGGCCGGCGAGATGTCGCCGGACAGCCGGAATGTGTCGGTGGTGATGTCCTTGTCGACCAGCGGATTGAGCTGCCCGGTCGGATTATTGCCCTGACCATTATTGGGCTCGGTCGCTTCGCTCCGCAGCGCTTGCCATGAACCTTCGAACCGGACACCCGGCGCAGCATCAAGGCCCAGCTTGAACAGGCCGGAGATCGACTGGTCATCGGCGGGCAGGTCATTTCCGGACCCGAGGCGGATATCTCCGCTCTCCCGGTGCGACAGATAGGCCAGCGCGTCCAGCGGACCATTCACGCCATAGACGGCACCGGAAACAGAAAATTCCTCATCCACTGACCGGTAACCGGCGGTCGCCCGGGCCCCCAGTGTTTGCCCGTCTTCCAGAAGATCAACAGCATCCGCTGTTTCAAACGCGATAACACCGCCGGACGCGCCGGAGCCATAGAGCGCCGAGGCCGGGCCGCGGACCGATTCAACCGAGGAGAGCAGGGCCGGGTCGACAAAGAAAATTCCATCGTGCGCGGAGTTGAAATTCTGCCGCGCCCCGTCCAGCAGCAGGGTGACGTTTTCACGCGACTGCCCGCGGATGGTCAAAGTCTGTCCCGTCCGGCGCGGGCCGCCGCCCGCTTCAACACCGGGGATCTGCCGCAAAAGGGTTTCCAGTGAATAGGGATCAATCAGCTCCAGCGTTTCCTGATCGATGACCGAGACCTGCCCCGGATAACTGAAAGCGGGAATTTCGGTCCGGGTCGCGCGAACAATGATCACATCGTCATTCCCGCTGGCTTCTGGTGCTTGCCCGGCGTCCTGCGCGAAAGCCGGAGCAGAGATAGACAGGAAGGCGGTGCTGCTGATCGCAGCGAGCAGGACAGAACGCATGAATAATCACCCCGATACTATTGCGAATGGTTCGCACTAACGACTTGCGCCCTTCTGCCGCATCACTTTTGCGATTGCAAGTAAGAATCGTTTGCGATAACAGTCGGCGCAGTTTCATGATCAGATGACGGGGAATTCCATGACTTTCAGACTGTTTCTCGCGGGCGCGTTCATGCTGGGACTGACCGCTTGCGCGACGACCAATTCGGCAGACACGCCCGGGGCACAGACTGCGACCTCCGCCTATCAGCACAGTCAGGCGGAATTCGAACGCGACCGCGAAGCCATCCTCGCCATGATCGGCGAATACGATGTCACCTTCGATTTCCGTGAAGTCGTGGCTTTGCAGCCCGGCTATGAATTTGCCGAGCCCAAGCTCAGCGGAGCGAGGGAAGTGGTCCGTGTTGTTGAAGTCCGCGGTGATTTCATTTCACTCCAGCATTTCCTGTTGGTCGGTGAGGAGGAGGCTCCGATGGTGATCAAGCACTGGCGCCAGGACTGGGAATATGAACCCGCCCGCATCATGGCGTTCCGGGGTCATGATAACTGGGACATGGTCGATGTGCCCGCTTCCGAGGCCGCCGGTGCCTGGTCGCAGAGCGTCTATCAGGTTGACGACAGCCCGCGTTATGCGGCCGTCGCGCGCTGGAACCATGATGCGGCGATTTCAACCTGGGAGCCGGACCTGTCCTGGCGCCCGCTGCCCCGCCGCGATGACACGACGCGCTCGGATTATCATGCCATCGAGGCGGTGAACCGCCACGTCATCACCGCCTGGGGCTGGGTGCATGAACAGGACAACACCAAACTGATCGTTGACGAGGATGGAGCCTCAACCCCGCTTGTCCGGGAAGTGGGTGTGAACACCTATGTCCGCACCGATCTCGCTCATGATGACGCGGCAGACGAATACTGGGCCGCGACACAGGATTACTGGACTTTGGTCCGCGCCTACTGGGACAATCTGGAAGCCCGTGCGGATGGCTTCCATGTCGAGGATGATGCCGAAGGCACGCTGCTCTACGGCCCGATGCTGGATGCCTCCATGCGGCTCTTCTTCGGGGCCGAAACCACCGAAGAAGCCTGGACCGAAGCGCAGGAATTGCTGAACGCCCAGGTCGAAATCGACGGAGCCGCCGACCGGACGGCGGCCGCTGAATAACAGACCAGCACACTGTCACCCCCCGATTCCGCCGGAGGGTAACAGTGGCGACGGCTTATTGTGAGAAGAAGCCTTCAAACAGCGGTGCGGCAGCTTCGCCGTAATAAAGCGCTTCGGGTACATCCCGGCGGACGGCTGCGCGCTGTTCAAAGAATGCGGCGAAGACGGGTGCCTGAACATCCGGCGCGCCGAATGCATCGACGAAGGCGGCTTGCAGCGGATCCAGATCGGTTTCCTCGACAAGCACCCACACATGGGTTAGTGCGCCATCGGCGAACACAAATTCGGCCAGGCGACCCGCGCCAAAATAGTCATAGCCATGGCAGTCGACCTGAACGTGGCTGGTCGTCGCAAGCGGCATTTCCGCCGGATTCATCTCCCGCACTGTATGTGTCTCACACATGGCTGAAAAATCATGGGCGTCCTGTCCGGTGCCAAACTGGAAATCCACCGGGAGGGCAGGATTGAAATTTGCAGCGCTGAGCGCAGCAGCGAGGAAAGCGTACAACATAAGGAACTCCTTCAGAGATAATGCTCCGTAGGATGCACGTCGGACGTAATGTGGATGCAATCAGTTGCCGCCGGTGAGCAGAACCAGTCAGTGGCGGGGATACTGTGCCGTTTCTTGCGGAATATCCGGTGTTTCTGCGACATTGCCCTCAGGCTGTATGACCATCGTCTCTGTTGCAACCGGCACCGCCGCTTCGAGGGGAGACGCCTCGGTAACAGGCCTGACGGGTCCCAGGGCAGGACACATTCGCGGGTCGCAGGACCGAAGGGTCAGGATCAGGGCCTCGGCATCGGAAATCTCTCCGTTTTCCGATGCTTCGATCCAGGCGTGAAGAAAGCGCGGAATGCCGGCCGACTCGGCCCAGACGCGCTCAATGTAATAATCGATCCGGCCATCACCATTGGCTTGCCAGCGCACGGTCTCCAGCCCCTGGCGCCGTTCCGACCATTGGCCGCCATAGGCGACCTCGGTCGACTCCCCGACCGCAACGAATGCACTCGAACCGTCCGCCATTTCGAAGCGGTAAATGACAGGGTCCGCTTGATCCTGCGCGACTTCCATGCGGGCATCGGCGGGCACCCGCACACAGAAGCTCCAGCCCGGCATTGAGCATCCCGTCGGCAGAAAGAGGCTTGCAAGCAGGGAAGTCAGGAGCGGGATCATCACCTCCGCCCGAAACGCCCCCGCGCCGCAAACAGAAGGCCGATCAGAACAAAATAGATAAAGAGCCGCGCCAGAAGGACCAGCCCGCCGCGTTCATCCAGCCGCGCCAGCATCAGATCAAACGCAAAGTCCGGCGTTACGCCGGTGGCGATGCGCAGGAAGTAGGGGGTGATCGTGTCGGCCACGAAAGCGAGGCCCACGACGACCGGCAATTGCGTGGCGCGGCGCATGATCAGCGCGCCAAACAGCGACCAGACGAGGATCAGCCACCAGTCGGTGGCCGTGAATCCGCCGGAGAGCCTGTCCAGAATAGCGTCCATGAGTCCACCTTACGCGGCTTGCCGCCCGGCTGCGAGTGCAGAGGCGAGATTGGCGATATCGCACATGGCGTCACAATCCGGCGACCGCTGGCTCAATGGCATCTGGGCGCGGATGCTCAGCGGTACATGTTCGTCGCGCGTGACAATGCCCGCCAGCGCCGGCGCAAAACCGAGAAAACTCTGGCAGGTCTTGCGGAAGGCGGCATAGGCCTCGCGCGCCTTGTCGGCTGTCGGCGCGTTGTTGACGACCACCAGCGGTGCTGCGCTTTCGTCGCGGATACGCAAACGTTTGACGAAAGCATAGGCGTCGGTCAGCGAGGTCGGCTCATCATTGATGACGATCAACACATCGTCGGCTGCCATCGCCATGCGCATGGTGGAATCATCAGCGCCCGCGGCCAGGTCCAGCACGGCCCGCTCATAGGACAGCGCAATGGTCGCACAGGCCGCCGCCAGCCGGTTGACGGCATCCGGTCTCAGCCCTGCCAGCCCGCCAGACCCCGATCGTCCGGCGATCACGTCAAACCCGCCGCGTTGCCGCGCGCCGCCCAGGACAGGCTGACAGGCATCTTCCAGCAGGACCTGACCGGACATGACCGCGGCCAGGTCGGCATCCGGCGAGAGGCCCAGTTGCACATCGATATTGGCCATGCCGAGATCGCCATCAATCAGCAACAGGCGTTCGCCCTGTGCCGAGAAGGCTTGCGCCAGTCCGGCGGCAATGACGGTTTTCCCGACGCCGCCCTTTCCGGAGGCAACCGCGAGAATGCGTCCGGCCGGCGCCTTGCTGTCGGGAAGAAAACTCATGCCTCATCTCCCTCAAGGCTGACATCATCAGGCAGATCGTGAAGGTCCAGCAGCGTGCGGGCCAGCCGCAATGGTGTCGCCGGTGCCAGGCCGGACCCGATATAGGGGCTGGCCGAGACATGCGCGAAAGCCAGTCCCGCCTCTCCTGTAGCCAGAATGGCCCCCTTGCGGCGCGCGCAATCCGCCTTGCCGATAATCGTCCGGCGGGCCCCGACCGAGGCATAGAGCGAGGCGGCTTCCGCCGCATCCTCCGGGGCCTGCCCGGCATCGGCGACGGCAATGATTTCCGCTTCGGCGGCGGCGGCAAAAGCCGCCATCATGTCCAGATCATCCAGATCGAAGGGATTGCCCGCCGGGGCATCAATCAGCAGCAGCTGATCACCGGCATCCCGGGCGTAGGCTTCCGCCTCGCGCGGATCGTCGGCCATCGCATAATCAAAGCCCAGCTTGCCGGCCAGTTCGGAAATGCGGGCTTCGGCGCCGGCGCGCTCGCAATCCGTCGCCAGGATCAGCACCGGCACATCAGCAGCCGCAGCACGTGCCGCAATCCGCGCCAGCGTTGCGGTCTTGCCCGCGCCCGGGGCTCCGGCAAACAGGTAGGACAGGCCGGATTCGACCTCCAGCGGCGCAAACCGGTACCGGCTTTCCAGCGCCTGGGCCAGCGCATGGGCGGCGGGCGCCTCTTCCTGCAATTCACAGAACCGCGCCAGGGCCTCGATGGCAGCATCGGGCACGCGGTGAAAGCCGAGTGCGCGTATGATCCGGTCCAGCCCGTCGCTATCATCGCCGCGTTGACGTCGTATGTCGTTATGGATACGGGCAGCCCGTTCGCGCGGCGCTTCGATAACATCGCCGCCGCGCGGCGCATCGGACGCGGCCCGGACCTGGACGCCGCCACCCGGTGCATCGCCGGTCGCGACAATGATGGCATCCTCGCCGAGGTCGCGGCGGACATTGGCCATCGCCTCGGCAAGGGAAGGGGCGGAAAAGGTCTTCAGGCGCATGGTCTAGACATGCCCCATGGTTTTCAGCCGCGCACTCGGATGGATTTCATTCTGGCCCATCACGATCGTGTTCGGACGGAAGCGTTCCACAAGGGACCGCACATAAGGCCGTGTGCCCGGACTGGTCAGCAGCACCGGCGTCTCGCCCTGCGAGGCCGCCCGCTCGAATGCATCGCGGACAGCGGCAACGAATTCATGCAGTTTTGACGGAGCCAGTGCCAGTTGCTTGCGATCGCCTTCTCCGGTCATGGCTTCGGCAAACGCCTGCTCCCATTGCGGAGACATGGCCAGAACCGGCAATTGTCCATCGAGACCGGCATTCGCATGACAGATCTGACGCGCCAGCCGGCCGCGCACATGCTCGGTGATGGCATCAATATGCTGCGAGAAGGCGCTGGCTTCGGCGATGCCTTCCAGAATGGTCGGCAGATCGCGAATGGAGATGCGCTCTTTCAACAGGTTTTGCAGCACGCGCTGGATACCGGCGCGCGTGATCTGGGAGGGCGCAATATCGTCCACCAGCTTCTTGTGCTCCTTGGACAGGCCGGCAATCAGCTTCTCGACCTCGGCATAGGAAAGGAGCTCGGCCATATGTTCGCGCAGAATCTCGGTCAGATGCGTGACCAGGACTGCTGACGGGTCGACAATCGTATAGCCGCGGAATGTCGCCTCCTCGCGCAGGTTCTCGTCGATCCATGTGGCAGGAAGGCCAAAGGCCGGTTCCTTGACATGATCGCCGGGCAGATCGATTTGCTGGCCTTGCGGATCCATGACGAGCAAGTGTTTCAGCTTCACCTGGCCCTTGCCGGCTTCCATTTCCTTGACCCGGATCGTGTAGTCATTCGAGCCGAGACGCATATTGTCGATGATGCGTACGGACGGCGTGACAAAGCCGGTTTCCTCGGCCATTGAGCGGCGCAGGGCGCGGATCTGGTCCGTCAGCTTGCGGCCTTCCACATCATTGATCAGCGGCAACAGCCCATAGCCGAGCTCGATCTTCAATTCGTCCAGCGCCAGGGTTTCCCCAATGGGCGGTTCGGCCGCCTCGGACGCGGCATTTTCCTGCGCACTTTTTGCCACGACTTCTGCTTCGGCACTGTCCGATTTCCGTTTCGCCGTCAGGGCGAGGCCGACGGCCCCCGCCGCCATCAGGGCGAACGGGATGAAGGGCATGCCGGGCAGAAGACCAATGACACCGGCCGTCGCCGCGACCATGTAGAGGCCTTGCGGATTGCCGGCGAGCTGGGTGTAAAGCGCCTTGTCGGCTTCACCTTCGACACCGGCTTTGGAGACCAGAAGACCGGCCGCCACCGAGATGATCAGTGCCGGGATTTGCGAGACCAGGCCGTCGCCGATCGTCAGTGTGGAATAGGTGGAGGCAGCCGTCCCGAAATCCATGCCGGACTGGGCAATCCCGATCACCATGCCGGCGATCAGATTGATGGCAGTGATCAGAAGACCGGCAATGGCATCGCCGCGGACGAATTTCGAGGCACCGTCCATGGCGCCGAAGAAATTGCTTTCGCCTTCCAGCTCCTTGCGCCGCCGGCGCGCTTCGTCCTCATTGATCAGCCCGGCCGACAGATCGGCATCAATCGCCATCTGCTTGCCCGGCATGGCATCCAGTGTGAAGCGGGCTGCGACCTCGGCAATGCGGCCAGAACCTTTTGTGATCACAACGAAATTCACGATCACCAGGATGATGAAGACAATCACGCCGATCACGACATTACCTTGCATCACAAAGGCCCCGAACGCCTCGATCACCTGACCGGCGGCATCCGTGCCCTCTGCGCCATTTGACAGGATCAACCGTGTCGAGGCGATATTCAGGCCGAGACGGAGAAGTGTTGCGATCAGAAGCACTGCCGGGAAAGCGGAAAATTCCAGCGGCTTCTTGATGAAAAGCGACGTCATCAGGACCAGCACGGAAAGCGAGATGGAAATCGCCAGCGCGATATCCATCAGCAAGCGCGGCATGGGCAGGATGAGCATGACCAGAATGGCCATGATGCCCACGCCGAGCGCGATATCGCCGCGCAGACCCTTTTTCAGGAATCCCAGCAGATCAAACCCGCCAACGCCGGTTTGGGAAGAGGCCGTTGTGTCAGCCATTCAGATCAGGCCGCTCCTGCGCGGGTATCACCGGGGGCGGGCACGGAAATGCCCTGCTCGGTATAGAGTTTCAGCTTGTTGCGGAGTGTCCGGATCGAAATGCCCAGAATATTGGCAGCATGGGTCCGGTTTCCGAGGCAATGGTCCAGCGTTTCCAGGATCAGGTCCTGCTCCACATCCGCAACTGTCCGGCCGACCATATTGCGCTGCGCGGCATCGGCGGTCTCGGCAGCTCTGGCGGCCGGGTTCGAGGCATTTCCGGTAAACAGCGAACCGTCCGGCATGCGGATGGCTTCCGGCCCGATTTCCTGGCCCGAAGCCAGCAGCACGGCGCGATGCATGGTGTTTTCCAGCTCGCGCACATTGCCCGGCCATTCACGGGCGAGAAGCGCTGTCTTGGCACTCTCCGAGATCGGGCGGTCGCCCAGACCGTTTGCGGCCGCATATTTGCGGGCAAAATGTTCGGAAAGGGCGACGACATCCGCCGGCCGCTGGCGCAGGGGCGGCAGCGCCAGATTGACGACATTCAGTCGGAAAAGAAGGTCTTCACGGAAAGATCCGTCGGCCACAGCCTTGCGGAGATCGCGGTTCGAGGTCGCCAGCACCCGGATATCGATCTTGACCGGACCGGAGCCGCCAACGCGGTCGATCTCGCGTTCCTGCAGGGCGCGCAGCAGCTTGGCCTGAAGGCGCGCATCCATTTCCGAGATTTCGTCCAGAAGCAACGTGCCGCCATTGGCTTCCTCGAACTTGCCGACACGGCGGGCAACGGCGCCGGTGAAAGCCCCTTTTTCATGACCGAAGAGCTCCGATTCCAGGAGGTTTTCCGGAATCGCCGCGCAATTGACGGAGATGAAGGGCGCGGCGGCGCGCCTGGACTTGTTGTGGACATAGCGCGCCATGACTTCCTTGCCGGACCCGCTCTCGCCCGTAATCAGGACGCTGGCATCGGAGCCGGCAATCTGGTTGGCGAACTCGATCACCTTCTGCATCGACGGATCACGCGCGATCATTGGCTGCTCGTCATCGGCGACGGCGGCCAGCACGGCGGCAATGAGATCGGCTTCCGGCGGCAGGGGAATGAATTCCTTGGCCCCGGCGCGGATCGCCATGGCGGCAATATCCGGTCTGACATTCACACCGCAAGCTACCACGGGGACGGTGATCCGTTCCGCTTCATTGGCGGCGATCAGCGCGGCGATATCCAGTGACGCATCGACCATGAGGAGATCGGCACCTCTGCCGGCGCGCAAATGGCTGGTCGCCTGGTTGATGGTGTCGACCTGTGCGACTTTTGCACCGCGGTCGATGGCAATCTTGGCAGCGGTATGGAGTTGGCCTCCGAGGCTTCCGACGATGAGCAAGCGCATGGTTAGCCCTCCTTGCCTTTACAGGATGAAATCGCGGTCATGCGGCGTCTCCATCCTTGATGATTTCTGTCATGGTCACGCCGAGGCGGTCATCGACAACGACGATCTCGCCGCGCGCGACCAGCCGGTCATTGACGTAGATATCGATGGCTTCCCCGACTTTGCGCTCTAGCTCGACCACCGAGCCGGCCTTCAGTTTCAGAAGTGAATTCAGCTCGATATGGGTTTTCCCAAGGACGGCGGAGACATTGACGGGGACATCAAATACCGGTGACAGGTCCGTCGCGGTCTTTTCGTCCTCATCCGCCAGGGTCTGGGAAATCTGAGAAGCGTCGCTGCCTTCGGTCGTCGTGGCCGGCACATCAGTGCTGGTGTCGGATTCAAACTCCGGCAGATCGAGATCACTATCCTGGGACATTCCGGTCTCCTTTATCCTGTCGCCGCCTGAGCGCCACCCGCGGCGGGGGCGCTGTCACTGTCAGTGGCGGAATCATCATCCGGCGCGGCCAGCCAGTCGGCGATCAGCGCGTCTATCCGGGCTTCAATGGCTTCCTGTGAGCGTTCAATACTGCCGCTGCCCCATTCGAGGCGGCAATCCGCACCGGTCATTTCGGGGTTGGCGCGGACAATGACAGCGCCGTCAAACCCGGCCTCGGCAGCGGTTTTCTCGAGCAACTCCGCGACCGGCCCGGCAATCGCCTCGGCGCAATGCACATTGAATCTCGGTTCACCGCGTACATCTTTCATCACACTGGTACAGAACGCAGCGACGGCATCGCCTGCATTGGCAGCAATCGCTGCACCTGCGAGTTTTTTCGCGGCGGTGAGCGCCAGGTTTGCGGAATCGCCGCGCAGTGCATCGGACTCGGTCTGCAGCCGCGCCAGAATCAATTGCATCTGGGACGCGATTGCGCGCACCGCATCCGCCTGCACAGAGGCAGCTTTGGCAGTCTCCGAATTTTCGCCTTCGGCAAAGGCCTGCTGGCGCACCTGCTCGACTTCGGCCGCTGTCAGGAGTTGCTTGACCCGGTCGCCATCGCGCAGCACTTCGCCATCGGCCGAGAAGACCCTGTCGAAGTCGAATTTGGGAAGCGAATGGGTCATTCAATCCTTGTCCTAGTAAATCAGCTCGTCTTCGCCGCCGCCTTCGGCCAGCAGGATTTCGCCCTTCGCGGCGAGGTCCTTGGCAGTCGCGACCATGGCAGTTTGCGCCTGATCGACATCCTTGAGGCGCACCGGTCCCAGGGCGGCCATGTCGTCTTTCAGGATTTTCGCCGCGCGTTCCGACATGTTCGAGAAGAACAGGTCGCGCAGACTGTCCGATGCGCCTTTCAGTGCCAGGCCCAGCTGGCCCTTGTCGACGGCGCGCAGAAGGGTCTGGATGCCGCCCGGGTCGAGCTTGGAAAGGTCCTCGAAGACGAACATCAGCGCGCGGATTTTCTCGGCGCTGTCGCGATTGCGTTCTTCCAGTGCGGCCAAGAAGCGGTTTTCTGTCTGGCGGTCGAAATTGTTGAAGATGTCCGCCATCATTTCATGGCTGTCACGCTTGGATGTCCGCGCCAGATTGGACATGAATTCGGTCCGCAGCGTCTCCTCGATCTTGTCGAGGATTTCGCGCTGCACGGGCTCCATCCGGAGCATCCGCATCACCACTTCAAGGGCGAAGTCCTCGGGCAGGGCGCCCAGCACGCGCGACGCATGCTCGCCCTTCACCTTGGACAGAATGACGGCGACCGTCTGCGGGTATTCATTCTTGAGATAATTGGCCAGCACCACCTCGTTCACATTGCCCAGCTTGTCCCACATGGTCCGGCCAGCCGGTCCACGCAGCTCTTCCATAATGCCATCGACTTTTTCGTCGGGCAGGAAGGTGTTGAGCAGGCGTTGGGTGGCTTCGAACGACCCCATCAGGGAGCCGCCCTGCGAGATCTGGCTGGCGAAATCGACGATCAGTTTCTCGACCGCCTTGGCGGAGACGCTGCCGAGATTGGACATGGCCTGAGAAATCTCGCGGATTTCCTCCTCGTCCATCATTTCCCAGAGGGAATGTTGCTCCTCGCCGAGTGCCAACAGAATGACGGCCGCCCGCTCGGGGCCGGCCAGTTTCTGCGGGTCGTCAATGACGCGTTTGCCTTCGCGAACAGCCATCAGCCCTCACTCATCCAGCTACGGATTATGGAAAGGGATTCATCCGGATGGGAATTCACCACGCCGGAGACTTTCTTGATCGAAGAGGCTTTGACCTGGCCGTCAATCTTGGCGATGTCGATTCCGCTATCTACAAACGCAGGCGCCATGGCGGATGAACCGGATCCGCCTCCCTGGGCCTGCTGGGGAATCTGCTGGCCGCTATCATCCGTGATCGCCGCCTGGCCACCCTCGCGTTCGATCGCGCCGCCACCACCGCCACCACCAGCGCCGGCAATGGCCATGGCCGGGCCGGCGGATGCCGCGCTCTTTGCCAGCGGGCGCGCAACCAGGAAAATGACCAGCAAGGCCGTCAGGAACATGACGCCGATCTCGGCGGCCCGCATGATGTCATTCTTGTTCAGCGAAAAGCCGGAGGCTGCGGGCGTGCCCATGGTCGGGTCGGCGCGCGAGAAGCGGATATTGGTGACTTCGAGACTGTCCTGACGCCCGCCCTCGACCTGGGTAAAGCCCATGGCGGAGCGAACCAGAGCGGTGATCTGAGCCATTTCCGCTTCTGTGCGCGGCACATAGGAGCGGGTTCCGTCTTCGGCGATTTCTACCGTGCCATCAACGGCCACCGCCACCGAAAGCCGCTCGATCTCGCCAGCCTCTGTTACGCGCGTCGTGGTGGTGCGGGACAGCGCAAATTCCTGCTGATCATTTGATGTGGAGGATTCGTTCAGCGATTGCGGACCGTCGGTTTCAGCCGCTTCGTCATCCGGCAGGTTCTCCGAAGCAGACACCGCGTTGGCGGCACCATCAACCTCGCGGCCCGTCTCCTCCGAGCGCGTCCGGCTGCGCAGGACCGAGCCGTCAGGATCGTAGCGCTCTTCGCTTTGCGTCACCGAATTCCGGTTCAGCTCGGCGCTCACCTGGACGCGGGCCGCGCCCGTGCCGACAACACCTTCGACAAGGTTGAGAATGCGCTGGCGGTATTGTTCCTCGATCGAGGCACGCTGGCTTTCCAGCGCGATCGAACCGAGACCGTCCCCCTCGTCCGGGCTGGCCAGAAGCCGGCCGGTCGTGTCGGCAATGGTAATGTCACGGGCAGACATGCCATCGACCGCGCTGGCGACGATATTCCGGATGATACCGGAGTGTTCGCGGGTCAGCTCGCCCCGTGCGGAAATGACAATGGACGCGGAAGGTTGAGCGGCCTCGCGTTCGAACAGTCTGCGTTCCGGCAAGACCAGATGTACCCGCGCGGTATCAATAATGTCCAGGAACTGGATGGTCCGCGCCAGTTCGCCTTCAAGGGCGCGCTTGGCATTCATGTTCTGCACGAAGCTGGTCGCGCCCAGGGCGTCCGTTTCATCGAAGATTTCATAACCTACCGAGCCGGAATTCAGTGCCCCGCCGCTGGCGACGCGTACGCGTGCCTCATCAACCTGGTTGCGCGCGACATAAATGGTCGAGCCGCCGCTGCGGAATTCATAGGGGATGCCGGCAGTGTCCAGCGCCTCGCTGACGCGCGCTGAGTCGGCCGGATTCAGTCCGGCATACAGCAGGGCCTGGCTGCCCCCGCCCATATTGAAGCTGAAGAATAGGAGTGCGGCGGCCAGACCTGCGCTCAAGCCGAAAATGGCAATGAGGCGCATGGCACCGAGTGACCGCAATTGTTCCATCAGACTGTTCACGTGGGCGTCCCGCCGATTCGCTGCGCTGCTTTCGAAGCAGCAACCCGGCAACTTTTTCCCACTGCCCGCGTAAACGAGGGTTTAATATCGCAGCGCCCGGCTCAGAGAACCGGGCGTTTTTCGCAGTTTTTTCTGAAATTTGTGGCTCAGGCGCCCAGATGACCCGGCTTGGCGCGGTAATGCTGAATGCGGGTGGTGCGCAATCCGGCGAGGCCGTGCTTGTCGATGGCGCGTTGCCAGCCCAGAAATTCTTCCACCGACAGGCGGTAGCGCTCGCAGGCCTCTTCCAGAGACAGGAGCCCGCCCCGGACCGCTGCGACCACTTCTGCCTTGCGGCGGATCACCCAGCGCTGGGTCGACGGATTGGGAAGATCGGCCAGCGTCAGCGGGCTTCCATCCGGACCAATGACATAATTTTCCTTACGCCGAGCTTGCATATCCACCACCCTTGATTTCACCCGTTGGACGCTCTTTGTCGTCCTTGTTGATGAGGGTTATACGCCAAGCCTCTTAAATTCCGCCTAAACGCTGTGGTAAATCTTCATTTAACTCAATGACTAAAAAGCAAAGGACCTCCCGCCTAAGCGGAAGGTCCTTCACTCAGGAAGTATAGGTCAGATCAGCGCTAGCGCTTCATCCGGATCGCTTCGTCCAGCATCTCGTCTGCGGTCGTGATGATTTTCGACGATGCAGAATAGGCGCGCTGCGTCGTGATCAGGCTGGTGAACTCAGTGGCAATATCGACATTCGAATTCTCCAGTGTCGAGGACGCAATCGTACCCGCTGCCGCGGTCCCCGGCACGTTGAAGGTAAAGCCGCCAGAATCCGGTGTGACAGAATAGGCCCCGCCGGCTTCAACATTCAGCCCGTTGGGATTGACGAAGGTCGCCACCGGAACCTGATAGGTCTTGCGGACGATACCGTTCGAGAACTTGGCATAGACAAAGCCGTCATTGTCCACTTCGACACCGGTGAATGTGCCGAACGCCGAGCCATTGACCTGGGTCGAAGTCAATGTTGACGGGCTGTCATACTGCGTCATGCCACCCGGCTGGGTCGGCGAGCCGAGATCCAACGTGACCTGCTGTCCGGCCACGCCGGTCCCTGATGCCCACTGATATTGGGTTGCTCCGAGGGGAGCGGCATTTGTGGAGGACAGGAAATCGAGTGTCAGCGGCAGGGTGGTGTTGGTCAGATCAATTTCGCCTTGCGCATTGAACGCAATGGTCCCGGTTCCGATCTGTCCATCGACCAGTCCGGCACCGGTCGTGATGTCAGAGGCCGGCGTGACGTGCAGCTCGGCATGCCATTCATTGGCCGTCGAGCTCTTCAGCATGGACAGGGTAATGGTCCGTGCGCCGCCCTGGCTGTCATATATCTGGATCGAACGCTGGAAGTCCGGCGTCACATTGCCCGACGCCATATTGGTCCCGCTGACACCGGCAACATAGGTGGCTTCAGCTGCCGAAACTGGCTGGCTGGCTTGCAGATTGCCATTGACGCCGGCCTGCGTGGTCGCTTCGGCCGCGCCGCCGATGGAGGACAGGTTGATGGCTTCGAGGCTGGACAGATCGGACGGGTTGGTCGTTACCGTTCCATCCGCCGAGACCGGCCAGCCATAAAGGAATAGGCCGGCATCATTTCTGAGATTGCCTTGCGAGTCGGCCGCAAAGGACCCTGACCGGGTGAATAATACGGCATCAGTCGCCTCTACATTCGCGGCAACCGGCCGCACGACGAAGAAACCGTCTCCGGCAATCGCCAGATCTGTGGGTGAGGTCCCTGGCGTCAGAAGTCCGCCGGTCGATATCTGGAAGCGGTTATTGGTGGTGACGCCGCCCGCAGCATAGCGGGAATTCACGCCATAGGATTCATACATTGGCGAAAAGACGGCCTGGGCGCGCTTGTATCCGACCGTGTTGACATTGGCGATATTGTCCGAGACTGCGGCCAGCGCGCTTGAATTGGCCAGCAGACCGGACGCACCGGCCCAAAGGGCTGAATTGATACTCATTTTGTGCTCCCTGAGTGTTCAATTAGGAGCGTTCTGCTTTCATCATCCACCCGGCAGAATTCTTGCCGCCAAGCGTCGGGTTCTTTGGACCCGATATTATACTGCACCTGCCTCCCGCAGGCTCCGGACCGAGGACAGACGGACAAACAGCCCGTTCAGCTCGACCACGACTTCAGAACCGGAAAAATCAACGCCCGTGACACGGGCTGTCGTCAGAATGTCCGGCTGCATCGCATTGCCATCAGCATTTACCGCGGATATTTCCAGCGTGTAGATGCCGTCCTCCATGGCATTGCCGGTCTGGTCTTCACCATCCCAGGCAAAAGTATGGCTCCCGGCCGTGGCTTCGCCTTCAAACGACGCGATGGTCCGGCCATTGGCGTCTTTTACGGTGACCAGCGTCCCCTGGCTGTCTTCCGGCAGAATATAGGTCCACTCCGCCGATCCGTTCTCGAGTGCCGCATCCGGAGACGCGACTGTGGCTTCGCGGCCAATAAAGCCGACCGCAGCCCCCTGCGCTGACGCCGCCTGGATGGAAATCAGCGATTCCAGGTTCTGGTTGGAGCGGATTTCCTGCTCGACACTGGAAAAATTCACCAGCTGGTTCACGAATTCAGTGGAATCCAGTGGATTGAGCGGATCCTGCGCCTTCATCTGCTCGGTCAGCAGGGTCAGGAACATCTCGAAATTGTTCGCCAGCGATGCTTGTGAATTCGCGGTCTGGCTACCGAAGGCCGCCCCGAGGGCATCAATTTGCGACATGTCTAACTCCTATAATCTTATATCAATCCCGCTACGCGCGCTCAGCTGGAAGCCGTAAAGCTCCCGCGGCAATGCGGCGGCGGTGATGGAACCGGAAAGGTCCTCTGCAAACTCAAGGCTGGAGAACCGCCCGGAGCCATGCGGCGTCTGGCCAGTGTCTTCCTCGCCTTGCGACAATTCGAATGACAGGCCGTCATTACCAAGCTCAAGCCCTGCATCCTCAAGGGCCCGCTCCAGTTCGCGCGCATACTGGCGCAGATCATTCAGGGTTTCCGGGCGTTCCGCGCTCAGTATTGCCTGCACACGATTGTCATTGCCGACCTGCAGCTTCACCTCGATCCGGCCCAGTTCGGGCGGATCCATGCGGATTTCAAAGCGGCGTTCGCCATTCTGGAATTTGGCGGCAATCTGGGCAGCCAGAGCTCCGCCTGCGGCAGGCGTGAAGCGTGCACTGCCAGCGGCAATGCCGGGACGCTCGGCAGCACGGCTCGCATCAGCCGCGCGCAGATTGGAGAGGTCGGCCTGCTCGGTTTCGGACGCCGAATCCGGATTTGCCAGATCCAGGGGCGGCGGCGCTGTGCGGGCTGCATCACCTTGCGCCTGGCGCGCCGCTTCGGCCGGCAAGTCGGCGGGCGGCGGGGTGGCCGTCTGCGAAGCGGTTGGCTGTGGCGCGGTCGGTGTGGCGGCCTCCGGCTTCACAGCAGAAGCTGACGCCGTCGTGGCGGCATTTGTACCGTTCCCGCTAGCCGCCGCGCTGCTTTTTGAAGCGGAATTCGTTCCGGTCAGTTGCATCTTGTCCATGCCGCTGGCTTCACGGCGCGCTTGCACACCCGCCTGAACCGGTGCCTGTGGCAAAGCGGCTGCGGCCGTATTTACGGCAACTGCAGGCGTGGTTGCAGCAGCGCCGGCAGCCGGCGGCGCGGCGGTTTGCGCAACAGCGTTCCCGGTGCCGGCAGATGTGGCAGAGGCAGGGTGAGCCGAGCCCGAGGCCTGATCCAGCTGTGCCGCCTCATTTGATTTCAGGGTATTGTT
>WGNH01000043.1 GCA_016124665.1 Alphaproteobacteria bacterium | reverse complement strand
GCGAGCAGCGCCCAGAGACCGATCGCGGTGCCTGCAGCGATCGCGACCAGCGCATACCCCATATTCCCGATAGAGGAATAGGCCATCAGACGCTTGATATTGTTCTGCGTCAGGGCTCCGAAGGCGCCGACCGCCATGGACAGCACCGCAATGGCTGTAATGACCTGCTGCCACTGATCCGTCATCGCGCCGAACGGTTCGAGCAGGATACGCGCAAGCAGAACGATGGCGGCCAGTTTGGGCGCGGTCGCGAAGAAGGCAGTCACCGGGGTGGGCGATCCCTCGTAAACGTCCGGCGTCCACATGTGGAAGGGCGCGGCGGACACCTTGAAGGCCAGTCCGCAAATGATGAAAACCAGGCCAAACAGGAGGCCGATGGAGACTTCGCCGGACGCCGCGGCGATCGCGATATCGTTGAAACCGGTGGCACCGGTAAATCCGTAGACCAGAGACGCACCATACAGGAGCAGGCCGGACGACAGGGCGCCGAGCACAAAGTATTTCAGGCCCGCTTCGGACGCACGCAGGCTGTCACGATTGAAGGCGGCCAGCACATACAGCGCCAGCGATTGCAGCTCAACGCCCATATACATGGCGATGAGATCATTGGCCGACACCATCATGGACATGCCGAGCGCGGCCAGCGCGATCAGTACGAAATATTCGAACTTGGCGAGGCGTTCGGCTTTCAGATACGGAACCGCAAACAGCAGGGCGATGGCCGCTGCGCCGAAAATCGCGACCTTGGCAAACAGCGCCAGCGGGTCGAACACGAATGCGCCCGAGAAGGCCTGTCCGCCCTCACCCGGCACCATGAAAGCGGCAACAAGCGCCGCAACTACCAGCAGGCCGGCTGTCAAAGGGGCGACAAAACCGGCCGCCTTGTCGTGATCCCTGACGAAGACGCCCAGCATCAGAAGGGCCATCGCTCCGATTGCCAGAACCAGTTCCGGTGCGAAGAGCATGTATTCAGCGGTGAGCGTTGAAAGATTCATCGCTTCGGCCCCTACTGTGCGCTGGCGGCAAGGGCCGCCTGATAATTGGAAAGCAGTTGCTCAACCGATGCCGCCGTCACATCCGTGATCAGTGTCGAGAAGAAGCCGAGCACGAGCGTGGCAATGATCAGCGGCAAGAATATCGCCCATTCGCGGATATTCATGTCGTTGATCTGGGCCAGTTTCGGATTGGTCAGGTCACCCAGCACCAGATTGCGGTAGGCCGTCAGCATGTAGACGGCCGACAGGATCACGCCGATCGCCGCGCCGGCCGCCGCCCAGGTCGAGACCTGGAAAGTGCCGATCATGGCCATGATCTCGCCGACAAAGCCGGATGTGCCCGGCAGGCCGACATTGGCCATGGTGAACAGGGCCAGGACGGCCGCATAGACGGGCATCCGGTGCACCAGCCCGCCATAGAAGGCGATCTCGCGAGTGTGCATCCGGTCATAGATGACACCGACAGCAAGGAAGAGCGCGCCGGAAATGACGCCGTGAGAGAGCATCTGGAAAATCGCCCCCTGCACGCCAAGCTCGGTCATGGCAAAAAGGCCCATCGTCACCAGGCCCATCTGGGCGACTGATGAATAGGCGATCAGCTTCTTGATGTCGGTCTGCCGGAAGGCCACCAGCGAGGTGTAGATGATGGCGATCACCGACAGCACAAAGACCAGCGGCGTGAAATAGGCGGTCGCATCCGGGAACATCGGGATCGAGAACCGCAGAAAGCCATAGCCGCCCATCTTCAGGAGCACGCCGGCCAGAATGACCGACCCCGCAGTGGGTGCTTCGACGTGGGCGTCCGGCAACCAGGTGTGGACCGGCCACATCGGCATTTTCACCGCAAAGGACGCGAAGAAGGCGAGCCACAGCCAGGTCTGGATTTCGGCCGCAAACGGCGTCGCCAGCAATACCTCGATATTCGTGGTGCCGGCCTGCAGATACATGAAGACCATGGCGACCAGCATGAGCACCGAGCCCAGCAGGGTGTAGAGGAAGAATTTGAACGCGGCATAGACCCGGTTGGCGCCGCCCCAGACGCCGATGATCAGGAACATCGGGATCAGGCCGCCTTCAAAGAAGATGTAGAACAACACCATGTCGAGCGCACAGAAGACGCCGATCATCAGCGTTTCCAGAATCAGGAAGGCGATCATGTAATCGGCGACGCGCTTCTCGATCTTCCAGCTGGCCAGAATGGCAATCGGCATCAGGAAGGCGGTCAGCAGTACGAAGAGGACAGACAGGCCGTCCACGCCCATGCGATAGCCCATTCCCAGCTCGGTAAACCAGGGCACGTATTCGACCATCTGGAAGCCGGGGTTTTGCGGATCGAACTGGATCATCACCACGATTGCCAGGGCAAAGGTGACGAGCGTCGTCAGCAGGGCCACGCCACGCGCATTCTTTTCGATGAAGGCCGAGTCCTCGGCGCGCGAGAACATCTTGAAAAGAATGATGACGAGCGCACCGGCCAGCGGCGCAAAGGTTACGGCAGAGAGCATTTATTCGCCTCCCGCGCCGGTCATGGCCCAGATGGTGAGTGCCACCACCCCGATCAGCATGACAAATGCGTAGTGATAGAGGAATCCTGACTGGGCCCGCGACAGCCGCCGTGCCGCCGCCATCGCCGACGCGGCAAAACCGTTGGGCCCGAAACCGTCAATGATGCGCCGGTCGCCGACCTTCCAGAAGATGTCGCCAAGCGCAGCGGCGCCCCGGACAAAGACGAAATTGTAGATCTCGTCGAAATACCATTTGTTCAGGAGGAAGCTGTGCAGCGGGCCTCTGCGTGCCGCCAGCCGGGCCCCAAAGCCCTCATGGCGGATGTAAAGGAACCAGGCCAGCGCAAAACCGGTCACGGTCACAAACAGGGGCGTCCAGAGCACCCAGGTCGGTGGGTGGTGTCCGCCATGGTGTTCGTCCTCAGCGCCGTGATCGCCTGCACTCTCCGCAGCGTGGCTGTCGGCGGCCTGCGATGGTGCTTCGGCATCTCCCGCGCCGACGGCCGCGTTCAGTGAGTCCGATTCGAGGTCGGAATGTCCGGCCAGAACCTCCTCTGCCAGGGAAGCACGGTAATCATCGCCGTAATTGCCCTCGGCATAGGGGCCGGCGGGCAGCGAGTCTTCCCAGAAGGTGAAAGCATTGCGGCCCACAAACTGATCCTTGAAGGCCATGCCGGCGAAGATTGCCCCCACGGCCAGCAGGACCAGCGGAATCATCATCACGGGCGGGCTTTCATGGGCGTGATCGAGCACTTCTTTCTCGCCACGGAACTTGCCGTGGAAAGTCATGAAGATCAGGCGCCATGAATAGAAGCTGGTCAGACCGGCGGCGATGACACCGACCCAGAAAGCCAGCATGCCGAACGGCACCCCTTCCTCGCCCATCATGAAGGCTTCCTCGATGATCATGTCCTTCGAGAAGAAGCCGGCAAAGCCGATGGGCGTTCCGGGAATGCCCACGCCGGTCAGGGCCAGCGTACCGATAATCATCAGCAGATAGGTGGCCGGAAGCGCCTGGAAGGTGCCGCCCATCTTGCGCATGTCCTGCTCGTGATGAAGGCCGTGGATGACCGAACCGGCACCGAGGAAGAGCAGCGCCTTGAAGAAGGCATGGGTGAACAGGTGGAACATCGCCGCGGAATAAAGGCCGAGACCGGCGGCAAAAAACATGTAGCCGAGCTGGGAGCAGGTCGAATAGGCGATGACGCGCTTGATATCGTTCTGCGCCAGACCGACCGTCGCCGCAAACAGTGCGGTGGTCGCCCCGATGACCGTCACGAAAGCCGAGGTCATCGGTGCCGCTTCAAACAGCGGATAGCAACGGCAAACGAGGAAAACGCCGGCCGTCACCATGGTGGCGGCGTGAATCAGCGCGGACACCGGCGTCGGGCCTTCCATCGCGTCGGGCAGCCAGACATGGAGGAAGAACTGGGCGGATTTCCCCATCGCGCCAATGAAGAGCAGGAAGGCGATCAGCTCGATCGCATTGTATTCCAGGCCGAGGAAATTCCAGGTCAGGGCGGCCATGCCCTCGACATCGCTGAAGACGCTGTCAAAGCTGACGGAACCGAAGACGGCAAAGACTGCCATGATGCCGAGTGCAAAGCCGAAATCGCCGACCCGGTTGGTGACGAAGGCCTTGATGGCGGCGTTGTTGGCGGACTTCTTCTTGTACCAGAAACCGATGAGCAGATAGGAGGCGAGACCAACGCCCTCCCAGCCGAAGAAGAGCTGGAGGAAGTCATCAGCGGTCACCAGCATCAGCATGGCAAAGGTGAAAAGCGAGAGATAACTGAAGAAGCGCGCCCGGTGCGGGTCGTCGCTCATATAGCCCCATGAATAGACATGGACGAGCGATGAGACGCTGGTCACGACGACCAGCATGACGGCGGAAAGCGGATCCAGCCGCAGGGCCCAGCTGGCGTGGAAGTCACCGATCTGCATCCAGGTTGCCAGCGGAATCGTGCGCGTATTCTCGGCGAAAATGACGTCATAGAAGACCCAGGCCGACAGGATCGCCGACAGGATCAGGAAGCCGGTGGTGATGACCTGTGCCGCACGGTCGCCGATGAATCGCTGGAACAGTCCCGCGATAATGGCGCCTGCGAGCGGGCCGAAGACGATGAGGATCGGTGCCATGGCCTCTAGCCCTTCATCAGATTCACGTCTTCGACCGAAATGTTTCCACGGTTCCGGAAGTAGACGACAAGGATTGCAAGGCCGACTGCGGCTTCAGCTGCCGCAACCGTCAGAACGAACATGGCGAAAACCTGCCCGGCGAGGTCGCCGAGATAGGAAGAGAACGCCACGAGATTGATGTTGACGGCGAGCAGAAGGAGTTCGACCGACATCAGCAGAATGATGACATTCTTGCGGTTCACGAAAATGCCGAAGACACCGATGGTGAACAGGATCGCGGCAACCGCGAGATAGTGTGACAGCCCGATCTCGGTCATTCGCCCAGCCCCTCTCCGGATTTCACATCCTGCATGGTCACCGCCGTCTTGCGGTCACGGCCAACCTGTTCGGCAATATTCTGCCGCTTGATATGCGGCTTGTGGCGCAGCGTCAGGACAATGGCGCCGATCATGGCGACCAGCAGGACCAGACCGGCCGCCTGGAAGAAATACGCATAATCATCGTAGAGCAGCATGCCGAGCGCCTCGACATTGGACACGCCTTCCGGCGTGGCGCTGGCACCGGCCGGTACGACCACATTGGCCTCGGTCCAGGCATTGCCGACAATGATCAATTCCGTCGCTAGGACGATCGAAACCAGCGCGCCGAATGGCAGATAGCTGAGGAATCCCTGCTTCAACTCGGTAAAATCGACGTCCAGCATCATGACCACGAACAGGAAGAGCACTGCGACCGCGCCGACATAGACAACGATGAGCAGCATGGCGAGAAACTCGGCACCGAGCAGGACGAACAGGCCTGCAGCCGAGAAGAAGGCGAGGATCAGCCACAGCACAGACCGGACCGGATTCCTTGCAGCCACGACGAAGAAGGCGGACAGCACCGTCACGCTCGCCAGTATCCAGAATGTAATTACCTGCAGCATCAGCCGCCCCGTTCTTGTGTTGCGCCTGCCCTAGCGGTAGGGCGCGTCCAGTTCCAGATTGCGCGCGATCTCGCGTTCCCAGCGGTCGCCATTCGCAAGCAGTTTTTCCTTGTCGTAGTAAAGCTCTTCGCGGGTTTCCGCGGCGAACTCGAAATTCGGACCCTCGACGATGGCATCCACCGGGCAGGCTTCCTCGCAGAAGCCGCAATAGATGCATTTCACCATGTCGATGTCATAGCGCGTTGTGCGGCGCGAACCGTCTTCGCGCGGTTCAGCCTCGATGGTGATGGCCTGCGCCGGGCAGACCGCTTCACACAGCTTGCAGGCAATGCAGCGTTCTTCGCCATTGGCATAGCGGCGCAGAGCGTGCTGACCGCGGAAACGCGGGCTGAGCGGGCCTTTTTCGAACGGATAATTGATGGTCGCTTTCGGCTGCGCCATGTAGCGCAGGCCCATGACGAAGGCGCCCCAGAAGTCCATCAACAGGGCACCGCGAATGGTCTGGGCTATACGGCTCATGAGGCAGCTCCCGAATAGGCAACGTAAGCGCCGACCAGAACGACGGCACCGAGCGAGGTCGGCAGGAAGATTTTCCAGCCCAGGCGCATCAGCTGGTCATAGCGGTAACGCGGCACCAGCGCCTTCACCATGGCGAACATGAAGAAGAAGAAGATCACCTTGGCGGCAAACCAGAAGAATGGCGGCAGGAAGGACAGGAATTCAAACGGCGCATGCCATCCGCCAAAGAAGAGGATGGTCGTCATGGCGCACATCAGAACGATGTTCAGATATTCTCCGATCATGAACAGCAGATACGGGGTGGAGGAATATTCCACCTGATACCCGGCCACGAGCTCGGATTCCGCTTCCGGCAGATCGAAAGGCGGGCGGTTGGTTTCCGCCAGGGCGGAAATGAAGAAGATCGCCGTCATCGGGATCATCACCAGGAACATCGGCACTGGCAATGTGTGCAGGGCCAGCATGTTCCAGTTCCAGAAGCCGCCGGCCTGTTGCTCGACAATCACCGACAGATTCATGGAGCCGGCAAAGAGCAGAACGGTGACGATGATGAAGCCGATGGAGACTTCATAGGAGACCATCTGGGCGGCTGATCGCAGCGCTCCGAGGAAGGGATATTTCGAGTTCGACGCCCAGCCTCCGATGATGATGCCGTAAACACCGAGCGACGAGATCGCGAACAGGTAGAGGATGCCGACATTGAGATCGGATATCACCCAGCCCGGTGCCACCGGCACCACGGCCCAGCCGATGAAGGCGAGGACAAAGGTGATCAGCGGCGCGATCAGGAAGAGCGTCCGGTCGGCACCGGCCGGCACCACGATTTCCTTGAACACGAATTTCAGGAAGTCGGCGAAGGATTGCAGGAGGCCGAACGCCCCCACAACATTGGGGCCCTTTCTCATCTGGACCGACGCCCAGACCTTGCGGTCCATCAGGAGCAGAAAGGCCAGCGAAATCAGCAGCACGATCATGAACAGGCCGATGATCGACAGCGTATCGGCAATCCAGAAACCGGCACCCGGATTTTCAGGCTGAAGGAAATACGTCCACATCGCCCTACTCCGCCGCTTGCGCGTGAGGCGCGGTTTTCAATGCCGAACAGTCCGCCATGGTCTTCGAGGCCCGTGCGATTGCGTTCGTGAGATAGAAGTCGGCGATCGCCGACCGGAAAGGCTCGGCGCTCATATCGCCCGCTTCGCCGATGGATGCCACATCAAATTCAGCGGCGGTGGCATGGCCCGGCGCGTGATCAATACCACCGAAAACCGGATGATCGGCAATCAGCCTTGCCCGCAATTCTTCCAAAGAATTGTAGGGCAAGGTCTTGTTCAGACGGTCGGACAGGGCGCGGAAAATCGCCCAGTCTTCTTTCGCCTCGCCTTTCGGGAAGACGGCACGGGCATTGAATTGCACGCGGCCTTCCATATTGGCCCACATGCCCTTTTTCTCGGTATAGGCCGCGCCCGGCAGGATCAGATCCGCACGGTGCGCGCCGCGATCGCCATGATGTCCGACATAAATAACGAAGGCCTTGCCGAAATCCGCGTCGATCTCGTCCGCGCCCATCAGCACGACAGTGTCCATCTTGCCGGACTTTGCCGCGGCCTGGATACCGCCTGCGTCCTTGCCGCCCTTGCCCGGCACGAAGCCGAGATCCAGCGCACCGACGCGCGAAGCTGCTGTATGCAGAACGTTGAAACCGTTCCAGCCGTCCTTGACGGCCCCGACCTTGGCCGCGAGTTCTCCGGCGACGCGCAAGACCTGCGCGCCATCCTTGCGGGCCAGCGCGCCCATGCCGACGATAATCATCGGCTTTTCGGCATCTTTCAGAGTCTTGGTGAAGCCGGAGCGCTTGCCGCCAAAGCCTTTCAGGTCTTCCGGACCGCTACCGATCTGCTCGAATGGATACGTCAGATCACCGGTCTCGCCGATCACGCCGACCTTGACGTCGCGTTCCAGCCAGGCGCGGCGGATACGGGCGTTGAGCACCGGCGCTTCGAGGCGCGGATCGGTACCGACCAGCAGGATGGCATCGGCCTCGTCAATCCCGGCAATGGTGGAGTTGAAGAGCCAGCTTTCACGCGGACCAGTGCCCAGTGGCGCACCGTCCTGGCGGCCATCAATGGAGGTCACACCCAGAGCGCCGAAGAGGTCCTTGGCAGCCTTCAATTCCTCGATGGAATTGAGATCACCGGCAATAACGCCGGTCTTCTTCGCGTTTCCGGACAACTTTTCAGCCGCGAGGCCGAGCGCTTCATCCCAGCTGACCGGGGCCAGCTTGCCGTCCTTGCGGGCATAGGGCGCATCGAGACGCTGGCGTTGCAGGCCGTCCCAGATGAAGCGGGTTTTATCCGAGATCCATTCCTCGTTAATCTCGTCATTGACGCGCGGCATGATGCGCAGAACGCCCGGGCCGCGGCTGTCGACGCGGATCCAGGAGCCCATGGCGTCCATCACGTCGATGGTCTCGGTTTTCTTCAGCTCCCACGGCCGCGCATTATAGGCATAGGGCTTGGAGGTCAGCGCGCCGACCGGGCAGAGATCAATGACATTGCCGGAGAGTTCGGACTCAACGGCGGCTTCCAGATAGGTTGTGATTTCAGCGTCTTCGCCGCGATTGAGCATGCCGATTTCCGGCGAGCCCGCGACTTCAGTGACGAAGCGGACACAGCGCGTACACTGGATGCAACGGGTCATGATCGTCTTGATCAGCGGGCCCATATTCTTGTCTTCGACGGCGCGCTTGTTCTCGGTATAGCGGGAGCCGGGCCGGCCATAGGCCATGGCCTGGTCCTGCAGATCGCATTCGCCGCCCTGATCGCAGATCGGGCAATCGAGCGGGTGATTGATCAGCAGGAATTCCATGACGCCTTCGCGCGCCTTCTTCACCATGGGCGACGCGGTATTCATGGCCGGCGGTTCGCCATTCGGTCCGCCGCGCATGTCGGATACATTCATGGCGCAGGACGCTGCCGGTTTCGGCGCGCCAACCAGCTCGACCAGACACATGCGGCAATTGCCCGCCACGGACAGGCGCTCATGATAGCAGAAGCGCGGGATTTCCTTGCCTGCCGCCTCGGCGGCCTGCAGCAACGTGTAATGGTTCGGGACGTCGATTTCCTCGCCGTCGATGATGATGGTGCGGAGATTGTCAGACATGGTATTCCCCTACTCCGCTGCCATCTGTGACACCGTAACCGGCTTGCCGGCGCGATAGGTGTTGATGCGGTCCTCAATCTCGTGGCGGAAATGGCGGATCAGCCCCTGCACCGGCCACGCGGCCGCATCGCCGAGGGCGCAGATGGTGTGGCCTTCGACCTGGCTGGCGACGTCCAAGAGCTTGTCGATCTCGTCCGTCGAGCTCTCGCCGCGCGCCATGCGCTCCAGAACGCGCCACATCCAGCCCGTACCCTCGCGGCACGACGTGCACTGGCCGCAGCTTTCATGCTTGTAGAAATAGGAGATGCGCGCGATCGCCTTGATGATGTCGGTGGACTTGTCCATGACGATGACCGCCGCCGTACCGAGGCCGGATTTCACATCGCGCAGCGCGTCGAAATCCATCAGAATATCTGTGCAGGTATCCATCGGGATACACGGCACAGAGGATCCACCCGGAATGACGGCCTTGAGATTATCCCAGCCGCCGCGCACGCCACCCGCATGGGTTTCAATCAGCGTTTTCAGCGGGATGGACATGGTTTCCTCGATATTGCACGGCTTGTTCACATGGCCGGAAATCGAGAACACCTTGGTGCCGGTATTGCCCTGCCGGCCAAAGCCCGCAAACCACTCCGCGCCGCGGCGGATAATGGTCGGCGCGACGGCAATGGATTCGACATTGTTGACCGTGGTCGGGCAGCCATAAAGGCCGGCATTGGCCGGGAATGGCGGCTTCAGGCGCGGCTGGCCCTTCTTGCCTTCCAGGCTTTCGAGCAAAGCGGTTTCTTCACCGCAGATATAGGCGCCCGCGCCATGGTGGACGTAGCAGTCGAAGTCCCAGCCATGGATATTGTTCTGGCCGATCAGCTTGGCGTCATACGCTTCCTTGATGGCTTTTTCGAGCGCGATCCGTTCGGCGACATATTCACCGCGAATATAGATGTAGCAGGCCTGGGCGCGCATCGCGAAGGAAGCCACCAGGCAGCCCTCGATCAGGAGGTGCGGATCATTGCGCATGATCTCGCGGTCCTTGCAGGTACCCGGCTCGGATTCATCCGCATTGACGACCAGATAGTGCGGGCGTGCGCCGACTTCCTTGGGCATGAAGGACCATTTGAGACCGGTCGGGAAGCCCGCCCCGCCCCGGCCGCGCAGGCCGGAGGCCTTGACCTGATCAACGATCCATTCCGGACCCATATCGATCATGTCTTTCGTGGCATTCCAGGCACCGCGCTGTTTCGCGGCGTCCAGGCCCGGATCTTCCCGGCCGAAAAGGTTCAGGAAAATACGGTCTTTATCTTCAAGAAGTTGAACCATGATCAGGCCTTTTCCTTCTTGGGGCTCGTATTCGGCAAATTAACCTTCTTCGCCAGCGATCCGTCATAGAGCGCGCCATCGGTCAGCGCCATGGAGCCGCCTTCGGCCTCAGAACAGGACCGGCCGGTCTGGGAGCCCGGCTTTGGCGTCTTGCCGGCCACGAGATCGTCAATAATCCGGCCCATCGTCTCGGCCGTCAGGTCTTCATAATAGTGATCGCCCGCCGTGTTGGAGATCTGCACCATGGGCGCATTGGCGCAGGCGCCCAGGCATTCCACCTCCATCCAGGACAGTTTGCCATCGGCCGATACCTGGCCCTTCGGGCCGATTTTCTCGGCGCAGACCTTCTTGAGGTCCTCCGCACCGCGCAGCCAGCAAGGTGTGGTGCCGCAGAGCTGGATCAGGTGTTCACCGGCCGGTTCGAGATTGAACATGGTGTAGAAAGTCGCAACCTCCATCACCCGGATTTTCGGCATGCCCAGACGGTCGGCAATCTCGCGAATGGCCGGTTCGGACACCCAGCCCTCCTGCTTTTGCGCAATCCACAGCATCGGAATGACGGCAGAGGCCTTTTTGGCTTCCGGATACTTATTCAACCAGAACTTTACTTCTTTCTCGCTATTCTTTGAAAACGAGAAGCTTTCCGGTTGGTCGAGAGCAATTTTACGAGCGCTCATCGGTCGATTTCTCCGAACACGATATCCAGCGATCCCAGAATGGCCGACACGTCCGCCAGCTGGTGGCCGCGATTGATGTGATCCATGGCGGCCAGATGGGCAAAGCCCGGCGCCCGGATCTTCACCCGATAGGGCTTGTTGGTGCCGTCGGCGACCAGATAGACGCCGAATTCACCCTTGGGGGCTTCCACGGCGACATAGGCTTCACCGGCCGGGACATGGACGCCTTCAGTGTAGAGCTTGAAGTGATGGATCAAAGCCTCCATCGACTGCTTCATCTCGGCGCGGCGCGGCGGGGCAAATTTGGAGTTGGTCGGCAGGACTTCGCCCGCATTTTCCGCGCGCGACAGCCATTCCACGCATTGTTTCATGATCTTGACCGATTCCAGCATCTCCTCGATGCGGATCAGATAGCGGTCCCAGCAATCCCCGTTCTTGCCAACGGGGATGTTGAAATCCAGCTCGTCATAGACCGAATAGGGCTGGGCGCGGCGCAAATCCCAGGCCATGCCGGAGCCGCGCACCATGACGCCGGAAAAGCCCCACTCCAGCGCCTCTTCCTTCGACACCACGCCGATATCGACATTGCGCTGCTTGAAAATGCGGTTTTCGGTCAGAAGGTTGTCGATGTCCTTGAGTTTGGCCGGGAATTGCTCACACCACTCGCCGATATCCTCGATCAGCTTCGGCGGCAGGTCCTGGTGGACGCCTCCCGGGCGGAAATAATGCGCGTGCATCCGTGAGCCGGACGCGCGCTCATAGAAGACCATCAGTTTTTCGCGCTCTTCAAAACCCCAGACCGGCGGGGTCAGTGCGCCCACGTCCAGCGCCTGCGTGGTGACGTTCAGAATGTGCGACAGGATGCGGCCGATCTCGCAATAAAGGACCCGGATATATTCGCCGCGGACCGGCACGGGAATACCGGCCAGCTTTTCCACGGCCATGCAGAAGGCATGTTCCTGATTCATCGGCGCGACATAGTCGAGCCGGTCGAAATAACCGATGCCCTGCAGATAGGTCTTGTGTTCCAGCAGCTTCTCGGTGCCGCGGTGGAGCAGGCCGATATGCGGATCGACGCGGTCGACGATCTCGCCATCCAGCTCCAGCACAAGGCGCAACACGCCATGAGCCGCCGGGTGCTGGGGACCGAAATTGATCGTGAATTTGCGGTCGTCGAGCTGTTCCATGTTTTCGGGGTTGGTCAGGTCGGTCATGAAATGCTCTCCCCGCTCTGAAACGCTGCGATCAATTCGGGGCCGGTCATTTTGCGGGTGTCATTGGCGAAATCGTAATAGGCCGGCTTCTCGTCGATAAAGACCTGCAAGCGAAAATCTGCTTCGCTCGTCAGCGGGACCGCCGACGCGGCAATCGCAACCTGATCAGGATTGTCCTTCATCCGCCACATCAGGGACGAGCCGCAATTCTTGCAGAACAGGCGCTCGGCCCAGTCCGATGAATTGTAAATGCCAAGCCCGGCATCATTTTCGAACACAGGCGCAGCAGCGGCCATGACATTCATGAAGGGGCCGCCGCCCCATTTACGGCACATGCCGCAATGGCAAGCATCGACATGCTCATTCTTCAGCACCGCCGAGAACTTCACGGCACCACACAGGCAACTGCCCTTGACAGGATCAGACATTACGCGCCCTCCCCCTTGGCCTTCTCGTCGCCCGGCAGCACGTATTTGGCGCCTTCCCACGGGGAGAGGAAATCGAAATCGCGATATTCCTGAACCAGTTCGACCGGTTCGTAGACGACGCGCTTTTCCTCGTCATCCCAGCGCACTTCGACATAGCCGGACAGCGGGAAATCCTTGCGCAGCGGATGGCCGGTAAAGCCGTAATCGGTCAGAATGCGGCGCAGATCCGGATGGCTGGAAAAAACGATACCATACATGTCGAACGCCTCGCGCTCGAACCAGTTGGCGACCGGGAAAATATCCGAGATGGACGCGACGGGTTTTTCCTCGTCGGTCGATGTCCGGATGCGGATACGGTGGTTCAGATTCATCGACAGAAGGTGATAGACGACGTCGAAGCGCTCGTTGCGGGCCGGGTAATCGACGCCGCAGATATCGATCAGCGTGGTGAAGCGGCAGCCGCGGTCATCGCGCAGGAATTTGATCACTTCCTCGACACGGTCCGAATAGATGCTGACATTCAGCTCACCGAAATCGACCGACCATTCCCTGATGGCGGAATCCAGGTGATGCGAAAGATGTTCGCCGAGTTCCTGCAATCGTTCGCTCATCGTTCGATCGACCCTTCCCGGCGGATTTTCTTCTGCAACTGCATGATGCCATAGACCAGCGCTTCGGCGGTCGGCGGGCATCCCGGCACATAGACATCGACCGGGACGATCCGGTCACAGCCGCGCACCACGGCATAGGAATAGTGATAATAGCCGCCGCCGTTGGCGCAGGAGCCCATCGAGATCACATAGCGCGGCTCGGGCATCTGGTCGTAAACCTTGCGCAGCGCAGGGGCCATCTTGTTGGTGAGCGTGCCGGCCACAATCATCACATCGGACTGGCGCGGGGAGGCGCGCGGCGCAAACCCGAAACGCTCGACATCATAGCGCGGCATGGCCGCCTGCATCATCTCGACGGCGCAACAGGCGAGGCCGAATGTCATCCACATCAGGGAGCCGGTCCGCGCCCAGGTGATGAGATCATCGGCGGCCGCCACGACAAATCCCTTGTCGGCCAGCGCATCGGAGACGCCGTCGAAGAAGGGGTCGTGCTTGTTCGGGTCATAGTGCGGGGTGGCAGCGCGGCCAGCAGAACCCGCAGGAATGATGGTGTTCTCAGCCATGATCTACTCCCACTCCAGCGCACCTTTTTTCCACTCGTAGATAAAGCCCACGGTCAGAACACCGAGGAACACCATCATCGACCAGAAGGCAAACAGTCCGGTCTCTCCGAGCGTTACGGCCCAGGGAAAAAGGAAAGCCACTTCCAGATCGAAGATGATGAACAGAATCGCCACGAGATAGAATCGCACGTCGAATTTCATACGGGCATCGTCAAAAGCCTCGAACCCGCACTCATATGTCGAGACTTTTTCCGGATCCGGCTTTGAGGGGGCCAGAACCCAGGCCGCCAGCATGAAGCCAATGCCCATGGCCGCAGCGATTCCCAGAAAAATGATAATCGGCAGGTATTCGAGCAGAAGCGCATTCATGACGGATCGCCCCGATAGCTGATGTGCGCGGGCTGGCCTTCGCGGAATCGCGAGTCAGGCCTGACCAATAGCCCCCGCACGGTCGGGCCGGAAGCTAGTGCGAGCCGACTTCACCCGCAAGGCGAAATGGCGGCTTTTGTGCGGGACAATTCCGCTCAATACGTTGATTTTTCAGTAGTTGCGAATGGTTTGCAGAAATTGGGCAGTGGGCCTGTAAAAAAGCCGCCCCGGAGGACGGCTTTCTCACATTCCAGCTGAATTGTTCAGCCCGTGCCGGTCTTGTCCTGCGTCCTTGTTTCGAAATCCGACGCATTGTGACGTTCCGGCAGCTGGCTGGACGGTTCGCCCCAGGTCCGGTTGACCATGCGGCCGCGTTTGACGGCTGGACGGGCCTGGATCTGGTCCGTCCAGCGGATAACATGCCTGTAGTCCTGCACTGACAGGAAATCTCCGGCATCATAAAGCAGGCCCTTCGTCAGTGCCCCATACCAGGGCATGATCGCCATGTCGGCGATGGTGTAGTCACCGCCTGCGATGAATTCGCGGGTGGCCAGTGTCTTGTCGAGCACGTCGAGCTGACGCTTGATCTCCATCGCATAGCGGTCAATCGGGTATTTCTGCTTCTCGTTGGCATAGGCATAGAAATGGCCGAACCCGCCGCCCAGGATCGGGGCCGCGCCCATCTGCCAGAACAGCCAGTTGAGCACTTCGGTCCGCTGGTCCGGATCGGTGGGCAGGAATGCGCCGAATTTCTCGGCGAGGTAGACCAGAATCGATCCGGATTCGAAGACCCGGCGGGGCTTGCTGCCGGAATGATCGGCCAGGGCCGGGATCTTGGAATTCGGATTGATGTCGACAAAGCCCGAGGAAAACTGATCGCCTTCACCGATATTGATCAGCCACGCATCGTATTCGGCACCCGTAATGCCCTTTTCGAGGAGTTCCTCCAGCATGATGGTGACCTTCACCCCGTTGGGCGTGGCCAGAGAGTACAGCTGGAGCGGATGTTTGCCGACCGGCAAATCCTTGTCGTGGGTTGCGCCGGAAACAGGCCGGTTGATGCTGGCAAACCGGTTATTGTCGTCCTTTTCCCACGTCCAGACTTTGGGTGGTGTATATGATTTGGTGCCGGTCATTCCGCTTCCTCGCAATTTATGTCCCGCAGGTCATATAGGCGATCGCCGCAATGATTGAAGACAGGCCGGATGTCACGCTTGCGCGAGGCCCTTCTTGACAGGAAGCCTTATCATCTTCATTTTACTTTTAGGTTTAATGATTGAGTGACAATGATGGCAGGCGTTGATATCGATACCACTCTTTCCGCACTCGCAGACGGCACACGGCGCGCGATCCTTGACCGACTCAGCGCTGGCCCGGCGAACATCTCCGAGCTGGCGGGGCCATTCGAGATGTCGCTGGCCGGCATTTCAAAGCATGTCCGGATTCTTGAACGCGCCGGCCTGGTAAGCCGTCAGCGCGTCTGGCGTGAACAGCGCATTTCGATCGAACGGGGCACCCTCGATGCGGCCGCGCGCTGGTTTGAGGACAAGCGGCGCTTCTGGGCCGGGCGTCTCGATGCACTGGACGATGCCATCGCCAATGAACAATCAAGCCAAAACGGGGAGGAACAGACATGAATATGAGAAACGGCGTTATGGCCGATCCCGATACACTCGTTTTCGAGCGGCGAATCGATATTGCGCCCGAAGCCCTGTGGAGCTGGATCGTCGATCCGGGCAAGCGGGCGAAGTGGCTGGCAGGTGGAGAATGGGAGCTGCACCCGGGTGGCCATCTGGAATTCATCTTCCGGAACGGGGACCTGTGCGCGCCGGGCGATTTGATACCTGCCAAGTATGCGGGTAATCCGGATGAAGTCCGGTTTGCGGGGAAAATGATCGCCATAGACAAACCCCATCATGTCGAGTTTGCGATGTTTGAACCCGATGGAACGAAGTCGCGTGTCCGTATCGAGTTGGTACAGGACGGTGCGGCCACCTGCCTGCGGCTAACGCAATACGACCTTTCGGGCCTTTCCGGTGCAGGCGGCATCGCTGCCGGCTGGCACACACACCTCGACATATTCAGCGCCGTTGCTGCGGGTGAAACGCCGCCCTCATTCTGGACCCGGTTTGGAGAGCTGGAAGCAGTTTATGGCGAATGCGGGAAACCGGCGGCCTAGAACCAGCCCTTGCGGTGGAACCACCAGGTCAGGCTGCCGCCGATGAACAGGCAGAGGCCACATACGATATAAAAAGCCCAGGCGAATTCTGCCCCCGGCATGCCGCCGACATTGATGCCGAGCAATCCCGTCAGGAAGCTGAGTGGCAGGAATATCGCTGCGACGACCGACAACACCATCATATTGGTGTTCATTTCCTCGGCCCGCTTGTCGACAAGCTGATCGTTGAGGATGGCGCACCGGTCGCGGACCGAATCCAGCTCCTCGACCATCCGCATGACCTGATCCGATGTCTCGCGGAGGCGGACTTGTGTCGCACGGTCCAGCAGGCCGGATGTATCCCCGGCGAGGCGGTAGAGCACATCACGTTGCGGCGCGATATAACGGCGCAATGCAATGACCGTGCGCCGGATTTCCGCGAGATCACTTCTCAGGCCGGACGACCGGTCGACGCTTTGCTCCTCCAGATCATCAATGCGGTCGCTCAATTCGGCAACGACCGGGTCCATCCGTTCCGTCAGGCCCGCCGTCAGGCGTACCAGGAAATCTGCGATCGTCCGCGGCGGATTTCCGGCCCCGATCTGCTCCCGGATGGCCGTGATCGCCATCAGGCGCCGAATCCGGGTCGAGATGATGCGTTTTGGCTGAACCCAGAGCCGGATCGACACCATGTCTTCCGGATCGCTTTCCGGATTGAGATTAACCCCTCGCAGGATAATGATATTACCATTATCAACCGGATTGACCGTCGGCCGTGTGTCCTGACGCGACAATGCGAGTGCCACGACCGGATCGCAATTACGCTCCAGCCAGGCCCGCACACCCTCGGTCTTCAGATCGAGATGAATCCAGCGAAACGCCAGATTGGCCGGTTCGGCAGCGTCGATTGATTCCAGCACGGCAACGCTGCCATCATCCAGCACATCGCAGGCGTATAAAGCGGTCACACTCATCCGGCGGCTTCCGTGCCCGCCTTGTCCGGCGGAATCATATGCACATCGCGCTGCGGGAACGGTATCGTGATGCCGGCTTCCTTCAGCCCGTCATTGATCGCGAACATGACGTCACTCTGCGGCTCCAGCCGCCCGGCCTTCACATCACCGACCCAGAACAGGAGCATGAAATCAATCGAGCTGTCCCCGAAGCGGGTCAGCACGCACATGGGCGCCGGCTCCGCGATGGTCATGGGATGGCTGCGTGCCGCCTCGAGCATGACCTCCCTGGCTTTTCGCAGATCACTGCCATAGGCCACGCCGACATCAATCTGGATGCGTCCCTTGTTGCTGGACAGGGTCCAGTTGATCACGCGGCCGGTGATCATGTCCTCGTTCGGCACCAGGATTTCCTTGCCATCAAAAGTCTCCATCAGGATATAGCGGGCGCTGGTCTTTCTCAGAAAACCGGCTGTACCGTCGGAAAGCTCGATAAGGTCGCCCTCCTCAATGGCATTCTCGGCAAGCAGGATGAGGCCGCTGATGAAGTTGGAGGCAATCTTCTGCAATCCGAATCCGAGGCCGATTCCGAGCGCGCCGCCGAAGACGGTGAGCGTGGTCAGATCCACACCGGCAATATCCAGCCCGACGATAAAGGCCAGCACATAGAAGATGATCCGGATGACATTTGTGATCAGGATGCGTGTGCTGGACCGGACATTTTCGAGCGAGCGTATCCGGCGCTCGATATAGGCTGTGATGACACCGACGACCCAGAATACGGTCGCTAGCGCAATAAGGGCCGTCAACATGTCGTAGGCGCTGATCCGGCTGCCACCGATGGAAAACGCGAACGAATCCTGATCCAGCGCCTGCTCGACTGCGGACAGCCGTCCGGTCAGAATGGCGGCCAGCACCCCGGCCAACAGCACGAACACTGCCCACTTCCAGAAGCCGGCCAGCCATTTCAGAAATCTGCCAATCGCTTTCATGCACTGCCCTGCCTGACGGAATCAGTCGCCGAAGACAACAGGCTAGCGCAAAAGGGCGATGGCGGCGACTTCCTGCCTGCGACTACCAGACGAGCGGCTTGCGGTCCTGATAGAAACCACCCGTCGGGCCGTCCTCCGGCAGTGTGGCCAGCCAGATCGCGGTATCGGCCCCCTCCTCCGGCGATTTGGTGGCACTGTCCCCACCCATGCGGGTGCGAACCCAGCCGGGGCACATCGAATTGATCTTCACCGAGGCGGGTAAATCCCGGGCGGCGGCGACGGTCAGCCCGTTCAGCGCCGCTTTCACCAGGCCATAAGGTCCCGGACCGTTCAATCCCGAGCCGAAAGATCCCCATTCCGAGGACAGGTTCACAATCCGGCCATAGCCGCGTTCCACCATGCCCGGCGCGACCCGGCGGATCAGCGCATACGGGCCCTTCAGCATGACTTCAATGGCTTCATTGAAGGCCTCCGGATTTTCCAGAACGGGATCGGTCGAGAGGACGCCGGCATTATTGACCAGCACATCGATGGCGCCGGCCTTTTCCAGGGCGGCTTCGATGCTGTCTTCCCGGCTGACATCGATTTCCAGTGGCCGGCCGCCGATTTCAGACGCGGCGGCCCGGGCGTCGGAAAGCTTTCGCGCGCCGACGATAACGTCGAGCCCTTCGGCGGCGAGCCCTTTGGCGATGGCCTTGCCGATGCCGCGATTGGCGCCGGTTACAAGCGCGGTTTTTCGTTCAGCCATGGCAGGTGTCCTTTCCTTGCTGACCGGACAATTGGGTTTCTGACCCGGGCCGCGCTAGGCGAAGGGGTGGAAAAAGCCTGTTTCCAGCCTGTCAGGCATTCATATCCGGG
>WGNH01000039.1 GCA_016124665.1 Alphaproteobacteria bacterium | reverse complement strand
TGTCTCGCGCCGCGGCGCTCCGCCCACCCGGGCGCTTATCCTCTCCTGGCCCCCCCCGGCTGGGGGGGGGGGGGCCCGGGGGGGGGGGGGGGGGCTGGCCCCCTCCGTCAGCTTCGCTGCCACCTCCCCCGTGAACGGGGGAGGACATCACATAACCTAACCCGGTGTCGGATAGTTCGGCGCTTCGCGGGTGATCGTCACATCGTGGGCATGGCTTTCCTTCAGTCCCGCATTGGTGATGCGGATGAATTGCGCCTTTTCACGGAATTCGGCCAGCGTTTTCGAGCCGGTATAGCCCATCGCCGCACGCAGACCGCCCATCATCTGGTGCAGGATCGGGCCTGTGGGGCCCTTATACGGCACCTGACCTTCCACGCCTTCGGGCACCAGTTTCATCTGATCGCCGACATCCTTCTGGAAATAGCGGTCGGCCGAGCCGCTGGCCATGGCCGCGACCGAGCCCATGCCGCGATAGGATTTGTAGGACCGCCCCTTGAACAGAAAGACCTCGCCGGGCGCTTCCTCGGTGCCGGCCAGGGCCGAGCCCATCATCACCGCATCCGCCCCGGCGGCCAGCGCCTTGGCGAAATCACCGGAATACTTGATGCCGCCATCGGCAATGATCGACGCGTCCGAGCCTTCAGCCGCGCGGGCTGCATCCATGATCGCGGTCAGTTGCGGCACACCGACACCGGCGACCACGCGAGTGGTACAGATCGAGCCCGGTCCGACACCGATTTTGACGCAATCGGCCCCGGCATCGATCAGAGCCCTTGTGCCGTCATAGGTGGCGACATTGCCGGCCACCAGCCGGGTGCGGTTGGAGGCGCGCTTGATGCGGCGGACCTGTTCGAGCACTGCCGCGGACATGCCATGCGCGGTGTCGATGACCAGCACGTCGACACCGGCCTCGATCAGCGCTTCGGCGCGTTCAAAGCCGCTGTCGCCGACCGTTGTGGCGGCGCCGCAGCGCAGGCGGCCATGGCGGTCCTTGGAGGCGAGCGGGTGGGTTTGCGCCTTTTCCATGTCCTTGACGGTGATCAGGCCGATACAGCGCTGGTCCCCGTCGACGACCAGCAGGCGTTCGATACGGTGCTTGTGCAGAAGACGGCGTGCCTCGTCCTCGCCATCGCCCTCGCGCACGGTGACGACCTCGCGCGTCATCATGTTGCCGACCTTCTCGTTGGGATCGTCGGCAAAGCGGACATCGCGATTGGTGATGATGCCCAGGAGCTTGCCCGGCCGGTCCGCGCCGCCCTCGACCACGGGAATGCCGGACACCTTGTGATGCGCCATCAGCGCCTTCAGCTCTGCCAGGGTAGCGTCAGGTCCGATGACCACCGGATTGACCACCATGCCGCTTTCAAAGCGCTTCACACGGCGCACTTCCTCGGCCTGCTGCTCGACGGTCAGATTGCGGTGGATGATGCCCAGCCCGCCAGCCTGCGCCATGGCGATGGCCATGGGCGCTTCGGTGACGGTGTCCATCGCCGCCGACAGGATCGGAATATTGAGGTTCACACCGTCGGCAATGACGGTGCGGGTGTCCGCGTCTGCGGGCAAAACTTCGGATGCGCCGGGTTGCAAGAGCACATCATCGAAGGTCAGGCCTTCGCGAATCTCCGCCATGGAGACCTCCTTGCTGCTTGCGGGGGCGGATTAATGCGGAATCGCCGACGGTGCAAGGGGGATGGCTCATCCTTCGTCATTCCGGGGCACACCTTATTGTCATCCCTGCTTGCGGGAGGAGTGAACCCTAACCCAACCTCGTCTTCCTCCGGCCGCGCCAGCGCGAGACCGGAGGACCTCTTTGACATCGAGATGCTCCGGTCAAGCCGGAGCAAGACGCGTGAATTACGCCCGCACCGCCACCGGATCGGGGCCGTCATATGCGGCCAGAGTTTTCTGATAGAGCGCCGGGCGGCCCATGCTCAGCCGGGCGCGGGCTTCATCCAGCGGCAGCGGCAGGAGCGCCGTCAGGTCCGTGGTCGGGAAATGCGCCGCATCGCGTGCGAGGCGCTTGGCCTCGGCCATCATCCGGCCCACCGGCCAGGCCGGGATTTCGGAGCGGATTTTCATCCCCGCCATGCGGCCCAGCCAGATCGGGCCGCGCCCGCCGGTCTGGATGCCGGAAAACAGGAGCAGCAGCGCCTCGCCCAGCGGATCGCGGCCATAGCCGGTCAGCACGTGATAGAGGTCATGGGTGAGATTCATCATGTAGGACATGGCATAGAGATGCGGCCAGTCGTCCTTCAGGGCCTGCATGCGCGCGGGCGCATTGTCCCAATTGGCCTGATAGACGCCCTCGGGATGCAGATTTTCACTATCGAGATAGTGCAGATAGGCCGCCGCAAACGTGCCGGGGCCATGGCTTTCCAGCGTCCCGCGATCCATCAGGATGCGGCCGATTTCGGTATGATCCGCCATGACGCGGCGGCCATAGTCCGACGCCGCAAAACGTGTGTAGAAGCGCTCATAGGAGCGGCCATTCACCGCCTCGAAAAAGGCGAACACATAGCGCGTATCCTCCTTGTCGCGGACCAGGCCCTGAAAGGCTTTCCAGGCGCGCAGGGGCCGGATTGGCTGGGGCGGCGGAAAACCGCCTGCGGCCGCTGTGGCGGGCGCGGCCCGGTCCGGCCCGTTCTGGAATGACTGTGTATCCGGCATGATGCCCGCTCCTTGGACACATCATAAGTGAACACTGTTTACTTATTGGTCAAGGGGGTTCGGTTTCCGTCACTCCCCGATTCACTTATCCTCGCGGATGCGGAGGTTCGGGGCTCTTTGACATCGAGATCCTCCGGTCCCGCGCCGGCGCGGCCGGAGGAAGGCGCTGGATTTGTGCTTTCCCTTGTAGCGGCCCCCGGCGCGAGCAACGCCTCGAAACGACCCTCACTTCTCCGGCGTATCGCCGCGATAACCTTTAGCAATCAGATAGGTTTCAGCGCTTTCCGAGCGGCTGGCCGGGGGTTTGGCGTGGCGGATGGTCTCGAATTTCGGCTTCAGCCGGGACAGAAGATCATCCTCGGTGCCGCCCTGGAACACCTTGGCGACAAAACTGCCACCGGGGCGCAGTGTTTCCAGCGCGAATTCGGCGGCGAGTTCGACCAGGGCGACAATGCGCAAATGGTCGGTCGATTTGTGGCCGGTTGTCCACGGGGCGAGATCGGACAGCACGATATCCGCCGGCCCGCCCAGCGCCGCCTTCACCTTCTCCGGGGCGTCGGCTTCAGAGAAATCCAGCGTCATCATGATGGCGCCCTCGATCGGGTCCATTTCCAGGAGATCAACACCGACGACATGGGCCGCCCCTTTTTTCAACGCCACTTGCACCCAGCCGCCGGGGGCGGCACCGAGATCGACAATGCGGGCGCCGGGCTTGAGCAGTTTGAAGCGCTGGTCCAGTTCGATCAGCTTGTAGGCGGCGCGCGAGCGATAGCCTTCCTGCTTCGCCCGCTGGACATAGGGATCGTTCAGCTGGCGCTGCAGCCAGCGGGTCGAGGAGAGCTTGCGGCCGCGTGCGGATTTCACCTTCTCGTGCAGGGATTTGGCCGAACGCGCATCACCGCCCTTCTTCACCGGGCCGGAACGCCGGCGGCGCTTTTCCTCGGGGGGATTGTTCTCGTCACTCATTCGGCGGCCTTCGGTGTGGATTTTGCTGCGCCGCCACCGGTCTTGCGCGGGCGGCGGCGTTTGGGTTTACGCATCAGGTTGAGCAGCAGGCCTTCGCGCAGGCCGCGGTCGCCGACGCGGATCTTCTCGACCGGCCATTTGTCCATGACCACTTCGAGGATGGCACAGCCCGCCAGCACCAGATCGGCCCGGTCCTTGCCGATCACCGGATTGGCGGCGCGGCCGTCAATATCCTTCGACGCCAGGTCAAGGCAGGCGGCACGCGCATCGGCAGCCGTCATCCAGCTGCCATCGACCAGCGCGCGCTCGTATCGCGGCAGGCCCATATGCACGCCGGCCACCGAGGTGATGGTGCCGGATGTGCCGATCATGTGGGCGCGGCCGGAGGTAAAGAGCGGGCGGAGCTTGCGCGCCCCGCGCGGAGTCTTGATGGCGTCGGCGGCAAAGGCCTTCATCGCCTCATACCATTTATCGCCATGGACCGCTTCGGGGATGTGTTCCGACAGGGTGACGACGCCCACCGGCGCGCTGGCCCAGGTGCGGATGGGCGGGCGTCCGCCACTCTCGAATCCGCCGCGCTCGCGCCATTGTGCCAGATCCACCCAGGACAATTCGGTCGAGCCCCCGCCGATATCGACGACCAGCGCGACGTCATAGTCTTCGTCCATCAGATCGAGGCAGCCGAGCACCGCCAGGCGGGCCTCCTCCTCCGGGGTGATGATATCGAAATCGAGGCCGGTTTCGGTCTTGATGCGCTGCATCAGCTCGGGGCCGTTTGCCGCCAGCCGGCAGGCCTGTGTGGCCACGGCCCGGTATTTGATGACGTCGCGGCGGTTCATTTTCTCCGCGCAAACGCCCAGAGCGGCAACGACATTGTCCATCGCAGCGTCGTTCAGCCGCCCGGTCTCGGTGAGCCCGCCGCCCAGCCGGACAATGCGCGAGAATGCGTCAATGATGCGGAAACTGCGCCCGGCCCGCCGCGCGACCAGCATGCGGCAATTATTCGTGCCCAGATCAATCGCCGCAAAGGCCGGCCCCGGCCCGCCCTTCTTGTGCTGGCCGGGTGTCGGCCCCGTGAATCGCGATTGCGCGGCAGCAGGCTTGTCCTGCGCCATTATATACCTACCTCTCGCCGTCTCGCGCGTCAGCCCGGTGGGCTCGCCGCGTTTCGGCCTGATCTTTGCCTTCATCCCCCAGCATAAGGCGAAGTTCGTCAGCATCAAGCGAAACCGGCTCATACCGGCACAGCTTAAAAAGGATCGGTACACGCATGACTCTGGAACGCGACGCAAAGTTCGGCATCGGCGATGTGGTGCGCCACCGGCTCTTCCCCTTCCGGGGCGTGGTGTTCGATGTCGATCCGCAATTTGCCAACACCGAAGAGTGGTGGCAGGCCATTCCCGAAGCCATCCGGCCGGCCAAGGACCAGCCCTTCTACCACGTCCTCGCCGAGAATGAGGACAGCTTCTATACGGCCTATGTCTCGGAACAGAATCTGTTGCCGGACGCGGTCAGCGGCCCGGTCAAACACCCCCAGACCCGCGAATTGTTCGAGGGCTTTGACGGGCAGCGCTATCTGCTGAAGGCGGGCGATATGCGCCCGAACTAGCGGGTGTAGCGCACCACTTTCTGGTCAATCGCGCCGAAGATGGACTGGCCATCCTTGCCGAACATTTCAATGCGGATCGTATCGCCTGGCGTCATGAAAGGCGTTTTCGGCGCGCCGTCATAAATCGTCTCGATCATGCGGATTTCGGCGATACAGGAATAGCCCTTCCCGCCCTCCGAGACCGGCTTTCCGGGCCCGTCATCCATCTTGTTGGATATCGTGCCGGAGCCGACAATCGTGCCATTGGTCAGCGGGCGGGTCTTGGCGAGATGCGCGACCAGCTGGGCGAAATCAAACGTCATGTCGACCTCGCAATCGGGCTCGCCGAATTTCTCGCCATTGAGGTGGCTGACCAGCGGCAGATGCACCTTGCGGCCATCCCAGGCTTCGCCCAGCTCGTCTGGCGTCACGGCGACCGGCGCAAAGGCCGAGGGCGGCTTGGACTGGAAGAAGCCGAAGCCCTTGGCCAGCTCGCCCGGGATCAGTCCGCGCAGGCTGACATCGTTGACGATCATGATCAGGCGAATTTGCTGAGCCGCCTCGTCCGGCGTCAGGCCTTGCGGGCCGGAGCCGGTGATCACGGCGACTTCGCCTTCAAAGTCACAGCCCCATTTGTCATCACCCAGCGGGATGTCCTCTGTCGGTGCGAGAAAGGCATCGGAGCCCCCCTGATACATCAGCGGGTCGGTCCAGAACGTTTCCGGCATTTCGGCATTGCGCGCCTTGCGGACGAGCTCGACGTGATTGACATAGGCCGAGCCATCCGCCCACTGATAGCTGCGCGGCAGCGGCGACAGGGCTTGTGCCGTGTCGAAGGGAGATGTTTGCGCGCTGCCATCATTGACCTTGTTCGACAAGGCTTCCAGCGCCGGTTTGCACCGGTCCCAATCATCCAGCGCAGCCTGCAGCGTTGGCGCGATGTCACCGGCATCGGCATAGCGCGAAAGGTCCCGGGAAACGACGACGAGCTGGCCATCGGGATGTCCGTTGCGGAGCGAGGCGAGTTTCATGTGGGTGATCCTTCAGCAGATTGGCTTTGCCGCTTTACTAACGCGCGGACCGGAGGGTTCAAGGCCTGTCTGCGGGATCAGAAATGCTCGGCACGGATGACCGCGACATCAGAGACCGTCACAATGCCGATCTGGCGCGCCACGATCGCATAGACTTCATCGAGGACGCGCGGCAGATCCCTGGCGTCCAGCACGGCGAAGAGCACATACATGCGCTGGCTTTCGCTGATTTCCCCCTTGCGCGACCAGGAGCCGTTCCGGCCGCGGCCGGAGACGGCCGGAAGCACGGTGTAGCCGCCGAGTTCGAGCTGGTCCAGAAGGCGGCAAAGCCGGTCCAGCATCGGGGCCTCGATTACGATTTCCAGCTTTTTCTTGGCCGTCGTGTCCATGGTTATCCGCCCAGCATCATTCCAGCGACCGCATAATAGAGCGGAATACCGAATATCAGGTTGAAGGGGAAGGTGATTCCAAGCGACAGCGTCAGGGATATCGCCGGTCTGGCCTTTGGCAGAGCGAGCCGCATCGCGGCAGGCACCGCGATGTAGGACGCGCTGGCCGAAAGCGTCATCAACAAGGCACCGCTCCCGGGGTCCATGCCGATCAGCATGGCGGCAATCAGGCCGAGCGCGGCACCGATCAGCGGCATGTAAAGGCCATGCAGAATGACCGGGAAACGGATATCGCCCGCCTGCCGCACGAGCCCGCGTCCCGCGACCAGGCCCATATCCAGCAAAAACAGGCAAAGCACACCGCGGAAGATGTCATAGAAAAACGGCTCGACCACGAGACGCCCGGAATCCCCGGTGGCCCAGCCGATCAGGAAAGCACCAATCAGCAGGACAATAGACCCGTTGAAAGCCACATCGCGGACCAGTTCCCTGCCGGACTGGCCGTCCTGTTTTCCCGCCAGCATCAGCCCGGAGAATATCGCGGGCGCTTCCATCGCAGCCGCCACGGCGACCATGAAACCGGCCGCCGCCAGGCCAAGGGCGGCACCGGCATCGGAGGCCGCAATGAAGGTCACAATGGAAATCGACCCGTAATGCGCGGCGATGGCGGCCGCGTCCGTCCGCCCGGTCCGGCTGGTGGCGCGCAGCAATCCGAAACTGATGAAGGGGATGGCAAATGACAGCACGATCCCGGCCCCGATCGCCAGGGCCGCATCGGCCAGGCTGCTGCTGGCCATCTCGACGCCGCCTTTGAAGCCGATGGCCATGATCAGATAAATGGAAAGGGCTTTGGCGACCGCTTCCGGGACTACGAGGTCAGACCGTACCATTGCCGCGCCCAGCCCGAGGGCAAAAAACAGGATGGGCGGCGAAATCAGATTGGCAACAGCAAGATCAAACAGGCCCACCGGCAACTCCTATCAAGGTCCGGAGGCGGGTAGCAGGGCTGCGAGTCATTCGCAAGGACAATTTATTGATGGTCAACCTGTGTGAAATCATTGTCCACGGTCAGCCATTCCAGCTCGCCATCCGCGATGCCAAAGCGGGCACCGTGTATTTTCAGACGGCCGGCTTCAACCTGTTCCGCAATAAACGGATAGGTCATCAATCGCGCCATGGAGCGGCGGATGGAGTGTAATTCGGTGCGCTCGGACAGACGTTCGATATCGCCGGTTTCCGGCAATTCGGCCTTCGCATCGGCGAGCGCCTCGGAGATCGGCTCGATCCATTGGTCGATAAACAGCGATTCCGGGTCCTTCTCGCCGCACACGCAGGCATTGACGCCGCCACACTGGCGATGCCCGAGGACCAGAATGTTCGGCACTTCCAGCTTGCGGACCGCGAATTCCAGCGCCGCTGACACGCCATGATGCGCGCCGTCAATTTCGCAGGGCGGCACGATATTCGCGACATTGCGCACGACGAACAGCTCACCCGGGCGGGCATCGAAAACCTGGGCCGGGTCGACGCGGCTGTCACAGCAGGCGATGACGATGGTGTGCGGCCGCTGCCCCTTGTCGGACAGGGTTTCATACAGCCTGTGCTGACGCGGATAGAGCTCGGCCCGGAAGCGGTTGAAACCGTCAGACAGGTCCGCGGGCATGGAACGGTTGGGCATACAGGTCTCTTTGTCTGGCCTGATGTCAGACTAATTCCGGTTGCACCCTATCGGCAAACACATGCCGCAGGTTCTATGCCGGATCCGGTGTTTTCCAGGAATTCACATAATCCCGGTTTTCAACGCTGGAGGCCCCCTCGCCGACATCGAGCGGATCGCGCGTGTCGATCATGACGGCATATTCGTCGGTCGCGTCCTTGGTCTGTTTCAGCATGTTCTTCAGCGCCTTGGGATGCGGGCCATGGGTGAAGCCCGCCGGGTGGAAGGTCATCATGCCGGCATCGATATTGTCGCGGCTGAAGAAGTCGCCGGCGTGATAGAACAGGACTTCATCATAATCGTCATTATTGTGGAAGAAGGGCACTTTCAGCGCGCCCGGATCGGTCTCGAACGGGCGCGGCGCGAAGGTGCAGACCACAAACCGGTCCGACAGGAAAGTCGTATGGGCGCTCGGCGGCAGGTGATAGCGGTGGCTCATCAGCGGCCGGATGTCCTTCACATTCAGGCGCACCGGCGCGAGCTCGCCATGCCAGCCGACCGCGTCCAGCGGGTTGAAGGGGTAGGTGATGCGGGAGACCTCGCCGCGCTTTTTCACCTCGACCACCCATTCATGGTTCTCGTCTGTCTGCTGGGACTTGAAGGCGTCATTGACCTTCGGCGCATCGAGGATGGCGGGGTCAAAGACGGCATGCGGTCCGACCAGCCCCTTGTCCGGCAGGGTATAATGGGTGTTGGTCGCCTCGATCATCAGCACGGCCAGCGGCTCGGACGGGCTCAGCCGCCACATCGTGCCGCGCGGCAGATAGACATAATCGCCCTGCGTCACCTCGATATGGCCAAAGTCGCAGAACAGGTCCGCCGTACCGCGATGGATGAAGAGCAATTGATCGCCATCGGCATTGCGGGCCAGCGCCGTCATCGCTTCGGCCAGCTTCCAGAAGCGCACATCAGTGGCGTTATTGTGCAAGACCCGGCTGGAATTCCACGGCGAGTTTTCCGCCGCATTCAGCCTGTTCAGGTCAAAGGCGCGCGGTTGCAGCGGGCCCTCGAATTTCACCCAGCCCGTCGGCGGGTTCTTGTGGTGCAGGAAGGCCGCCGGCCCGAAGAAGCCTTCCTTGGACATTTCCCGCTCATACGTGCCTTCGGGCATGTCGGCATGGGCTTGCCGGGAGGCGTTGCCTTCCACGCGGGAGGCGTAAATCCATTTGCGATTGGCCATGCGTCATTCTCCTGCCGAACGGGTTCACCGCCAATTTAGTTACAAATGAAACTAAATGGAAGCCGTCAATTTCGCGCGGCGGGATGCACAAGGGGGATCAGGGCAAAGCCCACCTGCCCGGCCAGCCCCAAAGCGCCCGGCAGGGTCAGCCAGTCGGCCACAAATCCCCTCACCCCGCCGTCTGCAATGACGACCGACAAGGCCAGTTCCAGCGCCATCAGCATGAGGAAAGCGACGAGACCGGCCTGCCCTCTTGCGGGCAAGGGCCATGCGGCCCGGCCTCTGGCCAGCCATCCAAAGACGAGCCACGACACGCCCAGAATGACAGGCAGCTCGATCCCTACGGCGATCAGATCGCCCGTGCGCGGCGCGATGACCAGCGTGCGCAAGGCGCCCAATGCAAACCCGGCCAGAAACACCGCCCCCGCATAAAGGGCGCCCAGCCGGATGGCGGAAAGGCTAGTCCTCATCGCCATAGATCGCCACCACCGGTTCGCGGCCACTGCCCCAAGCGGCGCGATACATGCCCGGCGTGTTGAAGCTCCACGCCGTCTCGCCGGAGGCTGACAGCACGATCACGCCGCCATCACCGCCGAGGTCCGTCAACGCGCCCTGGATCACCTGGTCGGCGGCATCCTGCGCGGCAAAGGCCCGCGCTTCGGCGCCGCGATCCATCACGTCCATCTCATGGCAAATGCGCGCGGCGATGTTCAGGCGGATGAAATACTCGCCGGTGCCGGTGGCCGACACGCCGCAAGTCTCCGTCGCATAGGTCCCCGCGCCGATGACCGGGCTGTCACCCACCCGGCCCCAGCGCTTGGCCGTGGTGCCGCCGGTCGAGGTGCCGGCGGCGATGTTGCCGGACTGGTCCAGCGCCACAACGCCGACCGTGCCGAAGCGGTGCTCGCGCTCCATCAGATCCAGATGGCCTTCCTGAATTTCTTCCGGCTCCGGCGCGCCTTCGGGGCGCTCCGGCAGGGACAGGCCCATATCGCCGACCGCGCGCTCCATGGAGCGCCAGCGGCGCTCGGTGAAGAAGAAGGCGGGATCGACAAATTCCAGCTCCTGCTCGCGCGCAAAGATTTCGGCCCCCTCACCGGCCAGCATGACATGGCGCGAATGCTCCATCACGGCGCGGGCGGCGGTGATGGGATGGCGGATGCCGGTGACCCCGGCGACGGCCCCGGCATTCAGCGTCGCGCCATCCATGATGGAGGCGTCCAGCTCGTTGCGGCCCTCGGCGGTGAACACCGCGCCGCGCCCGGCATTGAACAGCGGATCATCTTCCATATCGCGGATGACGGCCTCGATGGCATCCAGCGCCGAGCCGCCTTCGGACAATATGGCCCCGCCGGTTTCCAGCGCAGCCTCCAGCGCCGCGCGATAGGCGGCCTCGGTCTCGGCGGTCATCGACTCGCGCTCGATCACGCCCGCCCCGCCATGCACCACAATCGCCCAGCGGCCCTCGTCCTGCGCCAGGCCGGCCGAAGCCGTCAGCCCCGCCAGAAGTGTTGCTGTGAATATCCGCATGTCCGCCTCCCCGAAATTGCTGCGTCCATTCCGCCTGATTATGGCAGGAATGCAAGGGGGGAGGGAGGTCAGGGCACCCTACTCGTAAGGAAAATTGGTGTGTGTCCCCTTTTTTCTGTCGCGTCGGGAAAAAAATATGCTGTCGAGCATACAAATATGTGTGCCCGCGTGTCGCCGGTTCACTTCGGAGACTCCATGAGGTATTGCAGACACAGTGGGTCTAGTGTGCGGGTCTAACTTCGGATGAGCCCCGCGGGAGCGGCTAAGCAACATGATCCTGACAGTCACCTTTAAGATCAAGAACTTTGTCGAGGTCATGGAGAGTTGGCCAATTAAGGTTGGTGACACGACTTTTTTCCTGGAACGCGAGGATAACGTGGTCAAACGCGTCGGCGTATCCTTCGCGAAAATTCCGGTTGGATTGGCCCCCAAAATCACCAAGGTTGGGAAGTCTGATGTAGCCAATGAGCCTAAAGCCTCGATCAAACTGAGCTCCGGCGAATATGTGTCACGCGCCATTCAGCTGATACTTAACTGGCAATCGGTTGTAGGTGGGCTGCAAGTTTTTGATATTGATTACGATCACTATGAAACGCAGTTTCGCGCGGAGTCATTGGACGAGGAAGACAAAATCCAGCTCAAATCGTTCAATCGAACAGACGATGATGCACTGAATGAAGAATGCGATTTCGAACAGATCGGCAGAGCATTCTGTGTTGGCCAAATCGATGATGCACGGATTGAATCAACATCGCACTTTCGCGAGGGTCGCCTAGCATTCGCAGCGGGTCGTTTTGTCGATGCCTACAACAACCTTTTTTTGTTCTTAGAGACGCGGTATTGCGACGGAAAAACTGACACTAAGAAGCAGGTGGATTTGCTGGCAGCCAGTGATGAGTTTCATGATGGGTTTGCAGACAACATCAAGCGCCTCAAAGGACATGAAATAGCGAAGTCTAAACACCTCGCAGACCTATTCGACGACAATCTCGATTTGAAAGAAAAGATCAAGAAGGTCGTCCTTCTTCGAGGAAAATTGCGCCATCATTCCTTGAAAAGCCCGCACCGTTGGGACCCAAACAAGCAAGAAGAATTCGAAGCTCCAGCCCGCTTTCTGAGCTCGGTTGTGGGGCATATTGTGATGAGAGAGTCGCTTGACGATATATATTCGCCAGAGGCGCTTAAAAATTTCCGGGAACAGTCGGTTAGCTCGGGCTTTGAAACGAAGATCAGGACCGACACTCGGCGTTTGAATCAGGAACCTTCACTCCAGCTCGACATGAGCTACCCCACTACCGTTATTTCAAGCAAAATCTGTTTGGCGGCGCTGCGAGAGGCAATCAAAGCCTGTGCGAAAGGGGGGCAACTGGCTGACACCGTCCGGTTGGATACGACACACGCAGGCAGAGGGTTGGAACTTTTTACAATTGAGCTCGACACCTGGGCGGAAACGGAGTCTCGTACACTAAAGCCGACGAAACCACTAAAAACTGTTCGCTGTAGTTTCGAGCACAGCCGACATGGGTTGATCGTAAAGGATGAGTTCCCGCTTTCGATTAACGGCTCGACAATAAGTATCCAAGATGCTTGGAATATAGCCATGCATTGCTTCGATTGGATAGAAAACCGCGACCCAACAACACGAGTGATGAATTTGAAGCTATTCATCGCAAAAGGAACGCGACCGTTCCTTGAGTATCGGGTCGGTGCTCAGGTTGAGAACTGACTTCTTAAAATCAGGGACACACGCCCTACCCCCTCTCCTCATGGCCTCCCGATCTGATCGGCACGACCGCTCTTTTTTGTTTCACTGTGCTAATACATTGAATTGGTAAAGCTGGCGGGCGTGGAAAGGTCCGGATGGGCGCGCGCGAGAGGCTTGTGCCACGCCGTGCAAGCGGCACACACCGCCTTATCCTCCCTGCCCCCGCACGGCTTACACTCCCCGCCTGAATCCCTGCCCCGGTCCCGGTTTTGCGGCCGTTGCGGCGCGGGCCTGTCCCCGTAAAACTGTAGGAGACAGCCGGAATCAGCCGGAGACTATCGGAGGTGAGCTGGAGATGGCCGGAGACGTGCAAATGACCGGGAACGCCTTGCCACACACACGATCCGGACGCGCGCCCGCCCGGCCCGCCGGAGCAATTGTCGTCGTTGTCGTAGTAGTCGTAGTAGGAGTCGAAATTTCAAAAACCGGAATCTTTATCCCCGTAATCGCCGGGACAGGCATTGTCCGGCCTGAGTCCGGACCCTATCCGGCGCGGCAAGAGAATCGCCCTCCCTTGCCGCAACCGGCTGAAAAACGAGAGCTCCTAGGCGGTGAGAACGACCTTGCCCTTGACGCGGCGCTGCATCAGATCGTCGAAGGCTTTCGTGACCTCTGCCAGCGGATAGCTCGCCGAGACCATGGGTTTGATCTGGCCCCTGGCATAAAGCTCGAACAATTCGGCCATGTTCTTTCCGTTCTCCTTCGGAAACTGGCCGGCCCAGGCGCCCCAGAACACACCGCGGATATCGCGGCTGTTCAAGAGGGCCAGGTTCAGCGGCATTTTCGGAATATCACCGGCGGCAAATCCGACCACCAGGAAGCGTCCGCCCCAGCCCAGGCCGCGCATGGCCGGTTCCGAGAATGGTCCGCCGACCGCATCATAGACCACGTCTGCGCCCTTGCCGCCGGTCAATTCCTTGAGGCGGGCTTTCAGGTCTTCGGTTTCATAATCCACCAGCTCGTCCGCGCCGGCCGCCTTGGCCGCGGCGAGCTTGTCTTCACCGCGCGCGCAAGCGATGACACGGGCACCATAGGCCTTGCCCAGCTGGCAGGCCGCTGTGCCCACACCCCCGCCGGCGCCCAGCACCACCAGGGTTTCACCGGCCTTCAACCCGGCGCGCTGTTTCAGGGCGTGGATGGTCGTCGCATAAGTGGTGATCAGGGCTGCCGCTTCTTCAAACGGCATGGCGTCCGGTATGGGCGCGACCTGGACGGCGGCGGTCGCCACCTTTTCCGCAAAGCCGTTCAGCAGGGTCGCCGCGACCACGCGGTCACCGATTTTGAAGCCCGTCACGCCTTCGCCAATGGCCGAAACCGTGCCGGACACTTCGCCGCCCGGGATAAACGGGAGGGGCGGCTTCATCTGGTATTTGCCTTCCACCAGCAGGATATCCGGGAAATTCACGCCCGCCGCCTTCACGTCGATGACGAGATGACCGGCTTCGGCCTTCGGGTCTTCGACCTCTTCGATGCTGAGCTGCTGGTAGGGCGCGAATTCCTTGCAAACAACGGCTTTCATGATGATCCCCCTGACCGGTCCGTCCGGCCTCTGTTACAGTTCAAGAAAACAGGCTGGACCTTCGTTCGTCCAGACCTGCAGATGAATTACTCGTTTCCGGCGGCGGCTTGCGCTTCGATCCGCGAGACGCGCCGCTCCAGTGAATTGAAATCATCCCGGTTGAGAAAGACGTGCGGGCGTTCCTCAATGGGCGGCGGGTCGGCTTCCATGGCGTCATATTGCTCGGTCAGCCAGGCGGCCCATTCATCATTTTCCAGCCAGTCCGCCCGGCGTGCGGTCACATCGGCCCAGTGCTGGTCCAGATTATCAGCGGTCAGGCGGACGCCGAACTGTTCCGGCGCGACGGGAGGCCTTGTGTCCTCACCCAGCATGCGGTCGAGAATGGCAAGCCCCAGGGCGGGCCGGTAATGCGACGGTTCATAATACCATGGGTTCAATTCATCGCCGGAATGTGAGGGGGGCGCGCTCTGCGAAACTTCTGAAAATCCGGCAAAATCCCAGACCTCCAGTGGTGCGCCGGGGAAACATGGTGCGCGCGACGGCGCCGGGTTGCGCGCGGCGGCCAGCTGCACCAGGTCGCGGCGGATCTGAAGATCGATATCGTCAATCCCGGCACGCCAGCGCGCTTCCTCGATGCGCGAATGAATGGGGTGGATGAAGACCCGCACCTGAACGCCGCGCGCCAGGAGGGCGTCTATTCCCCGGAACACAAAATCGGATCGTTCGGGGTCATACACAAAGCCCAGATAGCTGCGATAGCGTTTGGCCAGCTCGGTATCGAAGCGCTCGCGGGAATTTTCAGGCGCATAAGCGGTTTCCCAGTCCACATCGGAACCGCCCGTCACGTTGTCGATCACGGTCTGCAACGCCCGGGCAAAGGCATCCAGCGAGAGCGAGGTCTGGATATGGGACTGGAGTTGGGACCCGCCCGCCAGCGGCGTCAGCCAGTAGGTCGCATCGGCACGCGGATAATCGCCGAATTCGCGCAGATCCAGACCAATGACGGCACAGTCCAGATGTCCGTTTTCCGCCGCCAGGGCAGCCGCATTGGCAATCTCGAAGGCGTTGGTTCCGCCCATGGCCATGTTTTCGAAACCGCCGGGCCAATCGGGAATGTTCTGCGGGAAACCGTCATGTGAACGCGATGAGCCGAACAGCAGGGTTCCGGCCTGTGTTTCGACCAGACCATGACCGACAGCGACCCGGTAGCCATCGGCATGAGCACGGGTGCGGCGCTCGTTTACACCCGGTATCTCGCTCCACGCATTCACATGATAGGGATCCACGATGAAGGTGAATCCGCCAAACAGGATCAGCCATGCCGCCAGTGTCAGCACCAGGCGCACAGCATAACCCTTCATTGTCAGGGGCGGTTTGGACTTAGAAGTTGTAATAAATGAACTCCGCGGTGTTCCAGGCGTTTACGATCGACAGAAACAGCAAAAAGGCCAGTGTGCCCGATATCCAGGGGCGCGTGGTAAAGCGCAGACCTTTTTGCGGCACCAGTCCTGCTGTTTTCAGCGTCGCGTCATCAAACCATTTCATGAAGACTGACGCGGTATCCGGCAATCCCCAGACAATCGCCAGGCCGATGGCGATGGCGATAAAGGGTTCGTCACCCACGCCCGGCCCGATGCCGTGCAGCCCTGCCATGCCCTGTAACATCAAAAGCGCGGCATCAAAGGATGTCGCCCGGAAAAAGACCCAGGCGATGACGACAAAAAGAAAGGTGAAAGCCACAGACACCCAGGGTGCGGATGGTAAGAGCCCGTTGGGCCGCACCTTGTTGAGCCAGTTGCACCAGCCCAGTGCCAGCCCGTGCAGGGCGCCCCAAAAAACGAAAGTCCAGGCCGCACCATGCCAGAGCCCGCCCAGCAGCATGACCACGGCAAGATTGATTGCCCGGCGCGCCTGACCATTGCGGTTTCCGCCGAGCGGAATGTAGAGATAATCGCGCAGAAATTGCGACAGTGTGATGTGCCAGCGCCGCCAGAAATCGATGATCGACCGGGCCCGGTAAGGCGCATTGAAATTGATCGGCAGTTTATAGCCGAACATGCGCGCCAGACCGATGGCCATGTCGGAATAGCCCGAAAAATCAAAGAATATCTGGAAGGTGTAGCAAAGCGCCCCGGTCCAGGCCTCCAGCAGACCGACCTCGTCGCCGCGGGCAGCTGCGCCGAAAGCGCTGGCGGCGAAGGGTTCGAAATTATCCGCAAGCAGCACTTTCTTGGAGATACCGATGGCGAAGATGGACAGGCCGACACCGATATTTTCCGCCCAGTCATCCTTGCGATCCGTGTCTTCATATTGCGGTGCGATCTGGTCGTGGCGGACAATCGGACCGGCAATCAATTGCGGGAAAAATGATACAAAAAGCCCATGGCCCAGCCAGCCGGAGGGCCGGGTTTCACGGCGTGCGACATCGACCAGAAAGCTGATCTGCTGGAAGGTGAAAAAGGAGATGGCGAGCGGCAGGGCGAAACCGGGCAGCGGCAGATTGGATCCTGCCACGGCGTTGATGTTCGACAGGAAGAAGTCGGCATATTTGAACAGGCCGATACTGGCCAGATTGAGCACCACGCCAATCGCCAGCCAGGGCTGTGGCCTCCATCGCGCAATGGCGAGACCGAAAAGGTGATTGATGATGATGGAGCCGAGCAAAAGCGGCAGGTAGCGGACATCCCACCACGCATAGAAAACGAAGCTGGCAATCGTCAGCGCCACCAGCGCGGCATGGTGCGCCACCCATCGGCGCAGCACATAATAGACACCGAGCGTTGCGGGCAAAAAGAGAAACAGAAATTCGAAGGAATTGAACAGCATTCATCCGCCCCGCGCGTGGCCGCAAATAGACTGTGCTTCACCGCGAGGGTCAATTGACGGAAACAGGCCGGACAATGCCGCGAAAGTGACTTGATGCCCGGTCGGGAAGAGGCAAGATTTGTCAAAGCTGCATTCGGAGACTGATATGAGCGTACTGGATAAGGCTGCCGAAACCCAATTGGCGAATATCGAGACGAAGACCGGACGATCCCGCGCCGAGTTGTCGAAAGACATTCTGGCACAAGGCTTGTCCAAGCATGGCAAGATGGTCAGCTGGGTAAAGGACAATTGGGGCCTCGGCCATGGCGATGCAAATACGCTGGTGCATGTCGCGCGGCGGTCTGTTGAAGACTCGGGCGCTCCAGCCGACCCGCTGGACGCCATCTATAGCGGCGCAAAGGCACATCAGCGCCCGATCCATGACGCGCTGATGAAACGTATCAACGGTTTTGGCGCGTTCGAGACGGCTCCGAAAAAGAGCTATGTCGCTCTGCGGCGAAAGAAGCAGTTCGCCATGCTGGGCCCCAAAACCAAGGACCGCTTTGAACTCGGCATAAATCTGAAGGATGATGCCAATCACCCGCTGATGAAGGCCGTGCCGCCCGGCGGTATGTGCCAGTATATCGTCTCGCTGCATTCGCCAGACGAGGTTGATGATGGCATCATCACAATTGTGCGTCGCGCCTATGACGCGGCAGGTTGATCCGGGCGCGGGATGAACGGGCGCTCATGTTGCGTGTCAGCCCATATTCAGCTTGCCAGGGGCAGGCTTCCCGCATGAAACTGATTTGTCGATGGGGAGGTTTGTCATGTTGTTCCGATTTCTGATCACGATCGGGTCGCTGGTGGGGTTTGTCACCGGCGGTCTGGACCTGCTCGAGCGCTTCGGCGTTCCGGTCAATCAATGGCTGGCGGGCCTGCCGGATGTTGTCTCCGGCCTGTTTTACCGCTTCGGCTTTTTCGTGGACGAGACAGCCGTGGCCGTTTTCGGCGCGCCGGAGCCGGAAATGATGGTGCGCAGTCACTCTGCGGATAGCGCAAATATGGATGGGGTGGCAGCCGCAAGCCCGATGATGGCTGGTGCCTCGAACGAAGCCCTGATCGTCTCCGGCGTCTTCACCCTGTTAATGCTGATCATACTGATGATCGCCCTGCGGCGCCGGGAGCGGTGATTTTTGACTGGGTGAAAATGGTGCCCGGGGACAGAATTGAACTGCCGACACGCGGATTTTCAATCCGCTGCTCTACCAACTGAGCTACCCGGGCGCCTTGCAGACCTTGCAGGGCAAGGCCTTTTGAGAGGCGGGTTTATAGGCGGCAGATTGCAGCCTGTCCACGCCCTCTTGCGTTGAAAGATCAGTCTTCTGCAGAGGGATCAAGCAGGTCAGGCGGAGCTGGTGGACCGGGTATTGTGTAATCCTCCGCCAGCCAGTGGCCGAGATCGGCATCGGCACAGCGTTTCGAACAGAAGGGCAGCCATTTCTTCTCCGCCGGCTTCTTGCAGATCGGACACTTCACACCCTTCATCTCGCCGCCACAACCTCCATGAAATCACGCAAGACATCCTGCCGCGATTCGAGTGCGAAACGAGGACCGATCCGGTCAGTCATGGCACCACGCCAGCCCATCGCATCTACCTCAAGCCAGAGGGCGATTTCCGCAGATGTGCGCAGGACCAATTGCGTGGCGCGGTTGGCCACTGCTTCTTTTTCAAGCCCCCTGAGAGCGGTCAGCGCCAGTGTTTCAGTGGAAGCCTGCCCCTGCCCGGCATTGAGGACCTCAGCAATAGAGCGCCCGGTCCGCTGGCGCACCAGCTCGATCAGGCCAAAGGGCGACATCGGCAGAACATCTATGCGGGCAGGGTCGGCTTTCAGGGCGCGCTTGAGCGCGCCTTCTACCGCCTTGCGGTCAGGCTGAGAGCGCAGATGCAGGCAATCCACCACAACATTGCCGCCAATCCCGCGCAGGCGGAGCTGACGGGCGATTTCGGGCATTGCCGCAACGTTGAGATCCAGCGCCAGTTTGCGGCCGGCATTGGCGGTGCGTCCGGCACTGTCGATATCAATCGCGGTCAGCGCCGATGTCGGCTCGATGATCAGCACCCCGCCCCCGGGAATCGGGATGCGAGACGTCATGGCCGCCTCGATGGCGGCTGAAATATCTATTCCGGCCTCATCAGCCCAGATTGCTTCGGCCTCGGGATAGCGGCGCAACAGCCGCTCAGCCAGATTGGCATCGGCCTCAATCAGTTGCGGTGCATCGCCCGATACGTCACGCTCGGCCAGCGCCAGGGTCGGGCCCTTCTCGGCAAAGGCTTCACGGGTCACGCGCACAGGGATCGCCGCGCCTTCATGCAGACCGGACGGACGCCCCGCCTTGCCGAAGGGCAGAAAACCCGGCTCGCCACGGCCCAGATCGACAAAGGCGGCATTGAGCGCCCCCTCGACCTTCTTCACGCGGCCCAGAAAAAGTTCGCCGGCAAAGACGCGCTGGCCCTGTTCGCTCCAGCGGTCGAAATGAAGCTCGACAATCTGCCCGTTCTCGACGATGGCGGCGCGGGTTTCACCTACCCATTCCTCGACCGCAATATGCCGGTTCATGAGGACAGCACCGGATAGCCAAAGCCGCGAAGCAGATTTGCGGTTTCATAAAGCGGCAGCCCCATCACACCGGAATAGGAGCCCGCCAAGCGCATGACGAAGGCCTCGGCCATGCCCTGAATGCCATAACCACCGGCCTTGCCCTGCCATTCGCTGCTGGCGATATAGGCGTTGATTTCATCCTCTGACAGGCGTTTGAAGGTGACCCGGGTTTCCACAAGCCGCGAGGCCATGCGGCCATCGGGGGCCGTCAATGCCACGCCGGTCCAGACGCGGTGACCGCGCCCCGATAGCAGCGCCAGGCATTTGCGCGCCTCGGCTTCATCCTCGGTCTTTGGCAGAATGCGGCGGCCCACTGAGACCACCGTATCCGAGCCGAGCACGATGGCATCGCTTGCTTCCACGGCCGCAGCTTTTGATCGCGCTAACCTTTCGGCCAGTTGCCGCGGTGTCTCGCCCGGGATTTCGGATTCGTCGATATCAGCGGGGCGGACCTCATCCGGCTCCACACCGATGCGGCGCAGCAATTCAAGCCGCCGCGGAGAGGCGCTGGCCAGCACAAGGCGCAAGGGCTCATTCATGCCAGCAACACGCCTGAAAATTACTTGAAGCGATAGGTGATCCGGCCTTTGGTCAGATCATACGGCGTCATCTCGACAAGCACCTTGTCGCCGGCAAGAACGCGAATACGGTTCTTGCGCATCTTGCCCGCCGTGTGGGCAATGATCTCGTGATCATTTTCCAGTTTCACGCGGAAGGTGGCATTCGGAAGCAATTCCGTCACCTCGCCGGGAAACTCCAATAGTTCTTCTTTCGCCATGAGCTCCTCTTGTTGGCGGTGAATCAACGCTCAACCCTAACACAAATGGTCAAGCGGCGCGGTATATAGACTTGGCGGCCGCCACAAGTCGAGCCCAAATCCTGTTAATTGATTGCGAGATCAGTTGCTGCCCGCGCGATGGTGCAAGGCGCCGATCAGGGTGAAGAGGCGGCGGGCGGTCTCGAAATCAACATCGATCTTGCCCATGAAGCGCTCACGCAGGAGTTCGGCCCCTTCATTGTGCACACCCCGGCGCCCCATATCGATAGCCTCGATCTGTGCCAGGGAGGAATCACGCACCGCCTCATGATAGCTTTCGCAGATCATGAAATAGTCCTTGAAGATGCCCCGGAACGGGCCGAGCGAAAACATGAAGACGTGGACGACCTCGCCGGCTTCGGTGCGGATATCGATGGCCAGCTTACCATCATCAATCGACAGGTTGACGTTATAAGGCCCCAGATTATCGCCCTCGGGCGAGAAATGGTTCGACTCAAGCAGGTCGGAAACCGCGACACGGCGTTCGCGATCCGCCGTCGTATCGCTGCCGGACAGGCCCAGCAATTCGATCGAGACAATGTATTCCGAGGCACTCATTCGTCCGTCTCGTGTTTCGGACGCCCCTTGGCGGGCCAAGGTTCGGCGATATCAACCAGCAAGGCATCAATACATTCCACCTTGATGCGTAACTCGCCGCCGCCGGAAAAAGCGAAGCATATTTCGCCCCCGGGCGCATCGCCTTCCTCGAAAGTCAGGGATAATAGCGACACGATTGCGCCGGGAGCATCCTGTTTCAGGCGTTTGGACCTGACGTGCAGAACGCTTGAGACATCAAGGGCGGAACGCGTGCGCCATCCCTGACGGGCTTTGCCGTCCTCCCAACGGAAACGGTTGAAAACCGCCGTAAACCGGCGCGTCTTGCGGTCAAAGGTGAAGTCACCCAGCTGCGCCACAGCATCCTGCAACGCGGCGGAAATCACGGCCAGATCGTCAGCATCCTGCGCTGCAAGCCTGATTGGTTGGCGTCGTGGCACAGCCCGGTCCTATTCCTTTATCCGGTCGATATCTGCGCCACAGCCGGCCAGCTTGGCTTCCAGATGCTCGAATCCCCGATCCAGATGATAGACTCGCCCGATCATTGTTTCACCTGTGGCAACCAGTCCCGCTATCACCAGCGACACCGAGGCGCGCAAATCAGTGGCCATTACCGGCGCGCCCCGCAGTTTTTCAACGCCGGTCACAACCGCCTCATTGCCCCGCAGGTCAATCTTCGCGCCCATACGCATAAGCTCCGGCGCGTGCATGAAACGGTTTTCGAAAATCGTCTCACGAATGACGGACCGGCCCTCGGCCACGCACATGGCGGCCATGAACTGGGCCTGCTCATCGGTTGGAAAGCCCGGATAGGGCCGCGTTTCCATATCGGTCGCCCGCAAGCGCCCCCCGGAGGCTCTGATGCGGACACCCTCTTTTTCCTCGGAGACAGATGCGCCTGCCGCCATCATCAGGTCCCATAGAGCGGAATTATGCTTCCAGACCGCATCACGCAGCAAGACATCGCCGCCTGCAGTGGCCGCAGCCAGGGCATAAGTTCCCGTCTCGATCCGGTCCGGCACAACCGCATGTCTGGCACCTGTCAAACGGCCGACGCCTTCAATGGTGATCGTAGCACTACCCGCGCCAAATATTTTCGCGCCCATGGCGTTCAGGCAATTGGCGAGATCCTGGATTTCCGGCTCACGTGCAGCGTTTTCCAGCACTGTTTCGCCTTTCGCCAGAACCGCCGCCAGCATGGCGTGTTCGGTCGCGCCGACGGATACAAAGGGGAAAACAATCTGCGCGCCTACGAGGCCGTTTTTCGCCCTGGCCTCAACATATCCATCAGCAAGCTCGATCCCGGCTCCCAGCGATTCGAGCGCCTTGAGGTGCAGGTCGACGGGACGAGCACCAATGGCGCACCCTCCGGGCAGGGAGACACGAGCTTCTCCATTGCGGGCCAGCAAGGGACCGAGAACATTAAAGCTCGCACGCATCTTTCGGACCAGGTCATAGGGCGCTTCGGCATTTGACAGGCTGGCCGTTTGCAGGGTCATTTCACTGCCATTGCGGGTAATATCTGCGCCCAAATGTTCCAGCAATGTGGACAGAAACCGCGTATCGGCGAGATCGGGCATCCGTGTGAAGGTCAGTTTTTCGCCGGTTAGCAGCGTGGCGACCATCAGCTTCAGCGCCGAATTCTTGGCACCTGAAATCGTCACTTCACCGCGTAAAGGATTGCCGCCGCGTATTTTTATCGAATCCATGAAACCCTGCTCTTGCCTGTGAACCGCAATAGTTCAACCCCTGCCAATGGCCATTTCAAGGCGTTCTGGCAGCCTTCGCTGCGGCTTTCCGGCGGCGCAAATTCTTGCGCAGCGCCTCCGCCAGGCGGTCTTCCCGGCTGGTGCCAGGTTTTGGGCGGCCAGATGTTTCTCGGGAGGTGTCTTTCTTACTCATGGACACTGATGTGACGATGCTGCACGTTCTCGTCAAGGCGGACTTGGCGAGCGCGGCAGCATGGGGTATACGCCGCGATCCATGGCTTTGGCCGCAGTAGCTCAGTGGTAGAGCGCATCATTGGTAATGATGAGGTCGGCAGTTCAATCCTGCCTTGCGGCACCATTTTCATGAATCTTTTTCCGGACATTATTCCCTTCGAAACCGGCTTTCATCCAACAGATGACGGCGGTTCTCTGTATTGGGAAAGATGCGGGAAAAAAGGCGGCCTGCCAGCTGTCTTTCTGCATGGCGGGCCGGGATCCGGCTGCACCTCAACCCATCGCCGGTATTTCGATCCGGATGTGTTTGACGTGGTGCTGTTTGATCAACGCGGCTGCGGCCGATCAAAGCCGCTTTTCTCGCTAGACGGAAATACGACTCAAAACCAGATCGCGGACATTGAAACCTTACGATCACACTTCGGTTTTGAGCGCTGGGTCGTTGCCGGCCCCTCCTGGGGATCAACGCTCGCTCTCGCCTATGCCGAAGCCTGCCCTGATGCCATCGGTGGCCTGCTGGTAGAAGGTATTTTCCTGGCGTCCGACAAGGAGCTGGCCTGGTGGCATTGCGCACCTGGCGCGCCCAGCCTGTTTCCCGATGCGTTCACGGATTTTCTAGGCGGAATGGCCGGTCCGGATCAAATGAATGTGCGAGCTTTTTTCGCCTCGGTCCGCGATGCAATGCAAGAGGAGATTGATTCAGGGATGCCAGACCTCAAGCGTCTGGCAGAATCCTCTGTCTCTCTGACAGAATTGCGGCGATCCTTGCTATACCGATGGACCGAATACGAGGATCGGATCTCCTGGCTCGACGCCACGCCTGAGAAAGTCCGGCAAGGCCTTGCTTCGCGCGGTCCGGAATTCGTGGCTGCGCATTCGCTTATAGAAGCGCAGTATTTTGCCAATGGCTGTTTTCTTCAACCGGACGAGCTGATCCGCAATGCAGGTCGCCTTGCCAGCATTCCGATGGAAATCATCCAGAGCCGGTATGACATGGTGTGTCCTACCGACGCTGCGTTCCGGCTGAAAAATGCCTGCCCGCATGCAAGGCTGACCCTGATCCAGCAAAACGGACACGCCATGACAGATGCGGTTTATCCGGCTTTGAAATCTTCGCTTGCCCGGCTTGCAGAAGGTGCTGCCTAGCGACGGGGTAAAGGCCGCGCGCGGTCTCCGAACCACCACAATGTCGCGGCACTTGCCGTAAACGCGATGTTGGAAATGAAGTATCCGATGAATTCAGCTTCCACATCGTCAGCGATGAAGTGATCTGCCGTGCCATTCATGACGACAAAGAAAACGATCAGATAAAGCGCCCACAAGAGCGGTGTCAGAACCGGCCGCACGAGTGCGCGAACAGCGGATACCCAAGCATAGCCGGACTCAAGTGCTGCATCACCGCGGAGACTTTCGCCGAGCGCATCAAACCGTGCCGTTTGCAACGCTGTCTCACGTTCGCTCTGCGCTGCTGAAGCTGCGTTCCGGGCACGCAGTTCTTCCATTTGCAATTCATGTGTCCAGCGTTCCCGTTCCTGGCCGAACTCCGCGCGGCGCTCGAAATACCCGGTAATGCGTCCCAATGCTGTCCCCAGAGTGCCGAGAAGACCGCCCGACAGGGCCGACGCGCCGATATCTGCGATATCCATCGTCTATACCTCCGCACCGATATGTTCAGTGCATTTCGTGTTTATGATGCGCGCTGCATCGCGCGTGGGTGCACCAAACGTGCCTGTCATGTGGAGCCCCCTAGAGTTCAGCGCTGGCCGTCGCATGCGCACGGGCCAGTTCCAGCGCGGAATGCGACGCTGATTGAAAGCCTGCAGAAGCGGCAGAAATATTGAGCGGCAACGCATTGAGGTCTGTACCGCCAGCGTCGATTTTCTCAGTCGCAGCCGTTGCCGGCGAATAAATCGTCAGGCTGGGGGCGGCGCGCATCTCTACCGGGAACCGCCAGTCAAATATTGCGGTCGTGGATGGACCGGACGTCGCACTCAGAAGGCTGCCCTGCTCAGTAGCACTGCCCGGCTCCACACCTTGTGGCCAGGTTTTCGCAAAATATCGCTGGCATGAACGTAGATTGTCGGCCGCGCTCAGGCGCTCGAACCGGCTGGCGACGGGGCCGCATTCCAGCTGGACGTCAGCGAGATCAATATCGACCGAGGTTTCTCCAGGCGATAAATGGAATTCCAAGCCGAGAAAATGTGCTGTTCCCAGGACTTTTCCGGACAGGCTGGTGACGGCGACCGTGATTTCAAATCTCTGCCAATCCGTCGTCAGTGCAAGGGACTCCTGTGCAAGATTCTCGGTCGCCGATCCGCCTGAGCCAAAATTCCGGCTGAGTCCTGAAATGAGTGTGACTGCGCGCGACCCCCGGGCGAAAAAACTCATCATGGCCTCGCCTGCTGGCAAAGACCGGACATTTTCCACACGCTGTTCAATCCGGGGATTGCCGCTTGCCGTACCGGTCAGGCTCCAGTGCAGATGGTATGCCGGGGCACCGGGAATATCTGCCTGACCTGGCGCAAAACTTTCTTGCGATATGCTGGCAGCCATTCCGCCTTCCGACGCCAGGAGCCACCGGTCCAGCGTGTAGTTTCCCGCTGAAATTCCGGAGAAATCGGTACCCCGCTGGGCAATTGAAAAATCGCCATTGATCACAAGATTCCGGCGCTGGCCCGGCGCCGTGCCGTTGATAGAAGCTACTGTCAGACCGTCGCTTGCGGGAATGGAAAGCCGGGTTGGTGATGCACACAGCAATTCGGTCCAGCTGCTGCCATCTTCGCTCATTTTCAGGAGAAGCTCATCGTCGCCGATCAATCCCAGTTCGGCGCGGCCGGAATACCCGCTCTGGAACAGCAGGGAGAGCACATCGCTGCTGGTTTCCTTGTTCAGGGTATATCGCAAATCACCTGAGCCACCCTCCCCTGCGGTCTTTGCAGTCCACAAGGCAGCGTTCAGCTTGGCCGAGAGCGGGTTTGCCGCATTTGCCGTGGTGCCAATTCCCAGTAGATTCAAACCATGCAGCTGGCCGATCGTGTCACTGGCGGCAGTCCAGCCGGTTCCGTCGAAAATGACGAAACCGGCTTCGTCGCTCACCCAGACGGCCAGGCCATCAACCGGCAGAATCTCCGTCCACTCCCCATCCCGGAAAAATGCCAGACTGTCCGGCGACATCAGGGACCACGCCTCTCCTGACCTCCCCATGGTGAGAATGTAGGCATCGCCTTCGGCCGGGCCAGATGGCTGCGCCTCTACCGTGCGGCTCAAGGCGCGCGCCTGAACCAGACCATCCAGCCGCCGGAATGTCTCGTTTACAGTGACATGTTTCTGAGCCTGCGCCGCCATAATGAAATCAAGTCCGAGCCGGGGGGATTTTTCTGTGGTCATGCTTGCGATGCTCCATATTCGGACCTCAAGGCTAGACGCAGACCGGGACGGAGCGGATAACGTCAGGCGCTCTCCATGCCCTCGCGGCTTGACCTCTGGTCTTGCCCGCGCCTTTTTCTTCTCAAGAAAGCGGCCAGCAGGAATTCATTGATGACCGAAACGCTCCACACTCTGATTGACGGATTACCCTCACACAGCGCCGATCACTGGCGTGCGCTCGCAGACGCGGCTTTACGCGGTGAAGACTTCGTTTCGACGTTGGTGCGGCGCACGCCGGATGGCATTGAACGCGGGCCTGTTTTCTTCGCGGCGGATCGTCTCGGTGCCGCTGCTGCGCCTCGTACTGATGGGTTTCGGCCCTGGCAGATCCGGCAGTTTTTCACCGAATCCAGCCCGTCAGAGGCAAATACGGCAATCTTGGCAGACCTGATGGGCGGTGTTTCTGAAATCGGGCTGCATATTGACCCGCAGGGCGTTTTTGGCGTGGCCATTTCCGATCAAGATGACCTGGGTCGAGCGCTTGATGGCGTGGACGTTTCGATTGCGCCCGTGTTTCTGGAACCCGGACATGATTTCGACCCCGGCCTGTTTGCAGGCTGGATGAAAAAGGCGGGCGCAAACCGGGCCGGACTGGGTCTCGATGCCGCTGATGACCGCCTGGCCGACCTGGCCAAAAACCACCCTGGTTTTTGCATCGCCTGCATTGACGCCCGCGTCATCCACGAAACCGGGGGGACCGAAGCGCAGGAGCTTGCCTTTGCAGCTGCAGGGTTTGCTGAAGCCTTCGGCAGGCTCATCGAGGCAGGCCTTTCTGCCACCCAGGCGGTCGCACAGATCGAAGTCCTTTTTGCCGTCGACGCCGATATTCACCTGTCGCTTTCCAAAATCCGGGCAGGCTATCTGGTGCTCCAGAATATTCTATCAGCATATGACGCCGCCTCCAGCGCGCCGAAAATTCGTGCGGTGACATCTGGCCGGATGATGACACGCAAGGCGCCATGGACCAATATGATCAGAACGTCCGCCGCCGGATTTGCCGCGGCCTGTTCCGGCGTGACCAGCCTCACTGTCCTGCCGGCGACCCATGCGCTCGGCCGGCCCGATCGTCTGGCGCGCAGGGCTGCCAGAAATCTACACATTCTGCTGCAAGAAGAATCACATTCTGGCCTGGTGGATGATCCGGCGCGTGGTTCCTATCTGCATGAGCATCTGACAGCTCAACTAGGGGAACACGCTTGGAGAATGTTCCAGTCGATTGAAGCCGATGGCGGTTATTCCGCGATCACGGCCGGCAGCGAATTCGTCTCCCAGGTTGAAACGGCAAGGACAGCTTTGCTTGCCATGTATGAGCGCGGCGAACGCGTCCTGTTCGGTATCAACCGGTATGCTGCACCGGAGCTGCGCGAGATGAAATATAAGGAAGGCCGGACACCACCCGCCAGCGTGCTGCTGTTTCCATCCATCCGGCTCGAGGATGCCGCGCAAAACGGAGCGAGTTCATGAGCCATCGCGTCGATTTCTCGAAACAGGAATTCAAGGCAAATCTGTCCGGGAAAGGCGCTGCGCAAACTCGCTGGAAAGCCCCGGAAGGTATTGAAATAAAATCTGATTATGGCGCAGAAGATGTTGATAAACGTCTGAGCAAGACCCTACCGGGTGCCGCACCGTTTATTCGCGGCCCCTACCCGACCATGTTCCTGCAGCGTCCTTGGACGATCCGCCAGTATGCCGGGTTTTCAACGGCCAGAGACTCAAATGCTTTCTATCGCCGTAATCTGGCTGCGGGTCAGAAGGGGCTGTCGGTTGCTTTCGATCTGGCGACGCATCGTGGATATGACAGCGATCGTCCGCGTGTCGCGGGGGATGTCGGCATGGCCGGCGTGGCCATCGATTCCATTTATGACATGCGGGAATTGTTCGACGGAATTCCGCTCGATGAAATGAGCGTTTCCATGACGATGAACGGGGCCGTCCTGCCTGTTATGGCCCTGTATATCGCAGCCGCCGAAGAGCAGGGCGTCAAACCGGAACAACTGTCGGGCACCATCCAGAATGATATTCTGAAAGAGTTCATGGTGCGCAACACCTATATTTATCCGCCCCAACCTTCGATGCGGATCATCTCGGACATTTTCGCCTATACGGCTGAAAACATGCCGCGATTCAACTCCATTTCGATCTCCGGCTATCACATGCAGGAAGCAGGAGCACCGGCCGATATCGAACTCGCCTATACGATTGCAGACGGCATCGAATATATCAGAACCGGCATCGAGGCGGGGCTGGATGTCGACATGTTCGCGCCACGTCTCTCCTTCTTCTTCGGCATTGGCATGAATGTCTTTATGGAAATTGCCAAACTGCGGGCCGCGCGCTTGCTCTGGGCGGGGCTGGTGCAACAACGCTTCGAGCCCAAATCGGACAAATCCATCTGCCTGAGGACTCATTGCCAGACTTCAGGCTGGTCCCTGACCGCGCAGGATGTATTCAACAATGTCGGACGTACGGCACTCGAAGCCATTGCGGCCATCGACGGCCACACACAGTCGCTTCATACCAACTCACTGGATGAAGCCTTGGCGCTACCAACGGATTTCTCTGCCCGCATTGCGCGCAACACCCAGCTCGTTCTCGCCGAGGAAAGCCGCCTGATCGATGCCATCGATCCATGGGGCGGATCCCATTATGTCGAGCGCCTGACACAGGACCTTGCAGCTCGAGCGCTCGATCACATCCACGAAATCGACGCACTTGGTGGAATGGCAAAAGCCATTGCTGAAGGCACCCCAAAGCTGCGGATCGAGGAAGCCGCTGCCCGGACCCAGGCTCGCATCGATAGTGGACAACAGACAATTGTCGGCATCAATAAATTCATCCTCGAGGAAGACGAGGACGTGCCGGTACTGAAAGTGGACAATTACCAGGTCCGCAAGGAACAGGAAGAGAAACTGAAGCGCATACGGGAGGAACGCGAAGACAGTGCTGTTGAGGCCGCGCTTCTGGCACTGACCCGTGCCGCCCGCGAAGGCGGAAACCTGCTTGCGCTATGTGTGGACGCTGCCCGGGCAAAAGCCACTGTTGGTGAAATGTCAGCTGCGATGGAGCAGGTCTTCAATCGCCATGAAGCTGAAATCCGCGTTATCAAAGGGGTGTATGCCGACGAAGCCGGAACTGATGCCAAGGTTGCTGCAGCGGTCAAGGCCGCCCGTGCCTTCGAAAACCGCACCGGCCGTAAGCCAAAAATCCTGATCGCAAAACTCGGCCAAGATGGCCATGATCGCGGACAGAAAGTTGTGGCATCCGCTTTCGCAGATATGGGCTGGGAGGTGGTGATCGGCCCCCTCTTTCAAACACCGGAAGAGGCGGCCGAGTTGGCAGACGAGGAGAATGTCCACGCGGCGGCGATGTCATCACTGGCGGCTGGCCACCTTACCCTCTTGCCAGCTTTACGGAATGCCTTGCGTGATCGCGGACGTGAGGACATGCTGGTTATCGTTGGCGGGGTTATTCCGCCGGACGATGAAGCCGTCTTGCGTCAGATGGGAGCCGCAGCGGTCTTCCCGCCCGGAACCGTGATCGCGGAAAGCGCATTGAATCTCCTGCAACGCATGGAGGTCGCCGTAAAGTCTTGAGGAGACCGGCAATGTATAAACTGATCATCATCGGGCTTTGCGCAAGCGTCGCCGCATGCGCCTCAAGCCCAACCATCTATGCCCCCGCAAATGGTAGTGACCGCGGGTATTCGGAGCGGCAGATCGAAGCAGACCGGTTTCGCATCCGGTTTGATGGCGGTTCTGATGTCAGTTTTGAGGAACTCGAAAATCTTGCCTTGAGGCGTGCTGCCGATCTCACTCTGGAACAGGGACGAGACTGGTTCGAAATCGTTTCGCGTTCGAGTGATGGGGACAATGAGCGTCCGGTTCGCGTCGGGGGCTCGGTAGGCCAGACATTCGGGTCGCGCCGTTATTCAGGGAGCAGTGTCGGGCTAGGAATCCAGTTTGCGCCAGGAGCCGGTGACAAGACCGTCTATATTGAAATTTTGATCCGGTCGGGCCCACGTCCGGACAGTCCTGAAGCCTATGATGCCCGGGACGTGCTACGGGCAATCGGCTAGCTCAGCTTTGCCTTCGCTTGGCTGACCCAGTCCTCGCGGGCGATCCGGCCCCGGGTCTTCAGTCTTTCGTCCCATTCAGTAATTTCGGCTGAGGTCCAGCCTGCAATCTGGGCAAAAGACGTAATACCATCTGCATTGAGCGCAGCGGCGGTCTTCGGTCCGAGTCCCTTGATCGCCGTCAGATCATTCACAACTGGTGTCGCTGAGGCGGTTTTTTCCGCTTTTTTTCTGGGCGCATTCTTTTTCGATTTAAGAGACTGCGCGGCTTTTATTTTCGACTCAGATGCTTGCGTTTCTCCAGCCGTTTTGCGGGTTTCCAGCGCTGCCTGATGCCTTGCGGCAACGCTGGAAAGACTGTCATTCTCGCGTTGCAAGCGACCGATTTCATCCTTGGCGGCTTGCAATGCGCGTCCGGCTTCACCAGAGGCCGACCAAAGCCGCCAACCCAGCCCCAGTCCGATCAGGAAAGCGAGCAGCAGGAAAAACCACATCTGCCAGATTAACCAGAGCATTCAGCCGTCTCCTTCATTATCCAGAATAATCCGGACAAGTTGATCCTGATCCGCATCTGCGATTACGCCAATCCGGGCTTCTGCGACGCCAAAGGTAATGAGCGCCGCCCTTACAGCCTGTGCACGCTGTATTGCCAGGCTTTCGGCTTCGGTGTCGCCACTGACGACTGGCCGCACACTGACGCTCAACTGGTCCGCTGGGCAGGCTGAAATAACAGCCGCGACATGCTCCAGTCCAACACGCCCTGCTGGCGAGAGCGATGCGCTCCCGGGATTGAATCTTAAACGGCCCATTGCAAAGGCCGCCTCGAGTAAAATCGTGCACTCGGCTTGTGTGACTACGCTGCCCACGATATCGCCATCGGTCAGAATGAGGAAAACCGGCTGAATGCCTTCCGGCAGGCTGGACAGTGTTACCTGAATTTCCTGCGCATCATCATTGCTTTGGGCGACACCGTAAAGGACAGCCGTATTGGAATCGAGAATGGCCGCGCCTTGTTCAAGCCGTTCCAGACCGGTCAGTAACGCCATCGCGGTGTTTATCCAGTCATCCGGGCTGGCCGTACCCGACCTCGCCGCCAGCCGCGGCTGTATGCGTCCCCGGAATAGAGGAAGCGCCTGATCAAGCAATCCTGTTCTCGCAGCATCGCCCGGCGCAATGCCCGTCAGCGTAATGTTTTCCGGTGTCAACACAGCGATGATCCGGCTTGCCGCCTCGCCCTGCTGGGCGGTTGTCTCGTCAATGATCCGCGTAATGCCACCGGCCAGCCAGCCGCCCGACCATTCCGAGGCCCGCAATGCATCCATCGCCGCTTCATAAACGGCTTCATCTGGCCAACGCCCTGACAGAGTTGCGGTCTGACCAACGACTGCAACGCTCGCCCATCGGAATCGCCGGTCCGCAATGGCCGTTTCGGCAGCCGACTGAAGCCGTGCTTCGAGACGTCCCGGCGAGATCGGACTGAAGACAGTCACATAAACAGAAAATGCCAGGAACACGGCAATCCCGATCAGCAATGTACGGCGTTCCGGTGACATTCAGCACTCACTTTCCCAAGGCATCATAATACAAGATGCCCCTTCATCCAGAGTCTGTGATTCTTTGGCAAAGAAAAAGGGCCGGAGCATGGCTCCGGCCCTCATTTACTGCCTTGAGCCCGTTAGCGGCGGGCGCGGAGCGTTACACCCCATGTCCGCGGCTGACCGAGGAAGGCATTGAACGACCCCGGTTGGAAGGGACCGTCAAAGCCAACCTGAATATAGTCTTCATCAAACAGGTTGTTGGCAAACAGTTCCAAAGCCCAGCTCTGGTCATCAGCCCCAATGCCGATACGGCCATTGAAAACAGCATAGCCGTCCTGGATTTTCTCAGGATCCAGATCAGACCCTGTGTTCTGATCCGACATGTAGCGGCCACTCAGATGCGCCAGCCATTCCATGCCATCACCGAACGGGCGGACATAGCTGATGGAACCCGACGTATACCATTCCGGAGCCAGCGAGAAGTTCTGGCCGGACAGGCGGTCGACGTCCGGCGTGCCGGTCGGAGCAAAGCTGTTATAGGTCGCGTCCGCATAGGTGACGCCACCCTGTATCGTCAGGCCCGGCACGGTTTCCGGGAACCACAAGAGTTCGAATTCAGCGCCTTGCGTGACAGCCCCTTCATTCAGCGACGTCACGAAGAAGGCCAAGCCGTTGAACGTGTTCAACTGGAAGGACTCGAAGTCTGAATGGAACAGATAAAGGTTTGCCAAGAGCGTATCGTCGAGCGCTTCGGTTTTAAAACCGATCTCAAACGAATTTACTATTTCCGGATCAAACTGGGCCGGATACGGGCTGGTACCCGCGAGGACATTCGTGAAATTTACCTGATTGGACCCGGCTTGTGTGAATCGATCCAGGTTGAATCCGCCGGCCTTGTACCCCCGCGAATAGGTCCCATACATCAGGAAATCATCGTTGAAGCGATGCGACAGCGAAATCAGGCCGGTGACTTCGTCTTCCGACAGCGATTCGTTGAAGTTGATGTTGGAGTAGACATCACGAGCGCTCGGCAGGCAGGTAAAGGTTCCGAACTGGATCAAGCTGGCAACCGGCACCTGGGAAGCTTGCGAGAAGCCTGCGAGGATTGCCTGGTTCTGGGCCGTCGAGAAATCCAGAGCTTCGCCAAACACGGCCTCCCAGACGTCACAGGCCGGGGCATTTGCCGGAGAGAATTGAGCGGTAGCGTCCTTCTCGGTTGAGTTCCAACGCAGACCGAAGGTGATGTCTGTGTTTTCCGCTACAGCAAAGGTGTTGTGCGTGAAGAGGCCGAAAGTCTGTCCATCCTGCTCATAACGGTCGCCACCACTGTTTGCGCTTCCTGCCGGGAAGCCCTGACCCGGTGCAAATGGCGTGAAACCGGGAATGAAGGCGCCGCCAAGTCCATTTGCCAGGGTGGTAACGAGCGTTGGGTTACCGCCCCCAATCAGACCCAGATAGGCTTCGAAATCAGAGCCATACTGGATCGCATCGCGGCGAACGAGGTCTTCGGTGGAAAAGAAGCCACCAACAAGCCAATCCAGATTACCGCGTTGACCCTGCGCCCGCAATTCGAACGTGGAATTGCCGAATTCGAATGAATTCAGTGAGGGGTCGCGATACACAATGTCGGCACCGGTAAAGTCGGTATCCTGCCCGGTGGTGATTTCATAATCACGCGTGGAGCCGATGGCCGTCAGCGAGAAATTCTCGAAATCATAAGTGTATTCGAACTGGAAGCCGCCATCCTCGATATCCTGGGTCGTGTCCCGGTTGGACTGGATGACGCGGCTGAACGGATCTTCAGCCCCTGGCATCGGGCGGCCTCCAGGGACGAGCGCGTTGATCGCGCCCGCGGTCGGGCCCGAAACAATGCTTGGCGCGCCGCAGCAATTCTCGTCACGGTTGGTAAAGTCCGCCTGCAGCGTCAGCTCGCCGCGCTCACCCAGATTGAAAAGCAATTGGCCGCGAACCGTATAGAAGTCCTGATTGTTGTCCTCGCCAATCGTGCGTGGACCGCCAAAGGTCTGAACGGTCTGAAAACCGTCACGGTCCCCGCGGGCAGCATAAAGCCGGAACGCCGCCTGATCTTCGACGAGCGGTCCGGTCACACTTCCGGCAATTCGGAAACCGTCGGCCCCGTCTGTCATATAGGTGGCTTCTGCATTGGCACCGAATTCAAATTCCGGCCCTGCGGTGACGATGTTGATAATACCAGCCGAAGTGTTGGCACCGAAGAGCGTGCCCTGTGGTCCGCGAAGAACCTCAATACGCTCGACTTCGCCCAGATCGCCAAAGCTGACGCCGTTGCGGGCACGCGGCACGCCATCGATCACGATACCCACGGAAGATTCAAGGCCCGGATTATCCCCCACCGTGCCGACGCCGCGGATGCGCGCCGTTGTCGAATATTCGCTGGTTGTTGACGTGACATTCAGGCCGGGCGCAATGACTGCCAGGTCGCGAATATCGCGAACCCCCGAGTTCTGCAGCAGTTCGGCGGTATAGGCAGTCACGGCCACCGGAACATCCTGGATGCCCTGTTCACGCTTCTGCGCCGTCACGGTGATGACATCCACCGTCTGACGTTCCTGAGCGAATGCCGGTGCGGTAAATGCGGCGGCTGATACGGCAGCCATTAGGGCCGCGCGGGTAAAGGTTTTCATTCTGTTTCTCCCGGTCCTGGTCTTGCCAGTTACACACTGTTCGGTTTTTCACCGTGTTATCGGCTTTTCGCCGTTTTTCGTTTTATAATTCTGTCTTATTTCCTGCCAAGGCAAAAGGACCTTGCGGCAGAGAATGGGAGGTAGCACGGACGCCCGAAGGGCTTTGGCGGCGTTTTTGATGCTTATCGTTGCAGGGAAGCCACATAAACGCTGTTCACTTCCTGGTGCTTGGCCGCTGGGCGATCGCCGTTTGCCATTCGATGAGGGCAGTCTGATTCCGGTTCGGAGCCAGCTTAACCCAGCCTGCGAACTCAACCGCGACAAAAGCGGTTATGTCGGCAACGGAAAAATCACCACCGGCAAGATAAGCATGGTCCATCAAGCGAGAATTCAATAACTCGAAAAATTGCCCAATGCGTTCTTTTCCACGGTCGGCCAGTTCGGGAATTTGCGCGTAATTACGCGGTCCGGTCAGCGCCCTCCCCTTCATGCCGGGCAAGGAATTGCGGATGATTTCTGCCATGGCCAACAAGCCGTCGCTTTCCGCGATGGCATTCCATTCTGCAATGACCGCTTTTTCCACCGCTTGCCGCCCCATCAGCGGTGGATCCGGACGGACTTCCTCCAGATAGCGGGCAATAGATGCATTATCCCCCAGGACAGTTCCGTCTGGTAACTTCAGTGCCGGAACGGTGCAGCGCGGATTGATGGCCCGGAATTCGTCTCCCAATTGTTCCCCATTTCGCAAATCGACCTGAACCGTTGGTATCTCCAGTCCTTTCTCCGCAATGAAAATGCGCGCCCTGCGTGGGCTGGGCGCTGTGGCACAATCATAGAAAACGTGATCTTCCATCATGAAAACTGCTCCGGCCGTTCATCTGATATACCCAGTCGCGATTCGATGGCCCGGCCCAACTGGAGCAACCGATCTTCCCTGAATAGCGGTCCCCAGAGTGATGTGCCATGCGGCATACGGAAAGTGGTATCCAGAGGCTCCGCCCCACTGGCAGTTAACGGATTGAGTGATCTGTCGACAAATCCCGACCGGAAAATCAGGCCGGGATGGCCGGTGAAATTCGTGATCAGCAGCATGTTGGAGGCAAAATTCGGCCCGATGACCACATCGCATTGTTCAAAAATGCCTGCCATGACCTCGCAAACACTGCGCCGGAACCGGTCGACATTGATGTAGTCAACCGCCGAGCGGAGCCGGGCCCGACGCCAGGTGTTGGGCCATGCTCGAGGCTCCTGCCAGCGCAACTCATCGTCTTGGCCGGTCAGGGTAAGCTCCTCGAATGCGGCCGCCGCTTCTACCTCTACCACCGTCCCCAGCGCGCCATAGGGCAGGTCCGGCATTTCTATCTCAACCAGTTCGCAACCAAGGCCGCGGACAGCCTGGAGGGCGGCGCGGTCGGGCGGCGCAGCATTGTCAAAATCGCCGGGAATATGGCCAACTCTCAGCCGTGATGGATCAAAGGACCAGTCAACGCCGAAGTTTGTGTCCAAGGATGATGCATCTGCCACATCGTGACCATTGAGCGCGCCAAGAATGAGTGCCGTGTCCGCTACTTCACGCGTAATCGGGCCAATCTTGTCGAGCGACCAGCACAACGCCATGGCACCGGCCCGCGAAACACGCCCGAAAGTCGGGCGGAGTCCTGTCGTCCCGCAACGGTGCGAGGGCGAAACTATCGAGCCCAGCGTTTCAGTGCCTATTGCAAAACTGGCCAGACCAGCGGCGACTGCTGACGCTGAGCCGGCACTTGAGCCGGAGGACCCTTCATCCGTGTTCCAGGGGTTTCTCGTCAAACCACCAAACCAGAGATCATTATAGGCAATCGCACCGCTTGTGGATTTTCCTAAAAGGACCGCTCCGCCGTCCCGGAGGCGTTCATATGCGGCCGCATCAATGTCACCGACCCGGTCCTGAAACGGGGTCGCACCCCATGTGCTACGGATACCGGCCACGTCGATTATGTCCTTGAGCGCATAAGGCAAACCATGGATCGGGCTTGTGGGTTGGTTGCGCGCTCTTACGGCGTCTGCATCGCGGGCCTGACTCATGGCGAGTGCCGGCGTCACGGTGACGAAACATTCGAGGTCCGCCCCGAAACGTTCGATGCGATCGAGATATATTCGTGTCAATCGTTCGGACGAAATCTGCCCGGTTCTAAGCCAGATTGACTGCTTCCATGCCGGCGCGAATGCAATGTCAATTTCGGTAGATGGTACAGGCCCCGGATCTTCGCCGGGAACATCGCCGGATTCCCTGCTATGCGTTGGGTAAGACACTCCGGGCAAACGTGGATCGAATGTTGTGGCCGGTTGCAGCGTGTTGGGCTGATCAATAGCACGAAGCCGCGCCGCGCTTTCTGCCCAATCATCAAGACCGATGATCATCTGCTCGACTTCAGACTCCGTATAGTCAATTCCGAACAGGCCTTCCGCGCATTGAAGCGTTTCCGCAGTCAAAGCGTCCTGCGCCTGTGCCCCCGTTCCGAGAGCCAGAGCACTGCCCCCAAACGCCAGACCACCCAGTAATTCACGCCGTGTCGCTGCCATTCCGACCTCCCTTTATGAACGCAACATAAACAGTTTGATCCGGTTTCCCATCAAATCACCCAAATTCAGCCCGCATTGCCGCCGTAATCTGCCACATTTCATGGTTAACGAACTCATTGCGTCACTCCCGGCGTGGGCTGTCTAAAATAATTCTTGGGGGAGAAAATGGCTTTGAACGATTTGAACGAAACTGCGACACGGCAATTCTACAAGCCGGAGAATGAACGCGATCACAGGTCGCGCGCTCTTGCGAGTGATCATTTTTCCAATGGTGCACACATTCAGGATTTTGATCTTCAGTTTGCATTGTCCCGGGCACGCCGGGATTTCGAGAACCTGCGCGCTTTCCGCCGTACATCCGGCTGGGCCTTTGATGATCCCATCGGCAAGGAAAAGAGCGGCAATCCCGGAAAGCCGATCGAGCGGTCTGCGATCTACCCGGATTCTCATATCCTAACTTTCTCTGTTCTGGCGGCGCTGGTCCTGTTTGAGGGTCTTGCGAATGCCTATTTCTTCTCCGGCAGTTCCGATCTCGGCCTCCTGGGTGGCTGGTTGCAAGCCATCACGGTTTCTTTCGTGAATGTCATCACGGCCTTTTTCGTGATCGGATATCTGTGCTTGCGTCACCTGACCAATCCGCAAAAACGCTGGTCCTTTGCAGCAGCGCTTGTCGGGCTGCCGATCGGCATCGCCTTCATCGTCGTGCTCAATCTGGCAGCGGCGCATTACCGTGACCTGCTTGAAATACATGCCGCATCGCTAGCACTGGGTGGTGCCAATGTGACGGGAGAACTGATCGCTCCGATCCAGCATCTCATCGCGGCTCCATTCTCTTTCCAGACCCTCGAAGCCTATCTTTTGCTGACACTGGGCCTGACCTTTGGCATCATCGCTGCCTATAAAGGCCGCACGTTTGATGATGCGATCCCGGGTTTTGGTGTGGTGCAACGCCGCGCCGAGCGTTCGGCCCGTGAACTCAACCGCGTGGTCAAGAAAGCTGCGGGCGGTCGCAATTCGCCGGAAGAGCAAATTGCCGAAGCTCAAATTCTGCTGATGGATATGGCAGAAGATTTCGGATCAGCGCGCCCGCGCTGATCCCGCCTTGGGGGTAAGTGATGTCCGGACGCGATCTGCTTGGCATATTCAACCTGTTAATCGTGGCCGGCGTGGTGGCAGCGGTCAGCTATTTTGCGCTGACGCTGCGGCCAGCGGAATACGATGCTGAAACGCTCTGCATCACGGGCATTGTTCCGCCTCACCGCGTTGTCATTATCGACAAGACAGACCTCTATTCACAGCAGCAAGCGGCCGCCATCGAGCGCATTATCCTGACCCAGCGCGATACGCTGGCCGTGGGTGAACGCCTGTCCCTGTTCGAACTCGACGAGAGCGGCCGGCTGGACGATACCAACTTCTCGCTGTGCAATCCAGGCAGCGGCGATCAGGTCAATCCACTCTACCGTAATCCGGACCGCATCCAGGCCCGCTATGAATCCCTGTTTGATGCTCCGCTTCAGCAGGCACTCGAAGACCTTGTAGTGCCCAAGGATGCACCGCAAAGTCCTATACTGGAAGCGCTGGCCGAGCTTGCGCAGGAGCGGTCCATGGCACAAACCGTACCCGGACGGCGGATTATCCTCGTTTCAGACATGCTCCAGAATTCAGCGATTTTCTCGGTCTATGGCCGGTCTCGCGGCGCGGTGTTTGACCGTCTGCCGCCGGTTGCCGATACAGTTCAAGCCATCCGCGAAGAATACGGCATGGCGCTGGCTGGTGTTGTACTGGAAATCCATCTGATCGAACGGCCTGGCTGGGAATCAGAACAGAATGGTGCCCTCAGAACCTACTGGACACAGGCCTTCAGTCAGCTTGGGGTCGCCATGAGCTGGCAGGTCCTGCCCGCTGACACCCTTTCCTGAAGCAGCGGACCTGTCAGAAGTGCCAGACAGCACGGGCGATAAACGCCTGATCATCTGTGTCGCCGACGCCGAAGCGATATTCCATCTCCAGATCCAGACGCTGCGCCGGAGCCGAAGCTTCGCTTTCGTCAAACCAGTGCGAGAACACCACGCCCGGCCCCACTTCAAGCCGCTCGCGCGTCTGGAAGGTGTCGTCTGACCATTGCGCCACGCCGGTTACATAGGGCGTGAAGGTCCAGCGTTCGCCCGTCCGGAAGCGCCGTCCCTGACGGACGGAAGCATAAGCGGACAGGAATTCCGGATTGTCCGGAATATAGGCCAGATCGGCGAAGACCGTTGTGTAATTCCAGTCCGCCTCGTTGGGATTCCAGTCGAGTCCGTCCGCCCATCCATAACTGGCACGAAGTAACCAAGCATCCCGAGCCTGATCACCGCCAGCAATCATGCGCTCGCCCGCCAGATAGAAATCATGCCCGGGCAGGGGCTTCCAGCGGGCACCGACACCCATCTGGAGCGTTTCATCATTCAACGTTATGGTGCCGGGGTCCGCCGAGACGTAACCGCGTCCGAACAGCGTCAGACCCGTATTCTGAGTGTTGAAGGCGTCCGGCCGCCAGCCAAACTCGCCACCAAATTGCGTCTCGTTCGGGCCCGTTTCGGGCAGATTGATGGCTACAGGTGCCGAGCCATCCCGGTAAGAGGCAAAGGCAAAGCCATAGGTCGTGCGCTCAAGCTGTTCGACCTGCCGGCGTAGACGGTAAATGCGTTGATAGCGCTCCTGAGCGGTCTCGTTCACGCGCACTGTTGGATCAAGAATGGCCGCGCGGAAAGCGGCGGCGGCCTCTTCCTCACGGTCCGCCTGCATCAGGGCATAGCCCAGGTCCTCGCGAACAGCGCTGCGCTCCGGATCAATGATCAATACGCGCTGGAACAGGTTGGCGGCCAGGTCCGGGTCGTCCACACGATGAGCGGCGTAGGCAGTCGAAAGGAGAATGTCGATATTGCGTGGATCACCTTCCAGCGCCCGGCTGAATTCGGCGAGCGCGGCGCGCTCCTGACCTGCCTGTTGAAGGAACAGACCCCGCTGGAAACGGCGATAGGGGAGGTCCTCGATTTCAATGGCGCGGGCAAGATACATGGCCGCCACATCCGGTTGTGTATCAGCCATGACCAAAGCCCGCTCTTCATAGTAGAGCGCCAGATCAGGCCCCGAAAGTCCTGTTATATCAATTTGTTGCAGGCGTGCCGCGCCGGATTGCGGCCGCTCATCGAGACGCGCTGCCCGCGCCGCCATCAATTCGTCGAATGGGTCATTTGTAATACTGGCAGCCTCGCTCCAGCCGATTGCCGAGCGGGTAAATTCGCCAGCCGCTTCCGCCTGGTAGCCAAGGCTCCGGAAGACATAGATGCGCTGCGCTTCATCCAGTTGATGCCGGAAAATGACAGCCTGCCAGAAGGCTTCGGAGGCTTGCGCCGCAGCGCCTGTTTCCACGGCACATTCGGCGGCCGCGATGTGGTCGAGCGCATGCTGCGCTGATGCTGCAACCGTATTAAGCGTTGGCTGCGCAGTCTCACATCCCGCCTGGACGAGAAGCGCCTGTGCATCTGCACGGCGTTGATCAAGTGTCCGCGGATCTTCATCCGCGCCCGCCGAGACCGCAAAACTCAATGCCGTCAGCGAAGCGGTGGACGCCAGCAAGAGCCGGGGCCGCAAATTGTCTTTCGCCGGGGTGATCCAGCCGCGATTATAATAACGGGACATCAGGCATCCTCCATAACCAGGTCGGCATGAGCCTCCTGGATTTCGGTCCATTCCACATCAGTCAGATAACCCAGCGCCCTCGCGCGCTGGACAAACCCTAGCGGAACTTTGGGTTGGGCGGCCAGTGCCGCGTCGAAATCGGTTTTCTTGATGATACGTTTCCGGATCAGCGCTGTGCCGAGCGCGTACTCGTCAGCCGCATCGACACCTTTTTGTTCGGTCAACAATTGCATATGGCTAAGTGCGCCGCGCCGGACCAGATGATCACCGAGCCGGACCCAGTCCTTGCGCAGGCTGCGCCAGACGGCCGCCACCTGCCCCTCATCCAGAATCGACAGGCGATTGAGCACACGGGCGGCCCGGCGGTCTGCCTCCAGAATTTCCGGCTGATAGCCGAAACGGATGCCGAAGCTGATATCGCTTAACGGCGCAATGCAGACCTTCAAGCTGCGTCCCAACCGATGCCTGAGGTCGGTCAGCTGGGTTTCGCTGAGCGGTTCACCCGCCGCAATCTGGAAGCTGCGGCCATCCCGCGTCATTGGGAAAACGCCATACTTTGCGGCAAGATCATGCGGGAAATGCTTCAGGACTTCCGGCTTTGTCGCGAGCGGGTCGAGCGAAATGCGTTCCAGACCTTTATGTTCGGCAACGGCATCCGCCAGCTGATCATCATTGATCTCACCCAGATCAAGCAGGAGCAGGCCCAGCGGGCGGTATTCGTCCTCCTGCAGGGCAAGGGCGCGTTGCAGACCACGCTCATCTATGGCGCCCCAATAGATCAAGGCTTCGCCCAGGCGGCCGCCTTCGCCCTGCCCCAGCTCCGCCATGGACGGATAGGCATGGGCGGTCTTGTCCCATGTGATACGGTTGCCGCTGATGACGTGCCACAGATAGCGGCGGACCGCGCGCATGGAGGCAAGATATCCGATATAATTGCCCCACACCATTCGAACGGGAGCGAGGATCGCGTATTTCAGCCCGTGGGCAGCGCCGGTAAAAATGAGGCGGTGGACAACGCGGTTCACCAGGAAGACGAAATTGATCAGCACGATGGACCAGATCCAGCTATCGGGATCGATCAGCGGCGGCAGCCCCCCTATTTGCGGAAAGACTGTCGAGATCAGCCAGTACAGCGCCCATTGCAACAGGATCGCATAGGCCAACATGCCCGTCGGAGCCGTCCAGATGGCTTTCCTGTCACGGTAGAGGAAATAGCGGTGCGAGGCCGGGCCGATCCAGCCCAACTGCTTCCAGCCGAGATAGGATATGCCCAGCATCCAGCGGGATTTCTGGCGTACGGATACTTTCACACCGTCCGGGAAAAACTCCCGTGTACACACCAGTTCGCGCCGGTGCTTGTGGACGTCCCGATTGGCAAACCAGGCCTTGCGTGTGGCATAGGGCATCCGGGCCCAGTAACGTACGAACATAGATTTCAGACCGGCTTCGTAAAAGCGGTGGCCGATATCATAATCCTCTGTCAGCGAATCCACATTGAAGGGCTGATTATGCCGCTCCTTGCGCAGGAGTTCGATTGCATCCCGGCTGAAGGCCGTGGCGACACCGGCTGAAGGGACAAGGTCGGTCATATGGGACCGGGCAATCAGATCCTTGCCATGCCATTCCGCAAACTCATCCATATAGTGACAGGCCGTCAGCGCCGTCCACTTACGCGGCATGGACAAGACCGGTAATTGCAGCATATCGGCGCGGTCGAGATAGGCGTTGATCACCTTGAAAGACATGGGGTGAATAACGTCTTCCGAGTCCTGCATCAGAATGCCGTCAAAGCGCTCACCAAGCTCTTCTTCGCGCTTGACGATCCCGGCTATCATCCAGTTGAGATTGTCCGCCTTACAGGTCGGGCCGTTGTGACCGACAAAAGCGATATTGATGCCGTCATTCTGGCGGACGATGCGATTGACCTCGTCGATGGTTTCCTGATCGTTGGGATAGACGCCGACAAAAATCTCGTAATTGCGGTAATCCATCGTCTTGAGCGTATTGACCAGCATGCGGCCAATGACATCGGCTTCGTGCCAGGCTGGCACCATGACAGCGAGTTTTTTCTGCTCCATTTCATGGAGCTGCTTCATGGAGGGCACGTAGCGGAAGGGCCGCGTTGCAATCCGCTGTGCCGTCAAGACCCAATAATAGAGGTCCAGAAATGTATCATCGACCGATGAGATAAAGATGGCGATGGCGGCATAAACCGTCAGCCCGCTCAATATCGTCCAGTAAATCCGGATAGCCTCGCCCGAAAGTAGGCTGGCGAGCACGGTTTCACCCCATGCCGCAAGGCCCGCATCGGCTGAGGCGATTTGCGCCATGGCGGGATCAATCCCTTCCATCAGCTCGCCTGCCGCAATTCTTTGCCTGCGAGCAGCTTGCTCGCCAGAATATCGGTGATGCGCTGACTGGCCTTGCCGTCGCCAAACGGGTTTTTGCGGCTTGCCATTCTGCCGTGAGCGGATGGCCGGGTGAGCAGAAGCGAAGCTTCGCGCACTATGACCGCCGGATCCGTGCCCACCAGTTTGGCAACGCCGGCGTCGATCGCCTCCTGGCGTTCGGTCGTCTCGCGGAGGACCAGCACCGGCACATCAAAGCTGGGGGCTTCTTCCTGAACACCGCCGGAATCTGACAGGACGAGATGGCTGGCTTTCAGCACCGCAATGAATTCGGGATAGGCGAGCGGCGCGATCACATGAATGCGATCGGTTGCGCCCAGCATGTCCTCGACTGTTTCCCGGACCCGCGGATTGGAGTGGGCCGGAAAAATGATGCGGATGTCCGGATGCCGATGAACAAGTTCCAGCGCGGCCCGGCAAATGCCAACGATACCCTCGCCCCAGCTTTCGCGACGGTGTGCGGTCAACAGAATGATCCGCTCGCCCGGTTTCACCTGATCAAGGATCGCCGGTGCGCGGACGCGGTCCGCCATATCGAGAACGGTGTCGATGATGGTATTTCCGGTGACCCAGATTTGCCGGGGGCGCACACCGTCCAGCCGCAGGTTTTTCTCGGCCAGACGCGTCGGTGCGAAATGAAAATCGGCAATCGGCGCAATCAGCCGCCGAAAGCTCTCTTCGGGAAACGGGTTATTGGTGTCGCCACTTCGAAGTCCCGCCTCGACATGGCCCACCGGCACCTTGTTCAGATGCGCTGCGAGCGCGCCGGACCAGGCGCTGGCGGTATCACCCTGGACGATCACAGCCCTTGGCTGATGGTCGGTAACCCAGCTGCCCAGCTGATCCAGCAGGCCGGCAGACAGATTTGTCAGCGAGCAGGGATCCCATCCACCGCTCAGTGTTACATCCGGCCGGATATCGACGGCGTCCAGCGCCTGTTCTGCCAGATCGCCGTGTTGTCCCGTGGCGATCCAGACCGGATCCAGTGCTGCGTCCTTCAAACTCCGGAAAACCGGCGCGAGCTTCAATATCTCGGGCCGAGTTCCTGCAACAATCGCGATTCCCATAATCGCCCCCCAGTGCGATTGGCGGGCAAGCCCGCCGGAAATCCCTCGCACCGGGAAAGTCGCCTTGAATCAGGGAGTAATAACCGCCGCTAAAAGGCGATTCCGGGACAGAAAAGACAAAACCGCCCCGATTGGGGCGGTTAAGTGTCGGTTAAGCCCAATACGGGCGATCAGGGGGCAGGTCTATTCATCCTGCGTTCGGAATTCGACATTTGAGTCGGCAGCCAGCCAGACGATGGCGGCCCATGCCGCGACGTTCTGGGCGAGCTCATCCGGGTCGATCTTGTCGAAGGTGTCATCCGGCGTGTGATGGAGATCAAAGTAATCCGTCCCGTCCTGGGTCAGGCGGAAGACCGGCACACCCTGCAGGGCGAGCGGAATGATATCGGGTCCGCCTCCACGATTGGCTCGGTCACCTCGAATTATCCCCAGCGGGGCAATGATCCGCTGGGCTTCATCAAGGAAAGCTGTTCCTTCCTCGCTGGTGCCGGACGTCAGCGACCAGACACGGCCGGCCCCGAAATCGGACTCCGATGCCAGAACGATATTTCCAATCTCATCGGCATTCTGTTGCGCATAGGCAAAGGCCCCCAGCAGTCCGACCTCCTCTGCGCCAAACAAAACAACGCGAATGGTACGGCGCGGGGCGCGTGGTAATTGGCTGATAAGATGCGCTG
>WGNH01000032.1 GCA_016124665.1 Alphaproteobacteria bacterium | reverse complement strand
TCATAGGCCGCCGCCGCCATCTCGACGGATTCGGTCAGCGCGTCCTTGAAGCTGATGAAGCCGCGCTGATTGCCGCCGGTCTCGGCCAGCTCGAACAGCTTGCGTTCGGCGCTCTCGATCAGGTGGCGGGCATGGGTTTCCGGTGTCGCTTCGGTGGCTTCGTGGGACAGTTCCGCACTGACCCGGATCAGCGCCCGGCGCAGCGCCAGATCATAGATCAGCTGGGCATATTCAACGGCCGCCACCGAGTCGGAAGCGCTTTCCAGAAGCAGCGCCAGATAGGACGCGCCGCCGATTTCCTTCAGACCGCCATCGCGCTCGAAATCCGTTTTGAGAACAATGGCATCAGCCAGGGCGCCGCGCTGGATACGGTCTGAAATCGCCTGGAAGATCCGGCCATGGACCGGGTCGTAGAAATGGTCCGCGCGCAGCCAGTCGCTGACCCGGTGCAGCACTTCATTGTCATACATGAGCGCGCCCAGAAAGGCCTGCTCGGCCTCGATATTGTGCGGGGCTGCATCGGCTCCGGTGTCGTCCGGATGGGGGAGATCATGTATCGCCATGGCTCATGGTCTTAACGATGTCTTAAAGCGCGTCTACTGATGAAAATTCGTTGACATTGGGGTTTTTCAGATCGCCAACAGGAAATTGCCGATCTGTGGATAACTCGAGTCGGCGGCAAAGAAAAAAGGCGGGCCGCAATGGCCCGCCTCAATTCCGTTCAAGGATGAAAACCCGGGCTTACGCCTTGTCTTCGTCCTCTTCCGCAGCTTCAGCTTCGGCTTGCGCCTCGGCCTCGGCATTTTCCTCGGCCGCGATCAGGTCTTCCGGCTCGGCTCCGGCTTCAAACAGCTCGGCCGCCTGGGCTTCGGCAATGGCGCGATCCTCATCGGCTTGCGATGCGATCACGTCTTCGCCCTTGGCCTGACGTTCGGCTTCGTCCGTCGTGCGGGCGACATTGATGGTCACCGTGATGGACACTTCCGGGTGCAGCTTGATTTCGATCTCATGCAGACCCAGCGTCTTGATCGGGACGTTGAGCACCACCATCGAGCGGCCCACCTTGACGGCGTCCGTGGACACCGCTTCCGCGATATCCCGCGTGGTCACCGAACCGTAGAGCTGGCCGGTTTCGCCCGCCTGACGGATCATGATGAAGGTTTCCCCATCAATGCCCTCGGCGGATTTGGCGGCCTCGTCCCGGCGTTCGGCATTGCGCTTTTCGAGAATTTCGCGCTGTGCTTCGAACCGCTTGCGATTGGCCTCGGTGGCGCGCAAGGCACGCTCCTGGGGCAGCAGGTAGTTGCGGGCATAACCCGCCTTTACGGCCACTTCCTCACCCATGTCGCCCAGATTGTCGACGCGTTCAAGAAGGATAACTTGCATCGTCTCTCTCCTTAATCGACCGCGTAGGGCAGAATGGCCATCTGGCGGGCGCGCTTGATGGCACGGGCCAGTTCGCGTTGCTTCTTCGCGGAAACAGCGGTGATGCGGGCCGGGACAATCTTGCCCTTTTCCGACATGTAGCGCTGCAACAGCTTGGGATCCTTGTAGTCGATCGCCGGCGCATGCTCGCCGGAGAACGGACAGACTTTCCGGCGGCGCTGGAACGGGCGGCGGGCCGGAATATTGGAAATATTCAGATCAGACATTTTCGTGTCTCCCTCGGCCTAGCGGCGCTGTTCCCGGCGGCGCCGGTCGTCTTTTTTCGACAGGATGGCGGATGGCTCTTCCGTGTGCGCATCAACCTTCACCGTCATGTGACGGATGACATCGTCGGACAGGCGCTGACGACGGTCGAGTTCGTTCAGAACCTCCGCGCCGGCGTCAATGTCCAGAAGGCCATAATGGCCCTTGCGGTGCTTGTGCACACGGTAGGCGAGGTTGCGAAGACCCCAGTACTCGGTCTTGCCGACCTTGCCGCCTTTTTCCTCAACGAGGGTTTTGAGCTCTTCGGTCAGAGACTCAACCTGCGCCGGAGAAATGTCCGGACGCGCAATGAATACATGCTCATACAGAGCCATGTGGGCACTCCCTTCTCTCATGAATGCGGCGCGGATCAACCGAAGGGTCGGGATGATCTGCGGTGGCTCCTTTTCCCATGCGCCCTGTGCGCACGTTACAGACGGGAGAAAGGACCGCATTCGTTCGAAGGCGGGCGTATAGGCGAAAGCCTGCGGCAAGGCAAGTGGGGAGGGGCTATTCGCGCAGCCGGTCGGGCAGCTGGCTGAAATGCAGGATGGCCCGGATCAGCACCCGGTCAGGCTCGACGGAATAATAGGCGACATGATGGCGGATGATCAGCTTGCGCAGGTTGTGCCCGATGTCGGGAACGGCGCGTCCTGAATGCGGCTGGGCTGCGAGCTGATTGATCTTCTCTGTAAGGGCAGCGTGATATTCGAGCGCCTGGTCCACGCCCCAGTTCAGCGCTGTATAATCCGATATCTCATCCAGATTTCGCTCAGCACGGGCTGAATATTCAATCCGCAGCATCGGCTTTCATCTGCAATAGCTTCTGCCGGATTTCTTCGTGCACGATTTCAGCCGGTATGGTCCGGCCCGCATCAATGTCACGCTGACTTTCGTCCAGGATATCTTTCAGCGCTCTTTCCTTTTGCGCCTGGATGACTTCGTAATCGGCTTCCGAGACGATGTAGGATGAGCCCCGCCCGTGCTTCTCGATCCGTACCGGCCCGCGCTGGGCATCATCCAGCAATTGCCCGAACTTGTTCTTGGCTTCGGTCGCGGTGTAGGTCTTCATGGCTTTTGTCCATTTCAACTAATTTGGCTAAATTAGCTGAAAGCCGGTACCCAGTCAACGCCATCACAAGTCCTGTGGAATTTCGGCCTCCTCACACCACCGCCCGGCGATATGGAAAGTGCCACCGCGTTCCTCGCAGCGCTTCATCGGATCGGCTACGATGGCGACGCCCATCAACACCGCCGAGCCGATCACGAAGAAGATCGCGGCATAGAGGAAACGGCGGGCGAGGGGTGGCCGGGTGCGCATGCGGGAATTCTGACGCATTTCCCGCTGCACACAAGTCTTGCCGCGCGGACGGGGATCGGGCGATAGGCGCGGCCGGGGCTGCAACCTTCACATGCTGGGCGGCGGCAGGGGCAATCTGATAGTCTTGCGGTGCCGGGGGAGGGGCGCCAGCCGGTTTTGATCCTGTGAAGGGATGATGCTGATGCCCTGTACCATTCGTTACCTGCCAGAACACAATATCTTCGAAATGCGGACCCATGGCAAAATGACCGTGGAGGAGATCGCTGAATATATTCCCGATTGCATGGCGCGTCCGGAATGGAATGACGACAGCCAAATCCTCGGCATTGCCAGTGCGGATGCCGATTTCAGCGATTTCACCATCAAGGGCTATCAGGAGGTGCTGATCCCGGCCATGAAGAAGGCAAGGTCAGGGCCGGCGGCCGGGCTGAAAGAGGCCATCCTTGTCGAGAAGGAGCTGGATCTCGCCATTATCAAGCTGTTCGAATTGATGGCCATCAGCGGACCGGATCTGAAAAGCCGCGTCTTCCGCGACCGCGATGACGCCATCGCCTGGCTGACCTCCGGCGATTGATTAAACCGGCTGCGCTGTTTATCGACACCCTGAATGAAGTTGAGGGAGCACGCCATGACGCTGGCATTCGTATTTCCGGGACAGGGCTCGCAGGCTGTCGGCATGGGCACGGAGCTGGCCGGAGCCTTTCCGGCGGCGCGTGATGTGCTCGACGAGATCGATGAGGCGCTGGGTCAGAAACTCTCGCATCTGATGGCGGATGGCCCGCTGGAAGATCTCACCCTGACCGAAAATGCCCAGCCCGCCATCATGGCCGCGTCCCTGGCCGTGATGCGGGTGCTGGAAACCCAGTTCAGGATTGATGTAACGTCCGCCAAATTCGTCGCCGGTCACTCACTGGGCGAATACTCTGCGCTGGCGGCCGCCGGATCGCTGTCCATCACTGATGCGGCCAAACTCCTGAAACTGCGCGGCCAGGCCATGCAGGCCGCGGTGCCGGTCGGTGAGGGTGCCATGGCGGCCCTGATCGGGGCCGAAATGGATGTCGCCGAAGCGGCGGCCAGGGCCGGGGCGGAACACGGTGTCTGTCAGGTTGCCAATGACAATGCGCCGGGTCAGATCGTGATTTCCGGCGCGAAAGCCGCCGTCGATGCGGCGATCGCCCATGCCCAGTCGCAAGGTGTCAAACGCGCCATGGCTCTGCCGGTCTCGGCGCCGTTTCACTGCACGCTGATGCAGCCGGCGGCCGAGGCCATGGCCGCAGCATTGGCTGCAGCAAAAATCAACGCGCCGAGCGTGCCGGTCGTCGTCAATGTCCGCGCCGCCCCGGAAAGCGATCCCGATACGATCCGCCAGCTTCTGGTCGAACAGGTCACCGGCCGTGTGCGCTGGCGCGAGAGCGTGCAATGGATGGCGGGTGAGGGCGGCGTCACGGAATTCGCCGAAGCCGGTGGCAAGGTGCTGTCCGGCATGCTCAAGCGCACGGCGCCGGACGCGGCCGGTACGCCGCTGATCACCCCTGACAATCTGGAAGCCTTCGCCGCTTCCCTCAAAGGAGCCAAATGATGTTCTCACTCGAAGGCAAGACCGCGCTGGTCACAGGTGCCACCGGCGGTATTGGCGGCGCCATTGCGCGCACACTCCATGCCCAGGGCGCAACAGTGACGATTTCCGGAACCCGCCAGGAAAAACTGGATGAACTGAAGGCAGAGCTGGGCGATAGGGTGCATGCGATCGCCTGCAATCTCGATGATGGCGAGGCAGTGGACGCCTTGCCGAAACAGGCCGCCGAAGCCATGGGCGGGCTCGATATCCTCGTCGCCAATGCCGGCATCACCAGGGACGGCTTGTTGATGCGGATGAAGGATGAGGACTGGCAGCAGGTCCTGAAGATCAATCTGGAAAGCTATTTCCGCCTCTCACGCGCCGCCCTGCGCGGCATGATGAAGGCGCGTCATGGCCGCATCATCGGCATCACTTCGGTCGTCGGCGTGATGGGAAATCCGGGGCAGGCCAATTATTGCGCCTCCAAGGCCGGCATGATCGGCTTCACCAAATCCCTGGCCCAGGAAGTGGCCGCGCGCGGCGTGACGGCAAATTGTGTCGCACCCGGTTTTATCGCCTCGCCGATGACCGATGCGCTGAACGATCAGCAGCGCGAAGCCATCCTGTCGAAAATTCCGGCCAATGATCTCGGCTCCGGCGAGGATATTGCTGCGGCTGTGGCCTATCTCGCCAGCGATGAAGCCCATTACGTCACTGGCCAGACCTTGCACGTCAATGGCGGCATGGCCATGATCTGATACCGGCCGGGCAGGACGGGGCGCACACCGTCTGGTCAAGCACGATTTGGCGTGCTAACTGCCCCGCACCATTTGTTTGGGGGAATTGGCGTCTGTACTCGGCGCTTTCCGGTTCGCCCGGCCCCGCATAAGGTTTTACGAAGGATTGCAGAAGGGAATCGCTTATGTCCGACGTTCTTGCCCGCGTTAAAAAAATCGTTGTTGAACATCTCGACGTTGAAGAAGACAAGGTCACGGAGTCCGCGTCCTTCATCGACGATCTCGGCGCTGACTCGCTCGATAATGTCGAGCTGGTGATGGCGTTCGAGGAAGAGTTCGACATTGAAATCCCGGATGATGCTGCAGAGCACATCCAGACGGTTGGTGCCGCTGTGAAATTCATCAGCGAGAAAACCGGCTAGTCACGGATTGTCATGCGCCGTGTTGTTGTTACCGGGCTGGGTATCGTTTCACCGCTGGGATGCGGAGTCGAGCCTGTCTGGAAGCGGCTGTTATCCGGACAATCGGGCATAAAGCCCATCGAACATTTTGATGCCAGCGATCTCGCAAGCCGGATCGCTGGCATTGTTCCACGAAAAGATGGCCGGGGCGGTGGCGCAGACGATCCGCACGCCTTTGACGCCGATGCCACGCTTCCGCCACGTGACCAGAAGCGCATCGACGAATTCATTCTCTATGGTATTGCCGCCGCCGATCAAGCGATTGCGCATTCCGGCTGGACAGCCCGTTCAGATGAAGAGGCAGAACGCGCTGGCGTGGTGATCGGTTCCGGCACGGGCGGTCTCGACACGATTTACGAGACATCGGTCCTCCTCAAAGAGCGCGGTCCGCGCAAGATTTCCCCCTTTGTCATTCCCGGCATTATCATCAATCTGATTTCCGGTCAGGTCTCGATCCGCCACGGTTTGAAGGGGCCGAACCATTCGGTCGTCACCGCCTGTTCAACCGGCGCACACGCCATTGGCGATGCCGCCCGGATGATCAAGTATGGCGATGCCGACATGATGGTCGCCGGTGGCGCGGAAGCCGCCATCTGCCGCCTCGGCGTCGCCAGTTTTGTCGCGGCCCGCGCCATGTCGACCGGCTTCAACGACACACCGGAAAAAGCCTCGCGTCCTTATGACCGGGACCGGGACGGCTTTGTCATGGGCGAGGGGGCCGGCGTGGTCGTCCTGGAAGAATATGAGAGCGCCAGAGCCCGCGGCGCGACCATCTATGCCGAGGTGGCAGGCTATGGCCTGTCCGGCGATGCCTTCCACATCACCGCACCGGCCGAAGATGGCAATGGCGGTTTCCGGTCCATGCGCGCCGCATTGAAGGATGCCGGGCTGGCACCGTCCGATATCGACTATGTCAATGCGCATGGCACCTCGACGCCCAAGGGTGACGAGATCGAGCTCAAGGCCGTGGAGCGCCTGTTCGGTGATGCGGCAGGCGATATTGTCATGTCCTCGACGAAATCATCTATCGGACATCTGCTCGGCGCAGCGGGCGCTGTGGAGGCGATCTTCTCCATCCTGGCGATCCGCGACGGCATTTGCCCGCCAACGCTTAATCTCGACAACCCCTCGGTGGAAACACCCATCAATCTGGCCCCGCACACGGCGGTAGAAAAACCGGTACGAGCAGCCCTTTCGAACTCCTTCGGCTTTGGCGGCACCAATGCGTCCGTCATTTTCCGGGCCGTGGATTGATCTGCGGCCATGAGCGATCAGAAACCGGAAAAGAAGACAGGCGGACTGCTCGGGAAAATACTGCTCGGTTTGCTCCTGCTGATCGTCATCGGGGTGATCATTGTTGCGGGCGCGGCCTGGTTCAGCTGGCAATGGCTGCAGGGTGAAGTCGCCGATGCCGGTCCGGCCGAAACCGATACCATCATCACCCTGCCGCGTGGTGCGGGCCTCATTCCCATCGCCAACCAGCTGGAACGTGAAGGCGTCATCGGGGATGCGCGGATTTTCCGTATCTGGGTCACGATTGATGGCGGCGACCGCGATTTGCAGGCGGGAGAATATGCCATTCCTGCGCGGTCCAGCATTCTCGACATCTATGAGCAGCTGCGCGAGGGCGAGACCCTGTCCTATCCGGTGACCGTGCCGGAAGGACGGACCAGCGCCATGATTGTGCGCATCCTCAATGATTCGGACATGCTGACCGGTGAAATCACAAACATTCCCGGAGAAGGTACGCTTCTGCCCGAGACCTATTTTGTACAACGCGGTACGCCGCGCCAGGACGTGCTCGACCGCATGCGGGCCGATCAGCAAGCCCTGATCGACCAGCTCTGGCCCGGCCGCGCGGCAGATCTGCCTTTCGATACGCCCGATGAGGCCATCATCCTGGCCTCCGTCGTTGAAAAGGAAACCGGCGTCGCATCCGAGCGCCCGCTGGTGGCGTCGGTCTTCGTCAACCGGTTGCGCCGCGGCATGCGGCTGGAAAGCGATCCGACGATCATCTACGGCATCACCGGCGGCGAGCCTCTGGGCCGGGGCATACGCCGCTCCGAGCTCGACAATGCCGGTAATCCCTACAACACCTATTTCGTGAACGGCTTGCCGCCGACGCCGATTGCCAATCCGGGCCGGGATGCCATCGCTGCTGTGCTCAACCCGCCTGATACCGATTACCTCTTCTTTGTAGCCGATGGCACCGGCGGGCACGCCTTTGCCGAGACCTATCGCCAGCACCAGCGCAATGTGGCCAACTGGCGCCGGATCGAACGGGAGGGCAGATAATGCCACGGCTTTCCGGAATGACAGGGTTTGCGCGTGCGGGTGGTCAGTTTTCGCACTGGACCTTTGTCTGGGAAATCAAGAGCGTGAATGGCAAGGGGCTGGAAGTGCGGTTCCGCACCCCGCCCGGCTATGATGCGCTGGAACAGGCAGCCCGGGAGCGCGCCAAGCGGACATTTTCACGCGGCAACATCCAGGCCAGTCTCACCCTGACAAGAGACCTGTCCGTTAGCGATATCTCGATCGACACGGCCCGTCTGGAAGCGCTTATCACCGCCAGCCGGCCCTATGTCGAAAAGGGGGAGGTGGCACCGCCATCCTTTGACGGCCTTCTGGCGGTCAAGGGCGTCCTCAGGTCCGAGGACGACGCCAGCGAAGCCGATGCCGAAGCCCTGCACGGCGCCATTCTGGTCGCCTTTGACGAGGCCCTCGCTGCGCTTCAGACCGCGCGTCTCGAGGAAGGCGCCGCCCTTTCCGGAATCCTCACGACCGTGCTCGACGAAATCGTGGCATTGCGGGAGCAGGCCGCCAGCCTCGCGGCAGCACGTCCGGAGATCATCCGCGACAGATTCCGCGCCCGGCTGCAGGATTTTCTCGACGGCGATCTGCCCGAGGAAAGGCTCGCCCAGGAAGCGGCCATGCTTGCCGTCAAGGCCGATATCCGCGAGGAACTCGACCGCCTGACCGCCCATATCGACAGCGCCCGTGATCTGCTGGCGCAAGGCTCTCCCGTCGGACGCAAGCTGGATTTCCTGTCTCAGGAGTTCAATCGTGAGGTCAACACGCTATGCTCCAAGTCCGGCGATTCGGAGCTGACCCGCATCGGGTTGGCGCTGAAGGCCGCGGTCGATCAGTTCCGGGAGCAGATACAGAATGTCGAATAGCCGGCCACCTGCCCCCCGCTACCGGGGTGGACGACGTGGCATGATGCTGGTTCTGTCCAGCCCGTCCGGGGCCGGAAAGACGACGCTGTCCAAGCGATTGATCATGCATCATCCCGATGTCGTCCTCTCGGTCTCGGCCACGACCCGTGCCGCCCGCCCGGGCGAGGTGGATGGCGAGGATTATTTCTTCGTCAGCCATGAGGAATTCGAGAAACGCATTGCGGAAGACGGGTTTTTCGAGCACGCAAAAGTCTTTGACCAGTATTATGGAACGCCCATCGCCCCGGTCGAGGAAGCGCTGACCGAGGGCCGCGATGTGGTCTTTGATATCGACTGGCAGGGCGCGCAGCAGCTGGCCGAAAAGGCGCCGCGCGACGTGGTACGCGTTTTCATTCTGCCGCCGTCGATGAAGCTGCTGGAGGACCGTCTGCGCAAACGCGGGCAGGATTCCGAGGACATCATCAATGGCCGCATGGCCCGCGCCGAAGCGGAAGTCTCCCATTGGGAGGAATATGATTATGTCATCGTCAATGAGGACTTTTCCGGCGCGCTCGAGGAACTCGAACTCATCCTCCGCGCCGAACGCCTGCGCCGCACCCGCCGGCCCTGGCTGCGCGGTTTCGTCGATGAACTGATGAGCGAGCGGGATTAACCCCGCGCCGCCCGCCACGCTTTTGCCAATGCAAAAAATCCCTCCGGCGGAATCGTCTCCGCCCTCGCACCTGGATCAATGCCTGCCGCTTCCAGCAAGGTTTCAGATGTCGTGCTAGCGCGGCCAGCCGCCACTCCCAGGCTCTTGCGAAGGGTCTTGCGGCGCTGGCCAAACGCGCTTTCCGTGACCACTTCCAGCGCCGCCAGATCAGTGAAACGTTGCGCAGCGGGAAGGGGATCAATCACCACAACCGCACTATCGACCTTGGGCGGCGGCGTGAAGGCGCGGGCCGGCGCGTTCAGCACGATCCGCGCCGACGCGACAGCCGCCGTCAGAATGGCCAGCCGCCCATAGGCCTTGGACCCCGCGGGAGCGACCACCCGTTCCGCAACCTCTTTCTGGAACATCAGCACCAGCCTCTGCCAGAAAATCGGCTCGGCTTTCAGCCATTTGATGAGCAGTGGCGTGCCGACATTATAGGGCAGGTTGGAGGCGATAATGGCGGGATCTGAGCCGATGATGGCGGCCTCATCCACCTTCAGGGCATCACCCTCGATGATTTCCAGCGGAGTTGGATAATAGCCAGCCGTGGCCTCCAGTGCCGGGATGAAGCGCCGGTCCATCTCGATAGCCACCAGTTTCTTCGGACCAAGCGCCAGCAAGGGCCGGGTCAGGCCGCCGGGGCCGGGGCCGACCTCAATGACCGTGATGCCGGAGACATCCCCGCACAAGCTGGCAATCTTTCCGGTCAGATTCAGATCAAGCAGAAAATGCTGACCGAAGGATTTGTCGGCGCGCAGCCCGTATTCGGCGATTATCTCCCGCAGCGGTGGCGGCGTGCTCATATGGCCCGCCGTGCGGCCATATCGGCCGCCAGCCGGATGGCCGCGATCAGGCTGTCGGCCCGCGCCACGCCCTTGCCGGCAATATCGAATCCGGTGCCGTGATCCGGCGATGTGCGGATGACAGGCAGGCCGAGCGTGACATTCACGCCGCCCCAGAAATCCAGCGCCTTGAACGGGATCAGCCCCTGATCATGATACAGGCAGATGGCCGCGTCATATCCGGCCCGCGCTTCCGCATGGAACATGGCATCGGGCGGCAGCGGGCCGGATATATCCATGCCTTCGGCGCGCAGCGCATCGGCAGCAGGTGCGACGATCGTAATCTCCTCGCGGCCCAGTGACCCGCCTTCGCCGGCATGTGGATTGAGCCCGGCCAGCTCCAATCTCGGCGTTCTAATGCCGAAATCCTCTCGCAGCGCATGGGCCGTGACCCGTGCCGTATGGATTATGGCCTCGGCGCTCAGCCCCTCTATCGCCGCTTTCAGCGACATGTGAATGCTGACGAGCGCTACACGCAGCTTATCGCCTGCCAGCATCATTACCGGTCCGCGCGGGCCGGCCTGTTTCAGGTTTTGTGTCAGCATGGCCACGAATTCAGTGTGGCCGGGATGCTTGAAACCGGCCGCATAGAGAACGGACTTGGAGACCGGATTTGTAACAATGCCACCGGCCAGACCACTGGCCGCCATTTCGACGGCCATCTCGATCGAGGAAAGAATGGCGGCGGCATGCGCGCCATTCGCTTCGCCGGGCAAGGCGCGCTTCGAAAGCAGGGCGGGCATGACGGGCAGCGCCCGCGAGAAAACAGTTTCGGCCTGTTTCGGGGTCCGGATCGTTTCGGTGGGCACGTCATACAGAGCGGGATCGCCGATCACGAAAAAGACCGGCCCGGCCTCCCTCAGCGCCTGCCAGGCGGCGCAAGTGATCTCAGGTCCGACGCCAGCCGGATCGCCCATGGTCAGCGCCAGGGGCGCGGTCATTAGCGGATTTCGATCGTGGAGTCGCGGCGCAGATCGCGGAGCCAGCGGCGGGACAGCATCGACAATTGCTGATTGCGCAGCTGGCGTTCGATTTCCTCGCGCGTCGGCACACCCGGTCCGCCGATAGAGCGGTCACAGACGAAATAGACCTGCCGTCCGGCCGCGGATTCCAGAATGCCGGTATTCTCGCCCTCATCGAGCCCGGACAGGGGTTCGGCAACTTGCGGCAACAGCGCATCCAGCGAAATCTGGCCCAGACGGGAGGAGAAGGCACCGTCAACGCCTTCGATGGCGGCGTCGATCTGGTCGCAACTGGCAATGCGCGAAATCGCCCGCTGCAATGCGGCAACGGACTCGTCGGTGACCCGGCTGGTCGGAATCGTCACCTGTGCCAGGTCATACATGATGGCAGTGGTGCCTTCGCGCTCGTCGATCAGGGCGATGATCATCAGCCCGCCCGGAACGCGGAAGGGCCGCGACAACTGGCCCGGCGAGAGCGCTTGCGCGACCTGAGCGACTTCCGGGCGCATCTGGCCGGTGAGCAGCCAGCCGATTTCACCGCCATTGGCCGCTGACGGAGCATCGGAAAACTGCTGGGCGACGGCCTGGAAGGGCGCGCCCTGCTGGATCTGCGTCATCACCGCGATCGCGCGTTGCTGGGCCTGTTCCTCGTCAGACGAGACCGGTATTTCGAGAAAGATCTCGGCCAGGCGGTATTGCGTTTCCGATGCCGATGCGGCCACCCGTTCCAGCGTGGCTTCGATCTGCTGGTTGGAGATACGGATACGGTTGCTGTAACGACCGCCGACCAGGATTTGCCATGCAATTTCTGCCTCGAGCTGGCGGCGAAGTGTTGTGACGGCAATACCACTGGCGGCCAGGTCGCGTTCGATCTCGGCTGGATCCGCATCATTCTGGACCGCAATATTCTGGATGGCAGCGTCAACCTCGGCAGGGTCGACTTCAACCTCGAATTCGCGCGCTTCCTGCAACTGCAGGGTTTCATCGACCAGAGAGCGGATCGCCTGATCCTGGATACGGGCCAGTGCTTCCGGCGTCGGCTGGGCTCCGGACGAGGCAATGATCAGCCGCATACGGTTGCGGACATCCACAGTAGTGATCGGATAGTCATTGACCAGTGCGGCGATGCCTTCCACTTGCTGGGCATGGGCGCAGGCGCTGCCAACAGCAGAAAGCGCCAGGGCAAGTGAGGCGGTCAAAAGTCGTTTCATGATCATGGCCGATTTTTTCTGGTCCGGTCTCGAAAATACTCATACACGCGCGCGGTGCAACGATGCCGCACTGCTCATGACAGTTATTCGGAGCCAATACCACCGAGCGTGAACAGCGTGACACGAACCTGGATCGATTCCGACGGGCCGAGATTACCGACATTCAGGTTCTCGCGCTGGTAAAGGATTTCGAAGTCGGTGCAGAAATCATTGTAACGAAACCCGACCTGTTCACGCCGGTTTACTTCCTGATCAATATCGCGCTGGACATTGTACACAAGGCTCCAGTGCTCGGTGAGCCGGGTCCTGGAGAGCAGCTGGACTTCCTCGCTGGGACCAGGACGATTGAGCGAATCGTCAAAGCTGAAATAGCGGATCCGGCCGAAAAAACGGTCGCTGACATAAGTGGCCACCAGATCAATCCGGTTCAGCGTGCCATCCTCTGCATCCACCCGGGTTCGTGCCAGAACACCGAAGGAACCGAGATCAATCTCTCCGGCAATGATGATGTCGGATTCATCCTCGAATAATCCGCTATTTGCGGCAAAAACCGGATCACCATCCAGCCTCCGGCTCTGGCCGATAAATCCGCGAAGCTGATTATTGTCACCCCAGATTGTGGTCGAGCGCAACCCGTAGGTCAGGCGCGTGCCTTCCTCCCACAAATCATAACCCGTTGCACGATTATGCTCGAAAAGAAGGGTTTCATCGAGTTCCGCGGTCTGGCTGTCCTCATTGATGATCCGCGCGGATTCACTGTCATCGGAAGCAATAAGTGCCTGCAGCATGGGTTCCAGAATGGTATCGGCCGGCCCGGTCGTATTGATCAGGGGCCAGCTCAGCTCCGCTCCGGCATAGCCGAGGACGCGGCCAAAGGAGTCTTCAGTGACGGTATTGCCGGGCAGCGCACCGGGAACGTCTGAAAAGCTGTAATAATCCGTCCGTCCGGCCGCGAAGGGTTCAAACACCAGCCCGCCGGGGGCAATGAATTGAGCCTGCCAGTCCAGCGAAGCCGAGGCGCGCTGATAATCCACTCCGTCATTGCGCGTCAGCACTGTGGTCGAAGCGATGGCGCGAAGACGGCCGAAACGTTCACCGGACGCAACATTCAGGCGCAATTCGCCTAACGGTGCCATGACCGGCAATTGATCATCATTTTCCAGTTCACGCAGGCTTTGTACACCGGAGGCGATCACTTCGGCGTAGTAATTATCCGTGCGGCCTTGCACATAGAGCTGGTTCATCAACCGGCGGGGGGCGGGCTCGATAAGGCCCGGATATTCCTCATAGGTTTCCGAGATGTCATAAGACCGCAAGTGGAAGTCGTCTGACGCCAGCTGGACGCCAAAGCCCCAGACCCAGTTTTCGGTGACATCGAACTCGCCGCCGCCAAACAGGTGCCAGCGATGTTCGGCATCGTTCAGCAATTCACCATCGCTGTCGATATCGCGTTCACGCGTATAGCTGGTCTCGAAACCCAGATCCCCTGACCAGAACCGGCGCCGGTATTCCAGTTCCACCAGCGGATTGACATTGGCCATGACCCGCGGCGTGATCGTGATGTCCTGATACGGGGAAAGCACCCAGTGATAGGGTTGTCCGTAGAAAGCACCGAGCCGGGAAGACACACCGAATTCAGGAAACAACAGCCCCGACCGCCGTCCCGTGGATGGATCTGCGTGTGCAAAGACCGGTGAATAGGCCACAGGCACACCGAGCACCTCCAGCCGGACATCACGGTAATACATCATGTCCGAACCCGTATCACGGACGGCCCGGGCCGCGCGCAGACGCCAGGTCGGTTCACGGCCATCCGCTTCAATGCGGCAAGCCGTATAATAGGCGTTGGTCAGCTCCAGAGACCCGTTCGCCCGCCGCACGGCAAACGCTGCTGCGGTGCGGCCATTGTTCTCGAGCAAGGTCGAAAATCCGACGGCGAGCCCCTCACCGAGCGCATCATCCAGTTCGATTTCGTCGGCAAATTGCGGCGGAGCATTATCGGAGAAGATGGCAACATTGCCGCGTGCAATCACCCGGTTGGTGCCGGGTCGATATATCAGCTCGTCAGCTTCGACGGTGCGGCCGTTCTGGCGGGCAACCACATTGCCGCGCGCCATGTAACTGCCGTCCTCACGGTTCTCGATCAGCGTATCGGCCTCGATGTAGACGGGTTCATCACCGGCCGTTGATAACAGTCCGCCATCTGTTCCCTGTGTTACGGCGCAAACCGCCGCTTCGGCCATGCCGGATATCAGTGCGCTGGCACAAACCGCAGTGAAAAGCAGGGACCGCATACGATACTCCTTGGTGCCGGGCCGGTATCCAACCCGCATAAACACTTATACAGCGCGCGTCCACGCCGTGCTGCTAACCATCTTCTGTCGAGGCAATATAGGCAAGAGCGAGCAAGGTCGTGATCAACGGTGCAGCCCACGCCGCCGTCAGGGGCGGCAGGGTGCCGTTTTCGCCCAGCGTGTGCAGAACTTCCTGCACGAAATAGACGAGAAAACCGGCGGCCCCGCCGGTCAGCGCGAACGCTGCCGCCCCTCCGAGCCGGTAAAGCCGCAAGGTCGCCGCCGCCGCAATCAGGCTTGCCGCGATCAACGTCAGCGGCAGGGTCAGAAGGCCTTGCCAGCGCAGAACGAAGCGTTCTGCAGCCAGACCGGAGGCTTCCGCCGAGGCAATCAATCCGGGCAAATCCCAGAAGGAGACGCCACGCGGCGACCGGATTCGCTCGAACAGTGATTGCCGTTCAATGCTCGTGGGCAGTGACACCGTACCAAGCTCAACGGGTTCAGCACCCGGAGTGCGTTCCACCGCGTTTTCCAGCGTCCAGAATCCGGCGGTGAGTTGCGCAGAATCCGAAGTGATCCTGCGTTCCAGACCCGGGCGTCCGGTTTCGCTGGTCGTGTAGAAATGGAAAACCGGGGCCTCCAGCTCTCCCGCATTTTCTTCCAGCTGGCTGGCCGAAATGACCGTAAAACCGTCGGCGGTGGTTTCCCGCAGCCAGACGGGCTGGGCCCGTGGCGCATCGGTCTGGACCTGTGTGAGCAGATCCCGCCGGGATTCGAATTCGGCGTTCAGCGCGGATCCGACGGGATTCAGCAAGGTCGTCGCCAGAATGCCGGACACAAGTGCGATGATGACCGCGGGGGATACGATACGCCAGGCCGAATAACCCGAGGCCCGCATCACCACGAGTTCACTGCGGCGATTGAGCCGGAACAGGGCAAACAATACACCAAACAGGAAGATGAAAGGCAGGGTCTCTTCGATCAGCAAGGGAGCCCGCAAAAGTGTCAGTAGCAGAAGATCAAAGGCGGAGACGTCAACGCGAGTGCCGACGGCGCGGGATTGTTCAACAAAATCAACAAGAAGAATGATAGTCGCGACGACGCTTGCGGCCACAAAGATACCGAACAGGATCTGAAGCGCGAGATAGCGGGCGAGGCGGCTGCGAAGCGGATTCATGCGGCAACTGCCTCTTCGTCAATGCCGGACCGCGGACGTCCGCGCCGCCACCAGATGAGGGTCACCGCGCCGATCATGGCCATTACCGGCAGGGCGTATTGAACATAATTGAATGCGGGATCATCAGCCGCCGCCGATTGGGCGGCAAAACCGGCGAGTCTGACAGTCAGGGCAATCCCGACTGCAATGATGACCTTTCGTGTATTACCAAGCCGCGAATGAGTCCCGGCCATGAAAGCGGCTGCGGCAATCAGCGCAAGAGCGATATTGTAAAGCGGGCCGGACAGGCGGTAATGCGCTTCGGCGAGCAACCGTTCGGCCCCGCGTGCCCGGGCCAGCGCTGTGGCGTCCGGATAGAATAATTCATGCAGGAACCGGTCCGATTCCTTGAAGAAGAAGATCAGCTGCGGATCAACAAAATCCCCGAGATCAAACTCATAACGGTCAAAGGTCAGGAAGTTGAGCGCGCCAGTTTCATCCACCTGCTGCACATTGCCGTCAATGAGCACCATGGACGGCCGCACCTCACCGCGGACAATGACGCCTTCGCGCGCCGCGTAGGTGGAGACCTCGTCAGGGTCACGCGCATCGTGGATGAAGATATCGGCCATGCGGCCGCTGCCGTCGGATTCGCGGGCATAAAGCGTTACGCCGGCTGCCAGATTGGAAAACTCTCCGGGCCGTACCAGGCTGGCCGCGACATCGGTGCGCAGTTCGTAAACGCTGCGCCGCATTTCCTGATAGGCCAGCGGCTGGACAAAGAGATTGATGCCCAGATTCAGGATGGCCGCCAGGACCGCCAGACGGATGACCGGGGACAGCACGCCCCAGCGCGACAAACCAGAGGCAGACGCCACCGTGGCTTCTGAATCCGAATAGAGACGCGACAATCCGGCCAGGACTGCAATGAACAATGCAAAGGGCGACAACAGCGCCACCAGCTGCGGCAGGGCAAGAAAGGTTACCTTGACGAAGGTGAAGGCGGTTTCACGGTAATTCGAGATGAATTCGATATTCGAGAGACTCTGAGTCAGCAAAGCCAGTGCCGCGAACGCGGTCGCGGCAGTGACAAACGGCATCAGCAATTGCCGGAACATGTAGCGCTGAACGAGAATCATCGGGCCTGCAGACTCATGCGGATATGGCCTTCTATAACACCCTGTGATCGGATACCACTTCGGCGACGCAGCTTCGCGCACCCATTCGGGGTGAGGCGATCCACAAAAGAGGATGAGGCATGAAAATCAAGTTCGCAGACGCACCGGCCAAGGGTTCAATTGCGGTTCCCGCATTCGACAAGGCCGTGCTGTCCGACACCGCCAAGACCGTTGATACCGCGACTGCAGGCGCGCTGACCCGCGCGATCAAATCGTCGCGTTTCAAAGGCGGGGCCGGCGAAGCCCTCGTCATCAATGCACCGTCCGGCATCGACGCGGATCGCGTCGTCCTGTTCGGTGTGGGTAACAAGAAGACCGATGGCAATGCGCTGGAACAGGCCGGGGCCGGTCTGGTCAAGGCGCTCCTGACGACGGGCGAAAAGGAATTGCACGTCCATCTGGAGGGAATCGCAGATGCCGAAGGCGCAGCCCGTTTCGCACTGGGCGGCATGCTGGCAGCCTACCGTTTTGACAAATTCCGCACCAAGCTGGCCGAGGACAAGAAGCCTTCACTGAAATCGGTGACAGTCTCGACTGAAGACCAGAAAGCCGCGAAAGCCGCCTGGAAAGACTGGTCGGCGGTGGCGGAAGGCGTCTATCTCGCTCGTGACCTGGTCAATGAACCGTCCAACTTCCTGCGCCCGCCGGACTATGCCAAGCGCATTGAAAAGCTGGCGGATATCGGTCTCGAGATCGAGATTCTCGGCGAAAAGGAAATGACCAAACTCGGCATGCATTCGCTGCTCGGTGTTGGCCAGGGCTCTGTGGCCGAGAGCAAGATCGCCATCATGAAATGGAATGGCGGCAAGAAAGGCGACAAGCCGCTATGCTTTGTCGGCAAGGGCGTCACTTTCGACACCGGTGGTATTTCGCTCAAGCCGGGGGCCGGCATGGACGAGATGAAGGGCGATATGGGCGGGTCGGCCGCCGTTGTCGGCCTGATGACCACACTCGCCAACCGCAAGGCCAAGGTGAATGCGGTCGGACTGGTCGGCCTCGTGGAAAACATGCCCGATGGCGATGCACAGCGTCCGGGCGACGTCGTGACCTCCATGTCCGGTCAGACCATCGAAATTCTGAACACAGACGCGGAAGGCCGCCTCGTTCTGGCCGATGTGCTCTGGTATGCGCAGAAAGAATATGACCCGGAATTCATCATCGATCTGGCGACCCTGACCGGGGCCATCCTGATCGCGCTGGGTCATGAACATGCCGGTATTTTCTCGAATTCCGACAAGCTCTCTGACCAATTGTCCAAGGCCGGTCTGGCCTCGGACGAGAAAGTCTGGCGTCTGCCCATCGGTCCGGAATATGACCGCCAGATCGACAGCCCCATTGCCGACATGAAGAATATCGGTGAGGGCCGTCTGGCGGGCTCCATCACGGCGGCGCAATTCCTCCAGCGCTTCGTCAATGACAAGCCGTGGGTCCATATTGACATTGCCGGTTCCGGCATGTGGTCGGGAGCCAAGGATGCCCGCCTGCCAACCTTCGGAACGGGCTATGGTGTGCGCCTTCTGGACCGCTTCGTGCGGGACAATTACGAGGGCTAGGTAAATGGCTGGCGAGCTGTGGTTCTACCATCTTGAGCGGACCACGCTCGCCGACGCCTTGCCCGAATTGCTTGAAAAGACACTTGAAAAGGGCTGGCGCGCTCTGGTGCGCGCCGGCCATGCCGATCATATCAAGGCGCTGGAATCGACGCTGTGGACGGCGAAGGATGACTCTTTTCTTGCGCATGGCCGCGCCGATGAACCGGACCCGGACCGCCAGCCCATCCTTTTATCTCTCACTGAAGACAATCTGAATGCCGCGCAAATCCTGTTTGCGCTGGATGGTGTTGACGTTGAAAACCCGGACGGGTTTGAACGCGTCTGCGTGATGTTTGACGCCAGCGACGAGCAGGCGATTGCCGCCTCCCGCGCGCTCTGGAAAACAGCCAAGGCCGAGGGCCGGTCCATCGCCTATTGGCAGCAATCCATTGAAGGGCGCTGGGAAAAGAAGGCCTGAGGCATCTTGAACCTCGCAAATTTGTAAGTTGTGTCCCGGAACCGGTTCTGGCACCGCTGCTGGATTGTGGGGCGGGGCCATCATGAAACATTTCATTCCATTTTTGGCATTGATTGTTGTCGCCTGCGGGCCCGGCGCGCCGCGTGAAGGCTCCATCGAATATTTCGCCGAGGAAACGCGCGCGGCCATACTGGCGCGCGACATCGATTTTTTCCGCGCCCACGGTGTCAACGATTGGCATTTCGAGGGCGAGGGCTTTGCCGCGCCAGTCGAGGCCTGGCTCTATGATGATGCCTGGCTTGCCGCCCGCGAAGGCGATGAACGATATGCCTCGGTGGCCACTATCCTGTCCCGGGAAGGCGGCGTGGAGTTCATCCGCAGCCACCGCAATTTCGAGGAGGACGGTCTTCGCACAGACCTGATCATCTTCTTTACGGGTGAGGAATTCTGGGACCATCACCCGGTGAATGACTACATGATCGGTTATGCCATCGTCGAAGTGGTGCAACTGGATGGGGAATGGGTCTATATTGATCCCTTCTTCGCATCGCTGCGGGGGCACTGGCTGCGCAGCGACTATGACCAGCCTCTGGAGCCTCGATAATGAAAAAGCTGATATTTCCGCTTCTGTTCGCGCTCGCCGCCTGTGCGACGCCGCAACCCGCCGAGCCCGGGATCGAGACGCCGGTTCTGGGAGAGGGCGGGTGCGATGCCGATATGCTCGGTTATCTCGTTGGCCAATCCATCGGCGAAATCAATGTTGAAACCCTGCCGCAGCCGCGCCGCATCATCCGCCCGGGCCAGGCCGTGACCATGGATTACCGTGAAGACCGGACCAATATCGAGCTTGACGATGAGGATCGCGTGGTGCGGGTTTACTGCGGGTAGACGCAATACTCAAAACCGCTTCCCTCCGACTTGCCTGCCCTCGCGCAGGTGTTGTGTTTCGGACGATTGTTTTGATTCCCCCGCGATCATTTCGGGTTTAGCCTATGTTGCGTTGAGACGGAGGGCTGGGTGATGCAGGTCCGGCTTCACGCGAATGCGCGCACGACCCCGGCCACGCGCCGGATGATCCAGACCAGCGGCCGGCGGGTGGCGGATCTGGCGCGCGGGAGGTCACACACAAACGCGTCATCACCCGGTTTATCCGGGTGATCTCCATGGCGTCGGGATCACCCGGACTCGCGCGGGGCGCGGCCGTGTGATGACGGGTGAGGGGTTGGTTTCCTCCCCCGTTTACGGGGGAGGTGGATTGAGCGGAGTGAAAGACGGAGGGGGCCATCGCCCCCCTCGGTTCTTCGAACCACTCCCCCCGCAAGCAAGGGGAGAAAATGCGGAGCAAACTAGCCCCCCTCCGCCGCTTCCAGCTTTTCCATCGCGTCCAGCCATTTCGTCTCGGCGGCCTCGATCAGGTCTTCGGCCCGGGCCCGCTTGATCTGTAACTCGGTGGCGGTTTTCGGATCCTTTTCATAAAGTCCCGGCGCGGCCAGCCCCTTGTCGATCGTGGCCAGAATGGCCCGCAGGCGCTCGGCTTCCTTCTCCCATTTGCGCACTTCCAGTTTCAGCGGCTTGATGGCTTCGCGCTGGGCCGCGGCCTCGCGGCGGCGGCCGGTTTTTTCATCGATGACCGTGCGGGTGCGTCCGCGCTCCTCCTTCGGTGCCTTTCCGGTCACCAGCAGGCGGTAATCCTCCATGTCGCCGTCATAGGGCTCGATACCGCCCTCGGCGCACAACCACAGCCGGTCGGCGCAGCTTTCCACCAGATGCCGGTCGTGGGCGATCAGGATGACGGCTCCCTCATAGGCATTGATGGCGTCGATCAGCGCGGCCCGCGCATCCATGTCGAGATGGTTGGTTGGTTCATCGAGGATCAAAAGGTGCGGGCCGTCAAACACGATAAGGTTCAGCAACAGCCGTGCCTTCTCGCCGCCTGACAGCTGCCGGGCCGGCGTTTCCTGCAAATGAATGGGCAGGCCGAAGCGCGCCAGCCGCGCCCGGCGCTGGGCCTCGGTCGCTTCCTCCATGCGTTCCAGCACATGATCATAGGCGGATTTTTCCGGCGGCAGCACATCCATCTGGTGCTGGGCAAAGAAGGCGGTCTGGATTTTCTTGTGACGGCGGAAATGCCCGCCCATCGGCTCCAGCCGCCCGGCCAGCAGTTTCGCAAAGGTGGACTTGCCCGAGCCATTGCGGCCGAGCAGGGCGATGCGGTCATCCGGGTCAATGCGCAGATTGAGCCCGCGCAGGATGGGCTGGCCGGGCTCATAGCCCAGATCCAGCCCCTCGATCCGCATCAGCGGCGGGGCCATCTGCTTTTGCGGTGCCGGGAATTCGAAGGGCGAGACCGGATCATCAACAATGGTCGCCACCGGCTGCATCTTTTCCAGCCGCTTCACCCGGCTTTGCGCCTGTTTGGCCTTGCTGGCCTTGGCCTTGAAACGGTCGACAAAGGCCTGCAGGTGGCGGCGTTCGTCATCCTGCCGGGCTTTCAGCTTCATCTGCAGGCGTTGCTTTTCCGCCAGCTGGCGCTCGAAATTATCGTAACCGCCCTCGAAAATACTGATTTTCTTCGCCCGCAGATGGGCGATCTTGTCCATCGCGTTCAACAGGTCGCGGTCGTGGCTGATCACCAGCGCTGCGCCGGGGAAGGTCTTGAGATAGCTCTCCAGCCAGATCGCGCCTTCCAGATCGAGATAATTGGTCGGTTCATCGAGCAGGAGCAGGTCCGGCCGCGCGAACAGCGTCGCCGCCAGCGCGACGCGCATGCGCCAGCCGCCGGAAAACTCCGAACAGGGCCGCAATTGTTCCGCCGCGGTAAAGCCCAGGCCGGACAGGATGATCCCGGCCCGCGCTTCGGCAGAATGCGCCTCGATGTCCGCCAGCCGTGTCTGGATATCGGCAATGCGGTGCGGATCGGTGGCGGTCTCTGCTTCGGCCAGCAGGCTGGCGCGCTCGGTATCCGCAGCCAGCACGACCTCCATCAGGCTTTCCGGCCCGCCCGGCACTTCCTGATCCACAAACCCCATGCGCGCGCCCTTGCGCACGCGGACATCGCCGCTTTCAGCCGCAAATGTGCCCTTGATCACCCGGAACAGTGTCGACTTGCCCGACCCGTTGCGCCCCACCAGCCCCATGCGGCAGCGCGGCGGCAGGTGAAACGTCGCCTGGTCAATCAGCAGGCGGCCTTCCATCCGGCAGGTGAGGTCGTTGACGTGTAGCATGGTGGCAAGCGGGTAGCCGAGCGTACGGACCCATGCAAGCGGGAGGTTCCGGCACTGGTCTCCGACTGGATGCAGACGGGTTGCGGGATTGTCAGCCTGACCGTCCCGCTAGAGGCGGCCGAAGTGAGGGGGCAAGACATTTTTGCGTTTGGGGGCGCACAAGAAAAGTAAAGGAAAATCAATGTTGATCCTTGTTGCAGGTGCCGCTTTGGCCGCTGTCCTGACCGCTGATCCGGTCGCTACCGAATTCCAGTCCAGCGAGCACCATACATTCACGGACGCCGAGATGAGACTCATCGACGAGACGCTCGAGTCCACGCATGCTGCGGTCGAAGCCGTCTTCCCGGAGCTGGCTGACACGATTTCGGTTACGGTCATGCCGGTGCAACGCCCGGCGCTGGATTTGCTCGGCGGTGTCACCGGCCGGGCCGAACGGGCTGACGAGCTGATCATCGAAATGTCCGTCACTTATCCCGGCGGCATCGAGGCTGCCATTGAAGATGGTTTGCGCGCCACGACCGCCCACGAGCTACACCACACGGTCCGCGGCTGGCTGATGCAGGGCAATCATTTCGGACACGGCATTCAGATCGCCGTGATCAATGAAGGCCTCGCGACGGTGTTCGCCGAAGAACTGACCGGTGAAACCAACCCGTCCGACCTGCCGCCTGACAATGTCTCGGACTGGGCGCAGGAAGTGCTCGCCCTTCCGCAACGGGCCGATTACGGGCAATGGATGTTCGTGCATCCCGATGGCCGCGAGGCGATCGGTTACCGTACCGGACGCTGGGTGGTGCGCCAGGCGATGGAAAACTCCGGGCTGACGATCGAGGAGATGACCGGCCTTACTCCCGCCGCGATCTGGGCTCTGGCCGGATTCGATTGGGATCGGATGATGCGCTAGCCGCTTGGTGTATTGGCGAGCCGCGCACACGGCTTCACAAGGAGCGAAAGCGCCTCTATAAGCCCGCGCGACTCGTCAAACCTCCCCGAACCCTACGGAGTTTTCAAAATGGCTACGCAACGCACTTTCTCGATCATCAAACCCGACGCCACTGCCCGCAATCTGACCGGCAAGATCAACGCTGTCATCGAGGACGCCGGCCTGCGTATCATCGCACAAAAGCGCATCCACATGACAAAGGAGCAGGCTGAAGGCTTTTACGGCGTTCACCGCGAGCGTCCCTTCTTCAACGATCTGGTCAGCTTCATGATCTCCGGCCCGGTCGTCGTCCAGGTCCTGGAAGGCGAGAATGCGATCGCGAAATACCGCGAAGTCATGGGCGCCACCAACCCGGAAAATGCCGATGAAGGCACGATCCGCAAGATGTTTGCTGAATCCATCGAAGCCAATTCGGTGCATGGCTCCGACGCCCCGGAAACAGCGGCAGAAGAAATCAAATTCTTCTTCTCCGACGACGAGATTGTCGGCTAGTTTTCCAGCCGGTATTATTATTGTGTCATGCCCCGGCCGCGTTCACGCGAGTCCGGGGCATCTCGTTTATGGAGATCACCCGAATAAACCGGGTGATGACGGATGAGAATGGGGCCTTTGCCGCCACAACCCCTCCAGTCTTCGAGCAATAACCGACCCTCTCCCTCAAGGGAGAGGGAAATAGCGCCGTTTTTTGTTTGCGGTATTACTCCTCCCGTCCCGGTTTCTTCCGCAAGGCCTTTTTCTGGCCGCGTTTGGCCTTGGCCTCCTTGACCTTCTTGATGGAGGAGAGCGAGGGGCGGGATTTCTTGCGCGGCTTGGGCCGGTGTGAGGCCTTGATAATCAGCTCTGCCAGTTTCTGGCGCGCTTCGGCCCGGTTGCGCTCCTGCGAGCGGGATCCGTCTGCTTCAATGACCAATACGCCGTCTTTTGTGAGGCGGCGTCCGGCCACCCGTTTCAGGCGGAATTTGATCTCGGCGGACAGGTTGGGCGAATTGGCGGCGTCAAAGCGCAGCTGCACGGCCGAGGACGTCTTGTTGACATGCTGGCCGCCCGGGCCTGAGGCACGCACAAACCGCTCCTCCAGCTCGCTCTCGTCAATGAAGATGGCATCCGTGATCTGCATAGAGGCTAGATAGCACAAATCGTCCGCAAACACGCCGGATAGAGCTTATGCTCGGCCTCGCGCACACGGGCCTCCAGCGTCTCCGTCGTGTCGCCGGGCAGGATGGGCACGTGCGCCTGGCCGATGATTTCACCTGCATCCATTTCCGGCACGACATAGTGAACGGTGCAGCCGGCCTCTGTGTCTCCGGCGTCCAGAGCCCGTTGATGAGTCTTCAGCCCCGGATATTTCGGCAGCAGGGAAGGGTGGATATTGATCAGCTTTCCGGCCCATTTCTCCACGAAGCCGGGCGTCAGGAGCCGCATGAAGCCGGCGAGGCAGATAATGTCGGGCCGGGCTTTCAGCAGGGCGTCGTGCAGTGCCGCGTCGAAAGCCTCGCGGCTCTCGAATTGCGTGTGGTCAATCACCGCGTAGGGAAGGCCCTCGGCGCGGGCATAATCCAGCCCCGCCGCATCCGGGCGGTTGGAGAGGATCAGCACAGGCTCGGCCGGAAAATCCGGTGATGCCATCGCCTGGCACAGCGCGCGCATATTGCTGCCGCGCCCGGAGATCAGGATGGCAACGCGCTTTGTCACTTGGCGACGAGTTGCCCGCACACGAAAGCGTCTTCGTCGGCATCGTTCAGCGCCACCGTAATCGCTTCGGCATCATCTGCGGCCACCGCCAGCAGCAGGCCGATCCCGCCATTGAAGGCCCGGCGCATTTCGCTTTCCTCGATACCGCCGGTCTCGGCCAGCCAGTCAAACACGGCCGGACGCTGCCAGGCGGAATAATCGAGCTCGAAGCCCAGATGATCCGGCAACATGCGCGGCGGATTTTCAATCAGCCCGCCACCGGTAATGTGGGCCAGGCCTTTGACCAGGCCTTCCTTGATCAGCGGCACAACGGATTTGATGTAGAGTTTTGTCGGGGTAAGCAGGGCCTCGCCCATCGTTTGCCCGGGGGCGAACGGCGCATCATCCGTCCATTTCAGCCCGGACATCCCGACCACCTTGCGGATCAGCGAATAGCCATTGGAATGCGGCCCGGAAGCGGCGAGCCCGATGAGGACATCGCCGGCCTGCATGTCATCGAGCCGCGGCAGCAGGGTTCCACGTTCAGCGGCCCCCACCACAAATCCCGCGAGATCGAAATCATCGCCCGAATACATGCCCGGCATTTCCGCCGTCTCGCCGCCAATCAGGGCGCAGCCGGACTGCCGGCAGCCCTCGGCAATCCCGGCGACAATGGCTTCGCCGCGCGCAGGGTCGAGCTTGCCGGTCGCAAAATAGTCCAGGAAAAACAGGGGTTCGGCGCCCTGCGCCAGCACGTCATTGGCGCACATGGCCACGAGATCAATGCCGATCGTGTCAAAGCGGCCGGTCTCAATGGCGATCCGCAGCTTGGTGCCGACCCCGTCCGTGCCGGAGACCAGGATCGGATCCTCATATCCGGCGGCTTTCAGATCAAAGGCCCCGCCAAAACCGCCGAGCGCGACCTCTGCCCCGGGGCGGGCTGTTGATTTCGCATGCGGCTTGATCCGGTCGACCAAAGCGTCACCGGCATCAATGTCCACACCGGCATCGGCATAGGTCAGGCTGTTGCGGCGTTTGTCGGTCATGGCAGGCGCTTTCCTGAGTCGTCCGGGAGCTACTTCTCCCCAAAAGGCAGTTTTCGCGCAAGACGCGGGCTTCACCGCGCGCGTAAGGCGGGTATAACGGGGGATATATCCGAATGCGAAGAGGAACGCGCCATGATGCGTCAGATTTTTGCAGCCATCACCGCGATCAATTTGTGGATCGGGCTGGCCGTTGCCGATACGCCCTACACGATTGTCGGCGTGCCGATTGATGCGTCGGCGTCCAATGCGCTGGAAGCCCAGACACAGGCCATGCAGCGCGGCCAGGTGGCGGCCGTGGAGCGGCTGGTGGAGCGCCTGACGCTGCCGGAGGATCGCGGCCTGATTCCCCCGGTCAGCAATGATGAAGCGGCGATGATGATCAGCGGGCTCCAGGTCCGCAATGAACAGCGCAGCGCCACGCGCTATCTGGGCGAGCTGACCGTCAGCTTTGATCCGCGCGCGGTCCGCACATGGCTCAATGGTCTCGGTGTTCCCTTCGTGGAGGGACAGGCGCGGGAAATCCTGGTGCTTCCGGTCCTGCAGACCGGTACTGGCTACTGGCTCTGGAATGCCACCAATTCCGAGACCGGCGAAGTGCGCGAAAATCCGTGGCTGATGGAGTGGCGCAATGGCGGCTATCAACATGCCCTGTCGCCGGTCAGCGCGCCATCGGGTGATGCTGGGCGCATGCTGATTGATGGCGTCGGCGCGGCGCAGATGAATGAGGATCAGCTGCGTTCGGTGGCACAGGCCTATGGCGTCTCTCGTGTGGCGGTGATGATTGCCAGCCAGTCAGAGGGCGGTGTGCGCGTGGATGGCCGCCTCTTTTCCATTGATGGCAGCGGCGAGATGACCAGCCAGGCAATCCCGACCATGGGCGTGCCCAGCTTCCGGGCCGCGGCCCGGCGTTTCGTCGGCGACCTGGAATCCGCCTGGAAGTCGGAAGCCATTGTGCGTGGCGGTGGTGCCGAGACGCTGAACGTGACGGTGCTCTACAGCTCGCTCGCCGAATGGCAGCGCCTTCAGAACGCCATGACCGGCGCTTCGCTGATCAGCTCGGCGCAGCTTGATGCTATCGCCCCGACCGGAGCGATGATGACGCTGCAATATCGCGGGTCGATGACCCAGCTTCAGCGTGAACTCGATGCCCGCGGTGCCCGCCTGATGGAAGACCGCGAACTCGGCCTTGTGGTACGCTCGCGCTAGAAACGGGAAACATTGATGGGTGAACAGCTCGCGCTCGGCCTGCCGCCTCGTGAGGACTACAGCGCGGAAAGCTTCGTCGATGGCGAAGCCAATGCGTCTGCGCGCTGGGCGCTGGCCGGCTGGCGGGCCTGGCCGGGCCGCGTCCTGGTGCTGTATGGCCCACCGGGAACAGGTAAGACCCATCTGACCCATATGTGGGTGCGGGAGAGCGGCGGAACGATCATCGCCGGAGCCGATCTGGCAGAAGATCTGGAGGGTCTGCCGCCGGCAAAGCCGGTCGCGGTGGAGGATGCGGATGTCGAGGCCGACCGCTCGGCCCTGTTTCACCTGATGAACCGGGCCCAGCACGAGACCATCCCGGCGCTGCTTTTGACGGCGCGCGAGGCCCCGGCCCGCTGGCAGACAGATATTCCCGATCTGCAATCGCGCCTGAAAGCGGTTTCGACCGCGGAATTGCAGGAGCCGGATGATGCCTTGCTGGCGCGGCTCTTGAAGAAACTCTTCGCCGACCGGCAATCACCCCTGGTGGAGGGGCTGATCGACTATCTTTTGCCCCGGATGGAGCGCTCGGTTGAAGGCGCGCGCCGTCTGGTCGAGGCGCTGGACCGGGAAGCGCTGGCGCGGCGCTCGCTGATCAATCGCGGTATTGCGCGCCGCGTGCTGGACGGGCAGGACCCGTTCGGCGAGGATTGATAGACACAAAACCGGGCAAATTCCGGCCCGAATCGAATGAAAGTGCACTCATGGATGGCCAGACGTCTGACCTGCTGAATTCGGCCGACCGGTTCCTGAACCGCGAATTGTCGTGGCTGCAGTTCAATACGCGCGTGCTGGAAGAGGCCGCGAACAAGGATCATCCGGTTCTTGAACGCCTGCGCTTTCTGTCGATTTCCGCCAGCAATCTGGACGAGTTCTACATGGTGCGCGTGGCCGGGCTGCGCGCGCAGCTCCGCAATGGCATCAATACGCCGTCCATTGATGGTCTGACCCCTGCAGAACAGCTGAAACGCATCAATCAGTTCGCCGGCGAGCTGATGGAAGAACAATTGGTGCGCTGGCGGCAGTTGAAGAATGAAATGGGCCGCGCGGGCGTCAAGCTGCTCGGGGAAACGGAAATATCAAAGCGCGACCGGGCCTGGCTGTCGGAAGATTTCCTGCTGCACATCCTGCCGGTGATAACCCCGCTGGCGATTGATCCGGCGCACCCCTTTCCCTTCATTCCCAATCTCGGCTTCTCGCTGGTCCTGAAGCTGCGCCGGCAGTCCGACCGCAAGCTGATGACCGCACTGGTGCCGATGCCGGCCGGGGTCAAGCGCTTTATCGAATTGCCGGACCGGCGTGTGAACAAGGCGGGACGGCCGATCAAGCGCTTTGTGGCGCTGGAAACCGTGCTGACCCTTTTCCTCGACAAGCTGTTTCCGGGCCATGACCTGGAAGGCAAGGGCACATTCCGCATCATCCGCGACAGCGATATCGAGATCGAGGAAGAGGCCGAAGACCTGGTCCGCGAGTTCGAACAGCTTTTGCGGGAACGCCGCCGGGGTCAGCTCGTCCGGCTGAAGATCGAAGCCGGCATGCCGGAAGACCTCAAGCGCTTTATCGCCGGGCATCTGAAGGCCGATCCCGCCGACATTGTCGAGGTTGACGGTATTATCGGCCTCGCGCAACTCGCGCAGCTCATTCCCGATGCCCGTAATGACCTGACATTCGAGCCCTATGAGCCGCGCTTTCCGGAACGCATCAAGGATCATGGCGGCGATTGTTTTGCCGCGATCCGGGCCAAGGACATTCTGGTCCATCACCCTTATGAAAGCTTCGACGTTGTCGTGCAGTTTTTGCGGCAGGCAGCGGCCGATCCCGACGTCGTCGCGATCAAGCAGACGCTCTACCGCACCTCCAAGAATTCACCGATCGTTGCAGCGCTGATCGAGGCGGCGGAAAGCGGCAAGAATGTCACCGCCCTGGTCGAGCTGAAAGCCCGTTTCGACGAAGAAGCCAATCTCAAATGGGCCCGGGATCTGGAACGCGCCGGCGTGCAGGTCGTCTATGGCTTCATCGAGTACAAGACCCACGCCAAGGTCAGCCTGGTCGTGCGCCGCGAAGCCGGAGAGTTGCAGACTTATGCGCATTTCGGGACCGGCAATTATCATCCGATCACGGCCAAGATCTATACCGACCTGTCCCTGTTTACCGCCGATCCGGCCTTTGGCCGCGATGCCGGGCGTATCTTCAATTACGTGACCGGCTATGCCCGCCCGGAAAATCTGGAGCGCCTGTCGATCTCGCCCATCGGCATGAAGGAATTCCTGATCCGCCATATTGACCGCGAGATCGAGAATGCCCGCGCCGGCAAGCCGTCCGGCATCTGGGCCAAGCTCAATTCCATCACCCATCCGGAGATCATTGACGCGCTTTACCGCGCCAGCCAGGCGGGTGTGCGGTGTGAACTTGTGGTCCGGGGGATTTGCTGTCTGCGCCCCGGCGTGCCGGGCCTGTCGGACAATATCCGTGTCAAATCCATTGTCGGCCGCTTTCTGGAACATTCCCGTATTGTCTGCTTTGCCAATGGGGCCCACATGCCCAGCGCCTCGGCACGGGTCTTCATCTCCTCTGCCGACTGGATGCCGCGCAATCTTGACCGCCGGGTCGAGGTGCTGACACCGATCCAGAACCCGACCGTGCACCGGCAGATTCTCGACCAGATCATGGTCGCCAATCTCAATGATGATGATCAGAGCTGGTATATGCAGGCCAATGGAGAGTATGAGCGGGTCGATACCGGCGACCTCAACAAGCGCTTCTCGGCCCATGATTATTTCATGACCAATCCCAGCCTTTCGGGCCGCGGCCAGGCCCTCAAGAATGATCAGCCGCAAACGCTGCCCTATTCCGGACCGCGGCTTTGACGCAGCGCATGCAGGTCCTCAGCGGTGAAAACGCGGTCGAGCATGATCTCGCCGTTATTGATATCGGCTCCAATTCGGTTCGCCTCGTGCACTTCCGCATGGAAGGCAGGGCGCTGTGGCCGGTTTTCAATGAAAAGACCAGCGCCGGGCTGGGCCGGGGGCTGGGCCAGACCGGACACCTCAATCCGGAGGGCGTGGAGGCGGCATTGCGGGCGCTGCGCCGCTTTGCCATCCTGCTGGATGCCAAGGGCGTCAGCGAGCGCATCGCGCTGGCCACGGCTGCCGTGCGCGATGCGTCGGACGGCCCCGAATTCATCATGCGCGCCAGAAACGAGGCGGGCATCGAGATCGCTGTGCTCTCCGGCGAGGACGAAGCCCGCCTTGCCGGTATGGGCGTCATTGCCGGCGCACCCGATGCCACCGGTGCCGCCGCGGATCTGGGCGGGTCCAGCCTCGAAATCGTGCCGGTATCGCGCGGCAATCCGGGGCAGGGGATTACGCTGCCACTGGGCCCGCTGGCCGCACCGGATAATCTGATGGCCAGCCGCAAAGATGCCAGGGACTGGATCGACACAATTCTCAAACCCGCGGCACCGGTTCTGAAGGAGTGCGGCGACACGCTCTACGCGGTTGGCGGCTCATGGCGGGCGCTGGCGCATCTGGCGATTGCCGAGGCAGACTATCCCTTGCGCGTCATCCATCAATTCCAGCTCAGCCGGATGGCGGCAAAGGAAATCGCGGGCCTTGCTTCGCGGCTGAGCGTGGTCTCGTTGACCGGTATCCCCGGGATTTCCGCACGCCGGGCGGCCATGCTGCCCTATGCCGGATTGCTGCTGAAGCGGCTGATGAAGCGCGGAAAGTTCAATCGCGTGGTTTTCTCCGCATTCGGCGTCCGGGAAGGCGCGGTGTTCGACCGCCTGCCGGAAGGTGTCAGGGCTGTGGATCCGCTGCTGGCCGGAGCCGAGGCGGTCGCCCGCCCGGCCGCGCCGAGCCCCGGCTTCGGCCGTGCCATGGCGGGTTGGCTGGAACCCGTGTTTGCACAGCGCGACACGGTTTTCGCCAATCGCAGCCCGCTGGTGCGGGCGGCGGCGGCCCGCCTGTGTGATGTCGGCGCCCGCCATCACCCCGATCACCGTGCGGCTCTGGCGCGCGAGCTTGCGCTTTATGCGCCCTTCGCCGGGGTTGCACATGCCGAACGCGCCTATATGGGGCTGGTCTTGCATCACCGGTATGACGGCAAGCGGCCACCAGCCGATGCGCGCGTTTTCGAGCATTTGCTGGACGAGGAATCGCGGCAATGGGCCATGGCGTATGGACTGGGATTGCGCTTCGGCGCGGCATTGTCCGGCCGTGCGGATGCATTGCTCAACCGGTTTTCACTCTCCGCGGACGAGAAATACCTCATCCTCAGCGCGCCGGAAGGCGATGCTGATCTGGTGGTGGAGCGCGCCCGTTACCGCTTTGACCAACTGGCGGAATCGCTCGAGCGCGAACCGGTCGTCAAAAGCCTCTAGAGCCGCTTTGCGACGACCTTGCCGTTTTCCAGAACCAGGCCGATCTTGCCATGCTTCAGCGCCAGCGCGGTCTCGCCAAACACCTCGAGACGCCAGCCGCGCAGGGCCGGCACATCGGCAGTGTCGCTGGTAGCGATCTCCTCCAGGTCCGGAACCGTGGCAATCAGGCGCGCGGCGACACCGGCCTCTTCCGCTACCAGTTTCAGCAGCACTTTCAGCAATTCGACAATGGCGCTGGCCCCTTCCGGCCGCCGCGGTGGCGGTGGCACGTCAGGCGCATAGGCCTTGGGGTCGGCGAGGGCCGGTTTCAGCTTGTCGATCAGCCGCTGGGCGGGGGCTGACCGTTCAAAGCCGCGCGGCAGGGCGCGCATGCCCGCCAGGTCTTCCGGCTTGGTGGGGGCCGCATGGGCAATCTCGTAAAGGCCCTCATCCTTGACGATACGCTGGCGCGGAATATCGCGGGTCTGCGCTTCTTCCTCGCGCCAGGCGGCCGCCGCTTTCATCGCCGCCAGCCATTTCGGACTGTTCTTGCGGACTTTCAGGCGCTGCCAGGCGTTTTCCGGATGCTGCTCATAGGTCGCCGGATTGGTCAGGATCGCCATTTCCTCGGCGACCCAGCCCATCCGCCCGGCTTTTTCCAGACGCTCGCGGATGATCGGATACATGTCGCGCAGATGGGTGACATCGGCGAGCGCATAGCCCGATTGCGCCGGCGTCAGGGGCCGCCGTGACCAGTCGGTAAAGCGCGAGCCCTTGTCGATCGGGTGTTTGAGCACCGCCATGACCAGCTTGTCATAGGCAATACTGTCACCCAGTCCGAGCGCCATCGCGGCCACCTGGCTGTCGAAGATTGGCGCCGGAATCATCCCGTCGGCCATGTGATAGAAGATTTCCAGATCCTGCCGCGGGGCGTGGAAAACCTTCATGATCCGGTCATCGGCCAGCAGGTCGTAGAAAGGCTCCAGATCCAAGCCGTCAGCGAGCGGATCAATCAGCACTTCCGTCTCGCCGCCCGCCGCCTGGATCAGGCAAAGCTGCGGCCAGAACGTGCTTTCGCGTATGAATTCGGTGTCGACCGCAATGAAGTCACACTGCACCAGCGCGTCGCACGCGTCCTCAAGGTCTTTGGTCGTTGTAATCAGTTTCATCGGGATCGCGTTTAAACGCCTTCGCTCAACTTGGCGAGGGGGAGGTGCCGCGCAGTTTCAGCATCCGGAAGAATGCCACAATGGCCACGATCAGGCTGATCGCAGCCAGATAGATAAATGCGGACTGCAGCGGCAGGCCCAGAAGCGCCAGCGCCGCCAGCGTGAACTGGCCCAGTGTGGCGGTCGCGGCATTGAGCAGGCCGCCGGCCGACAGCAAACGGCCCCGGAGGTCCGCCGGCGCCCGCCTTTGTGCCATGGCCTGCAAAGGCACGACAAACAGGCCGGCGGAGACCGCCGCCAGAACCAGATCGATCAACAGGCGGCGATTGGCCGGATCCCGGACGAATTCCATACCGGGTACCAGATCGGCTCCCACTGGCAGAGGCGGGTTATTCCAGGTGATCAGGGCGATATCGACATTGAACACGACCAGGCCGATGGCCCCGGCAACAGTGAAGGGAAGCGCATCTCCCTTGCCGGAAAGGGCACCGCACAGGATGGCCCCCGTCGCGGCCCCGATGGTGAACAGGGCGCTGAACAGAAGCACGGCGGTTTCGTCCGTGCCGAGCACCGAGCGTGCGAAATTCGGGATCAGTGTCACCACTGACGCCGCCAGCATCCAGAACCAGGCCGCGCCCAGCAGCGGCCGCAGCACTTCCGGATGCCCGAGTGTGGAGCGCAGGACACGAACGATTTCCCAGACGAAATTGAGGGTCAGCGGCATGTCGGGATTGCTGGCCGGGGCAGGGGGGAGTTGGCGTATGGCCAACCAGCCGAGCACGGCCATGAGGACAAGGCCGCCGCCCACGATTTCAGGGCCGAATTCCCGTGTGATGATCACCGTGCCAAATCCGATGCCGACAAGAACGGAAATATTCAGGAGGCCGGAGATCATGGCATTGCCGGGCACCAGCTCGTGCGGCCCCAGAAGGGTGGGCAGGGCCGAATTCTTGGCCGGTGCAAAGAAGGCGGACTGAACGCCCATGAAAAACAGCGTGATGATCAGCAGCAGCGGTTCCCGCAGGATAAAGCCGGCGGCTGCAATCACCATCAGCCATATCTCGGCAAACTTGGCGAAGCGCATCATTTTTGAACGGTCGAACTTGTCGGCAATCCGGCCGGCTATGGCCGAGAACAGGAAGATCGGCAGGGTGAAGGCCGATGCGGCGATCGGGACCAGCAGTTCGGAATCAAGCCCGAACAGGCTGACGCTCTGGAAAGTGACAATTGTCACCAGCGCATAGCGGAAAAAATTATCATTGAACGCCCCCAGCGACTGGGCCACCAGCATGGGCCAGTAACGGCGTTGTCCGATGAGCGAGACGGCTATTCTGGCACTCATGACAGCGCCTCCTCTTCAAGCTGGCGCGTATGCGCTTCAACTGTGGTTTCCAGCGTGGCCATGAAGCTGGTCCCGTCAAGCCTGTGCGAGACCGGTTCGAGAAATTCGATCACGGCCGTGCCGGGATGTTTGCCCCATTCCTGTTGTGGCCAGAAGCAGCCCAGATTGGTGGCGACCGGCACGACCGGCCGTCCGAGGCTGCTGGCCAGGCGGTAAACACCCTTGCGATAGGGCTTGCCTGTGCCGACCGGGGTCAGATGCCCTTCCGGATAGATCAGGATAGGCCGCGTTTCTCCATGCGAACGATGAATGCCATCATTCAGCGATTCCAGTGCCTTGCGGCCGCCGCCATTGTTGACGACGATGGCACCCGCGCGTTCCAGCACCCAGCCGATGAGCGGGAATTTCAGCATATGGTCCCCGACCACAAAATTTACATTGCCGGTCTTGGCGATCATGACGATGCCATCGCCCCAGGACTGGTGTTTGGCAGCAATGATGACCGCCCTGTTTTTCGGAGGCGTGCCGCGGACCTCGACCCTTATGCCGCAGATGACGCGCATCATCAGCACCGTCAGCCGGCAATAGGAGCGCACGCCATGCATCAGGAAGAATTTGCCCGGAATCAGGGCGAGCAGCGCACAAAGCACGGCGTAAACACCGGACATCGTCCAGTAGAGGATATTGAACAGGGTTGCGCGCATCGGGCTTATCCTTCTGTTCGCAGAACGGCGAGAACGCTGCGTGTGAACACCTCGATCAGATTCGTCAGCGGCGTGGTGATGCGGCCATAGAGCCGGTATTCTGCCGCCTGCAGGACTACGCCCAGCGCCATGGCGGATTTCAGCTCCGGATCGCCGGCCGGGATCTCGCCGGCCGTGATCGCCGCCGCCACACGCTGCGCCATCAGCGAGGAGGGGTCGGCCCCGCCATCGCCGGCCCGGGCCAGCACGGTATTGCGCGCGGTCAGATGATAGGCGAAGGCCGCCGGATCCTGCTCGGCAAGCTCACAATAGGCGGTGACAATGGTGCGCACCGTGGCGTCCAGCCCGGCATCGGGCACTGCTTTTTCCCTGAGCATGCCCAGAAGGCGGGCGTGGATCGCCTGGAACAGTGTATGTGCCAGCGATTCCTTGCTCCTGAAATGGCGGTACATGGCACCATCCGAAATATCGCACGCGCTGGCGATATCCTTGATCGAAACCCCGTCCACGCCCCTTGCGGCGAACAGTTTCAGCGCCGCGCGCTCAATGCGTGCCTTGGTCGAGCCCGGTTTGGCGGTAATGCCCTGGTCTGCGGGACCACGGTCCAGCAGGGTTTTGTCGAGATAGGTGTCCATCGCTCCGCTCCGGTGATCAGGAAGTGATCGTTCATTCACATTCCGGATAGCGCAACAGAAGTGGCAATGCAAGTGAATAATTACTTACAAACAGCAAATGTTATCGTTTTTGATTTATGAAGAGGGGCATTCCCCGCGCCGGCCCGCGAATCCGGGCCGTAGATTACATGGCACAACCTTCCCGCAGGGCAGGCTGATGCTGGTGGACTTGCCGGGTGCCAATGATCGGGGCAGGCGGTCACTCGAAACTCAGGCATGAGCGCGATTAGAGTTGACCGTTGTGCCGTGCCACAGGCAACGTCATTCATGTCGGATTTTGCCGATCATCTTCGGATAATTCAGGAGCCGGGAATGTTCTCGATGCAGTTGGTCCGGACGACCATGTTTTCCCTGTCGGCGTTGTCCGTCATTGCCATTGCGCCTCGGCTTGATGCGCAACAGATCACCGTGACGGCTGCGCCTGAGGTCTCCACCTTGATGGCGGCCTGCACTCCTGTAGACGCACAGGGGCCGGTCATTCGCGATCAGATGATGGAGCGCGGATGGACGCCGGTTCCGTCCGGGGACCACAGCGCCGTCATTCCCGCTTTCAGCGCCGCGCTTTTCTGGTCGTTCATGCCGGATCTTCCGCCAGCGGCACGTGAGGACAACTTTGATCGGCTGATCGCGGGCGTGACGGGCGCGGTCAATTCCGGGACATCCAGCTTCCTGTCCCATAACGGTGAGTACGTCCTGCTTCTGTGGAATGGTGACAGCCTGTCCTGCATCTGGGCCGGGCCACAGACAGGCGCAATCGACACGCTTGCCGTCCAGCTGGGCGGATTTCCGGCAAGCGACGGCGTTATGACCGCCGGAATGCAACAACGTGTCGAGGCTGATGGGCGTGAATGGGCGCGGGGCATGTCGGTCGGACGAACGCCGGCTGAGGATTTGCCAGCAGCCGTGGCCGGGAGCGCGATAACCGATTCGGCGCGTCTCGACCGCTCGCCCCTCTGACGTTCAAAACACACCCTAATTCTTGACAACAGCCGGGCTTCTCCGCCATGTCCCGCCGATCAAATTCACGCGCTTTCCGGAACGGATTTTCGCCATGCATGCCTACCGCTCGCATACCTGCGCCCAGCTTCGCGCCAGCGATGTTGACACCACAGCCCGCATTTCCGGCTGGATCCATCGCAAGCGCGATCATGGGGGCCTGCTTTTCATTGACCTGCGCGATCATTACGGCCTGACCCAATGCGTGCTGGAGCCGGAAAGCCAGCACTTCGAACTGCTGGAACGCGCCCGCGTCGAGAGTGTTGTGACGATCACCGGCAAGGTGGTAGCGCGGTCGGAGGAGACCATCAATCCGAACCTGCCGACCGGCGAAATCGAGCTGCGTGTCGAGGATGTGGTGGTGCAATCCGCAGCCGAGGAATTGCCGATGCCGGTCTTCGGCGAGCACGACT
>WGNH01000008.1 GCA_016124665.1 Alphaproteobacteria bacterium | reverse complement strand
GTTTCATCATTGAGGCCGAGATTGAGCACGGTATCCATCATGCCCGGCATCGAGGCACGCGCACCCGAGCGCACCGAGACGAGCAGCGGATTGGCCGGATCGCCGAACGCCTTGTCCGTCACGCTTTCCAGATTGGCCAGCGCTGCATCGATCTGGCTTTCCAGCTCGGCGGGAAAGGCCTTGCCGTTTTCATAATAGGCGACGCAGACGGCGGTGGTGATGGTGAAGCCCGGCGGCACCGGCAGGCCCAGCCGTGCCATCTCGGCGAGATTGGCCCCCTTGCCGCCCAGCAATTCGCGCTGGCTGGCATCACCCTCGCTGGAACCGCCACCGAATGCATAGACCCACTTCGTCGCGCTCATTGCGTCGTCCCTTTGGTAACCCCCTCTCCCTCAGGGCTGGTGCCCTTCTCCCTCTCCCTCGAGGGAGAGGGAGGGACCCGCGCCGCCAAGCGTGGGAGGGTGAGGGGATGAAAACTATCCCTCGATGCGGCCGAAATCGGCCACGGTGTGCGCCGCTTTCCGGATCATCGCCAGAAGGCGCAGCCTGTTGCGGCGCAGCATGCCGTCTTTATCGTTCACAGTGACTTTGTCAAAGAAGGCATCAACGGGTGCGCGCATTTGCGACAGGGCCGCCATCGCGCCCTCGAAATCCTCGGCCCCGACCGCCTTCGCCGCCGCCGGGCGCACGCTCTCCAGCGCCGCGATCAGCGCCTTTTCCTCGGCCTCGGCAGGCGCGTAATCGCTGTCCAGCTCGCCCTCGAACGCCCCTTCGCCGTCTGTCTTCTCCTCGGCACGCAATATATTCGCCGCGCGCTTGTACCCGGCCAGCAGCGCCTTGCCGTCTTCGGTATCGAGGAAACCCTGAAGGGCGCGGGCGCGGTTGGTCACGCGCACCAGATCATCATCGCCGAGCGCGAACACGGCATCGATCACATCATGCGAGATGCCCTCATCCTTCAAATGGACCTTGAGGCGGTCGGCGAAGAAGGCGAGGAGGTCGAGCGCCTTTTCCTGCGCATAGGCGATAGTGTCGATCGCATCCTCGAATCCAGCCAGTTCGGACTGAGATTGAATTGCTTCATCAATCAGCGCTTGTTTGGCGCTGTCCGCGAACTTGTAGTCAAAACTCTCTTTGATTTTGCTGGTCTCTAAACCAGTAGCTCGAAAATATCGCCACCACCCTAAGTCAAATATCGATTGATAGCCGATTGGGCGAAGGCGCAATCGAAACTGCCCCTCCAACAAGATCCGGATCACCCCCAGCGCTGCCCGCCGCAGCGCGAACGGGTCTTTCGAGCCGGTCGGCTTTTCATCGATCGCCCAGAAGCCCACCAGCGTGTCCAGCTTGTCGGCGAGCGCGACAGCGGCACTGACCGGCGCGGCCGGGACCGCATCCGACGGGCCTTGCGGCTTGTAGTGATCACGGATCGCATCAGCGATTTGTTGCGCTTCGGATTCGGAGAGGTTTGTGAGCCCCTCGCCCTTCGAGGCTCCCTCCGGTCGCACCTCAGGGTGAGGTACTTTGTTATCCCCATCCACCTCATCCTGAGGTGCCCGCGCAGCGGGCCTCGAAGGACCGGAAGGCGGATTGCGCCATTGCTCCATGACGTAATACCGGCCCATCACGCCCTGAAGCTCGGGAAACTCATAGACCATTTCCGAGACCAGGTCGGCCTTGGAGAAGCGTGCGGCGCGTTCCGCCAGATCCGGATCAGCGCCGACCGCAGGGGCGAGTTCGCGCGCCAGCGCGGCCACGCGCTCCACCTTGTCGGCCACACTCCCCAGCTTCTGGTGGAAGGTGACCTTGTCGAGCGAAGCGACCATCTCCGACAGCGGCGTCTTGCGGTCATTATCCCAGAAATGCCGGGCATCGGAGAGGCGTGCCGAGAGCACGCGCGCATTGCCCGCCGCAATCGCCACACCGCCATCCGGCGCCTCCTGATTGGCGACGACGACAAAATTCGGTGCCAGCTCGCCCGTCTTCGGATCGCGCACGGCAAAATACTTCTGGTGCGTCTTCATCGACAGCTGGATGACTTCCGGCGGCAGGTCGAGGAAATCCGGGTCCATCTGCCCCAGCAACGGAACGGGATGTTCGGCCAGCCCGGCGACTTCGGTCAAAAGGCCCGCATCCTCGATCAGCTCCAGCCCGGCCTCGGCGCAGACCTTTTTCGCGCCCTCCAGAATCAGCTTTTCACGCGCCGCGCGGTGGATGAGGACATGGCCCTCGCCTTCCAGCTGCGCCGTGTAATCGGCGAAATCCGTCACCGTGAACGGTCCCGGCCCGTGCATGCGATGGCCTTCGGTGACATTGCCGGCGGTCAGGCCGAACACCTCGACCGGCACCACCTCGCCACCAAACACGCAGACGATGCGCTGCAGCGGCCGCACCCAGCGCTGGGCTTTCGTCCCCTCGCCGAATTTCATCGATTTCGGCCAGGGGAAATTCCTCACCATGTCCGGCACGGCCGAGGCGATCACATCGGCCGTCTTCACGCCCGGCTTATCAATGATGGCGACGTAAAACTCGCCCTTCTTGTCCTGCCGCGTCTCGCACTGGTCGAGGCTGGCAATCCCGGCCCCGCGCATGAAGCCGTCCAGCGCCTTTTCCGGCGCATCGGTACGCGGGCCCTTGCGCTCCTCGCGCACAGCCTCGGTCTCGGCCGGCAAGCCCTCGATCACACAGCCCAGACGGCGCGGCCCGGCAAAGGTCGAAAACGTCTCCCAGCCCAGCCCGGCCTCTTTCAGCGCCGCCGACAGCAGGCGTTCAAGATCGGCTTCCGCCCGCGGTTGCATCCGCGCGGGAATTTCCTCGGAAAAGAATTCAAGCAGAAGCTGGGGCACGTCAGTGATGTCCTAACCGGCAAAGACTTTTTGAAAGGCCGGGCGCGATTGCACGGCCTTGAGGTAGTTTTCAAACCCCGGGCGCATCTCGAACATTCCGAACTGGATGGCCCAGCCCAGCGCGCCACCGATCAACACGTCCGCCGCAGTAAACCAGTCACCGAACAGATACGGGTCGGCTTTTGCCAGCCGCTGATCGAGCACATCCATGACCAGCTCGACATTGCCCCAGCCGGCAGCCTGACGAGGGATTTCAACCTTGGTGCTGGCCTGCATCATCGCCGGGTCAATGCACGCGCTCTGATAGGCAATCCAGCGCAGATATTCGCCGCGGCGCGGATCATCGATGGCGGGCGCCAGGTCGTTCGGCGTTTTGTATTTGTCCGCCAGATAGATGGCGATGGCGGTCGTCTCGGTGACAATCGTCTCGCCATCCCTGATCGCCGGGATCTTGCCCATCGGATTGATCGCCAGAAATTCCGGCGTCCGCATCGAGCCATCGTCATAGGCGACCGGTTTGACCGTGTAGTCGCAGCCAATCTCTTCGAGCAGCCAGTGAGTCATCGCCGCCCGCGATTGCGGATTATGGTAGAATTCAAGCGCCATTCATCAGACTCCTTTCGAGCCGTAGACTTTTCCTCCCCCTTGATGGGGGAGGTGGTCGAGCGAAGCGAGACCGGTAGGGGTGATAACTGGATGACACCCCACCCGGCCGGATCTGACGATCCGTCCACCCTCCCCATCGAGGGGAGGGGAAACGATATCACCGGACACGATCATCAAGCTGCTTTCTCCTGGGCAACCCAGGCGCTGGCGCAGCCCTTGGCCAGTTCGCGCACGCGCGCAATCCAGCTCGCCCGTTCCGCCACCGAAATTGCCCCGCGCGCATCGACCAGATTGAAGAGGTGCGACGCTTTCAGGCAGAAATCATAGGCCGGCAGCGGCAGGGGTTTTTCCAAGTCCAGCAAGGCCTTGCACTGCTTTTCGGCATCCGCAAACCAGGAGATCAGCATCTCCACATCGGCATGCTCGAAATTGAAGGCGGAATATTGCCGCTCGGCCTCCTGGAAGACATCGCCATATTTCAAGCCTGCCCCGTTGAAATCGAGATCGTAGACATTTTCAACGCCCTGCACATACATGGCGAGGCGTTCCAGACCATAGGTCAGCTCGCCCGAAACGAGATCGACATCCAGCCCGCCCACCTGCTGGAAATAGGTGAATTGCGAGACTTCCATCCCGTCACACCAGACTTCCCAGCCCAGCCCCCAGGCCCCGACCGTGGGATTCTCCCAGTCATCCTCGACAAAGCGGACATCGTGCAGATTGCGGTCAATGCCGATGGCATCCAGCGAGCCGAGATACAGCTCCTGCAGATTGAACGGGCACGGCTTCAGCAGCACCTGGAACTGATAGTAGTGCTGCAAGCGGTTCGGATTCTCGCCATAGCGGCCATCGGCCGGACGGCGCGAGGGCTGCACATAGGCGGCGCGCCACGGCTTCGGCCCCAGCGAGCGCAAGGTCGTTGCCGGATGCAGGGTTCCGGCCCCGACCTCGACATCATAGGGCTGCAGGATCGCACAGCCCTGTTCGCCCCAATAGGCCTGCAGGCGGAGGATCAGTTCCTGGAAGGACGGCGCGGCTTTTTTGGTCATGGAAATATCGGCCCCGGCAGCCGGGAATCCGGCTCTGGATAAGTCGCGCGGACACTAGGAAAGCAGCGCCCGTCAATCAAGCAAGGATGGCGGTGATTGATCCTCTTTCTCCCCCTGCTTGCGGGGGGAGTGTCCCGAAGGGACGAGGGGGGCAATGGCCCCTCCGTCAGCTTCGCTGCCACCTCCCCCGTGAACGGGGGAGGACATCACCGCACTTCGATCCGGTCGCTCCCGCGCAGGACCGACTCCGCCTCCGCCGTGTATTTCCGTCCGGAACCATCATGCAGGACCAGCGGCGGCAAGAGCTTCATCGGCCCGTTCACCCCCTTGCGGGCGGACACCAGAATGCGCTTGGCCGGCTGGTCGGCATAGGGTGCCACCGGCTTGACCACGACATCGCCGAACCATTTCCGCATCTGCATCAGAATGTCATCCAGCCGGTCGGCGCGATGGATCAACGTCACCCGGCCCTTCGGCACCAGCACCTTGTTGGCGAGGCGGATCCAGGTCTCCAGCGGCACGCCATGGCCCATATAGGCGGCCTGCTTCTGGAATTTCGGCGGCACCATCTTTTTCGGATCGTCATAATAGGGCGGATTGAAGAATACCTGATGCACCAGGCCCAGATGCCCGGGATTGAGGACATCCGCCTGGAATGCCACCATCCGGTCCTGCCAGCCATTGGCCGCGATATTCTCGTCGGCAAAGCCCAGCATCACTGCGTCCGTATCAAAGCCCTGGAACCGGCTCACCTTGTTGTGCCAGGCCGCCACCAGCATCGCCGCGCCCGATCCGCAGCCAAATTCCAGCCCGACATGTTCCGGCTTGATGTCGATGGACGCCCCCAGCAGCACCGCATCCAGCCCCGAGCGGAACCCCGCCTCGGACTGCCGGGCAATGACCTTGCCGTCCAGCAGCGTGACCGGCTCAGTCATCGGGCAAATCGTCGAACGCTGCCTTCAGCGCCGAGCGGGCCTGGTGCGCCTCCTCGTCAATCACCATGATCCGGCGTTTGATGAAAGGCAGCGCCCCGGCATAGGCACCAGCGGTTTCGCTATCCAGAACAATGGGTTCCAGCCCCGCCTGCCGCAGCACATTCTCTGCGAAATTGAGCTCCACCGGATTATTGGTTCGAAACACCTCGATCACGAAACACTCACTCTCATTTGTCCGGCTGCGACGATCAGCGCAGCGTTGCTTGCTTGCGGCAGTGTCTCCGCGTTTCTATTGTCTCTCAAGTCTAATGGGCCGTGGCTGTCGAAGGAAACCGGTTTGGATATCAGCGCAATTGCAAACCAGGCGCTCGAGCGCGCGGGCGAAGCAGCCGCGTCAGGACCCAATGCCGCCGAGACACTGGCGCATCTGGCCGATCGCGAGATGAAGGCCGTCAACGCGCTGATTCTCGAGCGCATGGGCAGCCCGGTGCCGCTCATCCCGAAGCTGGCCAAATATCTGGTGGAAGCCGGCGGCAAGCGCGTGCGCCCGCTGGTCACCATCGCGGCCGCCAACATGATCGGCTATGGCGGCGATGCCCATCTGAAACTCGCTGCGGCCGTTGAATTCATCCATACCGCCACCCTGCTGCACGATGATGTCGTCGACGAGAGCGATCTGCGCCGGGGCCGGAAAGCCGCCAACCTGGTCTGGGGCAATGCGCCCAGCGTGCTGGTCGGTGACTTCCTTTTTGCCCGCGCCTTCATGCTGATGGTCGATGCCGGCTCCATGGACGCCCTGCACTCGCTGTCCCGTGCCTCCAGCATCATCGCCGAAGGCGAGGTCCGCCAGCTGGCCGTGAAGGGTGATATCGACGCCACGGTGGGCTCCTACATGGAAATCATCGAGGCCAAGACCGCCGCCCTCTTTGCCTCGGCGGCGGAAGTCTCGGCCATCGTTGCCGGCCGCCCGGAAGAGGAAATTGCCGCGCTCGACACTTATGGCCGTGAACTCGGCCTCGCTTTCCAGCTGGTCGACGACGCACTGGATTATGGCGGCCTCGCCCAGTCGCTGGGCAAGAATACCGGCGATGATTTCCGCGAGGGGAAAGTCACCCTGCCCGTTGTTCTCGCCCTCAAGAAAAGCAGTCGGGCCGACAAGCAATTCTGGGCGCGGGTAATGGCTGAAGGCGAACAGACCGAAGCCGATTTTGAAACCGCGCTTGACCTTTTGCACCGCCATGATGCGCTGAAGGCCACACTCGCCATGGCCGAGGACAAGGCGCGCACGGCCCAAAAGGCCCTTTCGGTTTTTCCGGACAACAAGTGGAAGACCGCCTTGAGCGACCTGGCTGAATTCGTGGTCCAGCGCGCCAGCTGATCAGGCCTTGAGATCCAGCCCGGACCGGATGGCCTGACGCCGAATCCCGGCATGCAGAAGCGTTGCCACCACAACAGCTCCGGCAAACATTGCAAACGGCACCACGCCGCCGAGCGCCGCCCCCAACATGGCCATCACGGCACACAGCGAAGTGGTGATGAAATAGGCCAGCGCCACGCGCCAGTGCGGCCATCCCATGCGCGACAGCAATTGATAGGCATGGGTGCGGTGCGGGCTCAGAAATCCGATCCCGTTGCGGATTTTGCCAACCAGGGTCAGCAGCACATCCGCCAGCACCGGCAGGATCATAAGCGGGTAGAGCCAGACTTCTCCCGGCGTCTCGATCCGCTGCAGGGCGATGGCGGCAAATACGCCGCCGATCGCCAGTGAGCCGACATCGCCGAGGAACAGAAAGGCGCGCGGTACATTGAAGATGGCAAAACCCGCCAGCCCGGCGGCCAGCGCATATCCGGCATATCCGCCAGCGCCCTCCCCGGTCAGGCCGAGTGCCAGCCCCACCGGTACGAAAATCGCCACGATCAGCCCGTCCGATCCGTCCATGAAATTGACCGCATTGGCGGCCACGAAAACCCAGAGTACCGAGCCGCCAAACCCCAGCCAGACCGGCAATGGCACAGCCAGGGCCTCCCCGGCGCCGATGGCCGCCACGGACCCGGCTAGCCAGACCAGCAGGCTGCCAAGGACAATCACCACGCCGAATTTCAGCCATGTGCCCAGCGCCAGCAGATCGTCGGCAAGACCGAGCAAACCAAAACCCAGCGCAGCCATCGCGGCCGGACGGATATCCAGCCCGGCCTGCAGGGCGGGAACAAGGCCCAGGCCGAGCGCCGCCAGGACGCCCAGCCCGCCCCCGCGCGGCGTCGGCCGTGAATGGCTGGAGCGGTGATTGGGATGATCGAGCACGCCGGCGCGCTTCGCCAGCCAGCAGACGCCCGTGCCCAGGGCAAAACACAGAAAGATCCAGATCGCACTCATGCCGGATTTATCGCCGGAACACCCGGAAATTCAACCGGCTGAACAAGCCAGCCGGGATGCCTGGCCCGCAATATCTCCGCCGCCGAATCACGGGCGCTGCTATTGGCATAGACCGCAAAACAGGTCGCGCCCGACCCCGACATGCGCACCAGCTCCGCTGACCCGTCTGCCGCCAGCGCCGCCAGAACATGGGCAATGACCGGGGCCACGGCACACGCCGGAGCCGTCAAATCGTTTGTTGCGGCATTCAGATCCGCCAGCACGGAAAGGCGGTCCAGCCCGCCGGTCAGCCGGAATCCCTGACCGGTCCCGGCCGGCTGATCATCAAAGGCCTGGAACACTTTCCCCGTGGCCACCGCCACACCGGGATTGACCAGCAATGCCGTAAAGGCCGGCCACTCATCGATCAGCCGGACCCGTTCGCCGCGCCCGGTCATCCGCAAGGGCCGGGACCACAGGCAGGCGGGAATGTCGGAACCGGTTTCCGCCCCGATCCCGGCCAGCATTTCCAATGGCCAGTCGAGCTCCCACAGCCGGTTGAGCGCCCGCAAGGCCGCCGCCGCATCCGCAGAGCCGCCGCCCAGACCGGCCCCGGCGGGGATTTGCTTTGTCAGCCCGAGCCGTCCAGCCGCCTCGACACCCGCCGCTTCCGCCAGCATCCGCGCTGCGCGCATGACCAGATTGGTTTCGTCTGCGGGAATGGCACCGCCCTGCGGCCCGGAAATCGACAGCGACAGCCCGTCCCCGGTTTCCGCCGTCAGCGCATCGCCCCAATCGGCAAAAACAACCACGGAATCGACGGGGTGATAGCCATCCTCGCGCACCTTTCCGGTACGCAGGGTCAGATTGACTTTTGCCGGCGCGAATTCACGGATCAAGGCGTTTCAATGGCCGCGTCCGCGACCCTCATATCGGGCAGGTCCGGGGCATCACCGGCAAGCCGCGCCATCAGTCCGGCGCGCTCATCCTCATCCGGATCCAGACCCAGCGCTCTTTCCCACTGGAACCGGGCTTCCAGCTGCCGCCCGACCTGCCAGTAGGCATCGCCGAGATGATAATTGATAGTCGGCGCCTCGGGCGACAATTCCACCGCCCGCTCCAGATGCTGGACGGCAAGCGCGTAATTGCCGCGCACATAATGGGCCCAGCCGAGGCTGTCGATAATATGACCCTGGTCCGGCGCAATCGCTGCGGCGCGTTCGATCATGTCGAACGCTTCGGCAATATTCTCGCCCCTTATCACCCACATATAGCCCAGATAATTGAGCACTTCGGCTTCATTCGGCGAGATCGCCAGTGCGGACTGGAAATCGGCTTCTGCCAGGGCCCAGCGCTCTGACTGCTCATAGCAGATCGCCCGGAAATAATAGTAGCGCCAGTCGGGGACCAGGCCTTGCGCCTCCCGCGCCTCAAGCGCCCGCGTATAGAGCTCGGCCGCCAGCGTGTATTGCCCGGACGAGCGCAGCAGGTCGGCATAGACCAGCTGGGCCTCGACCGCGCCGCTCTCCTCGGACAGCTCACGGGCTTCCGCCAACGCCGTATCGACATCGCCTTGTGTGGCCCGCAACCAGATCCGGTCAATATCGGCCGGCAAACGGAACGGGCCTTCCGGAACCGTGTTATAGGCCTCGATCGCCGCATCGGTGAGCCCGGTATTTTCCAGCGCCCCGGCCAGCAGGATCACGGCCGGTGCATAATCCGGATCCAGACGGGTGGTGAGACGGAGATAGACAACGGACAGGTCGATATCGGCCTGGGAGGCCAGGGCCGCTGAGGGTCCGAACACGGCCCGTGCGGCCGCCTCGCTGACCGTCATCCGGCGCGGCATCCGCCGTGTTTCAGCGGCAATGCGGCGCGCCTCGGTGATACTGCGTTCAATCGGATTCTGGCGCAGATACTGGTCATAGAGGGTGATCGCGTCATCACGCCGGCGCTGGCGCAACAGGAAGTCGCCATAGAGCGCAACGGCCACGCGCGTGAACGGGCTCTCGCTGATCGCCGCCTGATAGGCCGCATCGGCATTTGTGGCATCACCGGCATAATCGGCCAGCAAGGCGCGGTGCAGGGTCAGGAAAGCCGCCGCATAGCCCGGCACTGACGCTGATCGTGCCCGCGCCAGAGCGCCCTCCATGTCGCCGCTTCCGGCACGTGCCCAGTCCGACATCAGTTCGGCAAGAAAGGTATTGAACGGACCCAGCTGATCGGCATCCAGCCACGCGCTGGCATCATCATAGCGCCGGGCGGCAAGGGCATCTGCGGCTAGAAAAAGCCGGGCGAGACGGGTTTCGTCTCCGGCCAGCGCCGAGACCCGCGCCGCCTCGATGGCCGCCGCCTCATGTCCTGACAGGACGGCGGAAAGGAAAGAGCGCTCGGCAAGAATGGCGCTGTCAGGCTCCAGCTCCCAGGCCGTGGCATAATAATCTGCAGCGCTGTCCGCATCGCGGGCCGTGCCGGCAAAACGCCCGGCCAGAAACGCGCCGTAGGACGACACGCCTTCATCTTCCACATCCGCGATGACAAGGCCGTTGGCCAGGCCGTCCGAAGTCGTCTGACATGCGGCGAGCATCAGGGCAGATGCCGAAACGAGGAAGGAAATCCGGAGCTTCATGAATTCACGTTACGCCTCATAACTGGGCACACAAGGGCATGAGGTGCCTACAGATTCACATAGATCGGCCCCTGACCGCCCTCCGGAGTTGTCCAGTTGATATTCTGATTGGGGTCCTTGATGTCGCAGGTTTTGCAATGCACGCAGTTCTGCGCATTGATAACGAACGACATTTCACCGGAATTCTCGTCCTTCACCCATTCATAGACACCGGCCGGGCAATAGCGGCTGGAGGGTCCGGCATAGACTTCCCATTCGCTGGATTTCTGCAGTCCTATATCCTTCACCTTCAGGTGAACCGGCTGGTCTTCCTCATGATTGGTGTTGGAAATGAAGACCGACGACAGCCGGTCAAAGGTCAGCACACCATCCGGTTTCGGATAGTCGATCCTGGAGTGCTGTTCTGCCGGGTCCAGCGCTTCCGCATCGCTCTTGCCGTGCTTCATCGTGCCGAACAGCGACAATCCGCCGAACAGATAGTTGAACCACATGTCCACGCCGCCCAGCGCGATGCCGAAGAAGGTGCCGAATTTTGACCAGAGCGGCTTCGCATTGCGGACCAGTTTCAGATCCTTGGCCACCCAGGATGTGTCATAGGCGGTCTGGTAAGCGGTCAGTTCATCGCCCTGGCGGTCGGCCTGCAGGGCCTCGAACACGCTTTCCGCAGCCAGCATGCCGGTCTTCATCGCATTATGGCTGCCCTTGATGCGCGGCACATTCACGAAACCGGCCGAACAGCCGATCAGCGCGCCGCCCGGGAAGGTCAGCTTCGGCACGGACTGGAACCCGCCTTCGGTGATCGCCCGCGCGCCATAGGACAGACGTTCGGCGCCCTCGAACACGCCCCTGATCTTCGGATGCGTTTTCATCCGCTGGAATTCCTCGAACGGCGAGATCCAGGGATTCTTGTAATTCAGGTGCACGACAAAACCGACCGACACCAGATTATCGCCCCAGTGATAGAGGAAGGAGCCGCCACCGGTTGTGTTGTCCAGCGGCCAGCCCATGGTGTGCTGCACCGTGCCGGGCTTGTGATTTTCCGGTTTGACGCGCCACAATTCCTTCAGCCCGATCCCGTATTTCTGCGGCTCCTTGCCATCGCTCAGCGCGAAGCGGTGGATCAGCTTTTTGGCCAGCGAACCGCGCGCGCCTTCGCCGATCAGCGTGTATTTCCCGCGCAGCTCCATGCCCGGCTGATAGCCGTCCTTGTGGCTGCCATCGCGCGCCACGCCGAAATCACCGGTAATCACGCCCTTGATGACGCCGTCTTCCTCGATCAGCTCGGCGGCCGGGAAGCCCGGATAGATTTCAACCTCCAGCGCCTCGGCCTGTTCGCCCAGCCATTTGCAGACGGCGCCCAGCGAGCCGGTATAGCAGCCATGATTGGACATGAAGGGCGGGAAGGCGATGTTCGGAAAGCGGAAGCCGGATGTTTCCGAGAGGGCGAGGAAAATGTCGTCCTTGACCTCTGTTTCAAGCGGACAGCCCTGATCGCGCCAGTCCGGAATCAGCTCGTTCAGCGCCTTCGGGTCCATCACCACGCCCGACAATATGTGCGCGCCGACCTCGCCGCCTTTTTCCAGCACGGCGACGGAAATCTCCGCTCCGGACTCGGCGGCCATCTGCTTCAGCCGTATCGCCGCCGACAGCCCCGCCGGCCCCGCCCCGACGATGATGACGTCATATTCCATCGACTCGCGCTGAATCTCGTCAGACATGCTGTGCTGCTCCTTGCCCCGTAGTGCTTCGCTTTCTCTATGATCTGTCATAGCTTAGCTGTTCATATTCAGCTAGGGTCAGGACCTGTTAATCTGACTGGAATGGCGGCCGGGATGACGAGAGATGCGAGGAAAAGTCCGCAGAGCGGGGCCAATCCCCCGGTCGAGGGCTTTGACAAAGCAGATCGACGTCATCATGGCCGTCCTTCGGACCGGGCAGCTTTGCACGGGCTACTGTGTCGCAAACCCTTGAAAGGCATTGGCCTTCCGGCGGGTTTGCTCCTAGTATCCGCACAGATCCGCTCCGGCCATTGCAGCCAGATTAGCAGGCCCTGACCCTGGGGCACATTGCCTGCCCTTCCAGCCGAAAGCCGCATGTTCCAGACGATGCCCGACGCCGATACACACGCCCGCGCCCTCAAGGCTCTCACACTCTGGTGGGAGGATATGGGCATCGAGGCCGATCCCCTGCCCGTGGACCGGCCGAAATTGTCCTCACCGTCTCCAGCGCCAAAACCCCAATCGCGTGATCCGTTGCAAGCGCAGGAAAAGCCCGCCATCGCCACCCCGCAGGCCGCACGGGCCGCAGGCTTCGGCACACCCGATGGCGATCCCGAGGATGCCCGCAAGGCGGTCGCAAATGTGCGGACGCTGGACGAGCTGAAGGCCGCCATTATGGCCTTTGACGGCTGTGCGCTGAAACGCACCGCGCGCAATACCGTCTTCTCGCGCGGCAATCCTGAAGCGGACATCATGATTGTCGGCGAGGCCCCGGGCCGCGATGAGGACGAGCAGGGCAAACCCTTTGTCGGCAAGTCCGGCCAGCTGCTCGACCGGATGATCCGCGCTTCCGGCCTCGACCCGGAAACAGATGTCTATATCTCCAACATCCTCAACTGGCGCCCGCCCGGCAACCGCACACCCTCGACAGAGGAAATCGCCATCTGCCTGCCGCTGATTGAGCGCCATATCGCGCTTGCGCAGCCGAAAGTGCTGGTCTTTGCTGGCGGGGTCTCGGCGCAGGCCCTGCTGCGCGCCACCACCGGCATCATGAAGCTGCGCGGCCGCTGGGCGGATTACCGCTTCAAGGATGCGGACGGCGAAGCGGGCGAACACATCCCCGCCATGCCGCTTTTCCACCCGGCTTTCCTGTTACGCCGGCCGCAGGAAAAGGCCCGCGCCTGGCGCGACTGGCTGGAAGTGGTGAAGAAGGTGGAGGGGGCCGACTGACCCCCGTCATCCTCCGGTTTGCCTGCCCTCGCCATCCTCCGGATTATTTATCTTCGTCATCCTCCGGCTTGACCGGAGGACCTGAACGTCGAGCGCCCCTCATCGAGATCCTCCGGCTAAACCGGAGGATGACGGAATGTGCGGGTTTCCCGCACTCTTCGCGCCCACGCCCCAGCCTTGAGCGCGTTTCATGTGAGTACGGCCCGCATCGCAACAGTGCCGCTTGCCGCCCGGGCCGCGCGCAACGGAAACCACCAGAAAGTGTTCTTGATTTGTTCGATTGATAGGAACATAATCCTGTCATGTCGAAATCATCCTCCCTTTCCCTGAATCATCACGCCGATCTGACCGGTGAGGCCCTGCCCGCGCCCCTGCAGCCGCGCGGCCGCGGAGCGCGCTCCAACCGCAGCAACCGCTTCGAGGACAAGGCGTATGAGCCTTTCGACGATGGCTGGCGCGACACCGACCCGCAGCCGGAACAATTGCGCACGGTTACGCTGATTGATTCCTCACGCTCCATCGTCACGCGCAATCATTCGCCGGATATTTCCTTCAACCAGTCGATCAACCCCTATCGCGGCTGCGAACATGGCTGTGTCTATTGTTATGCCCGGCCCAGCCACGCCTATTGGGGCTATTCCCCCGGCCTTGATTTCGAAAGCGTCATCTTCAAGAAGCCCGAGGCCGCGAAACTGCTGGTCCGCACCTTCATGGACCGTAATTACTGGCCCGAGCCCATTGTGATCGGGGCCAATACCGATTGCTATCAACCGGTCGAACGCAAGGAGGAAATCACCCGCGATATTCTGAAAGTCTGTGCGGAATTCCACCATCCGGTCAGCGTCATCACCAAGTCCGCGCTGATCCTGCGCGACCTCGACATCATCGCGCCCATGGCCAAGAAGGGCCTGTTCCGCGCCGCCATCTCCATCACCACGCTGGACCGAAAGCTGGCACGCGACATGGAACCGCGCGCCGCCACGCCGTCGCGGCGGCTGGAGACGGTGAAACAGCTCGCCGGGGCCGGCATTCCCGTCACCGTCATGGCGGCGCCGATGATCCCGGCGCTCAATGACCGCGAGCTGGAAGCCATACTGCAGGCCGCCGCCGAAGCCGGGGCCGTCTCGGCCGGTTATGTGCTCCTGCGCCTGCCCATGGAGATCAAGGGACTGTTCAAGGAATGGCTGGCAACGACGCGGCCGGATTCAGCCTCGCACGTCATGTCGCTGGTGCGTCAGACCCGCGGCGGTGCGGAATATGATTCAGCGTTCGGGAAAAGGCAGCGTGGCGACGGCCCCTATGCCCGCCTCCTCGCCAGCCGCTTCCGGCGCGCGATTGAACGCTATGGCCTGAAGACGCGCGGTCCGGGCCTGCGCTGTGACCTCTTCGAACGGCCGCTCGGCCACGGCAATCAACCGAGCCTGTTTTGATCCGTCCTTCGAGGCTCGCTATCGCGAGCACCTCAGGATGAGGTGATAGTCTATTGCGCCTCCCTCCGGCTTGACCGGAGGGTCTCTTTGACATTGAGATCGTCCGGTCAAGCCGGACGAAAACGGAGACAGTTGGCCACCTCATGCTGGGGTACCGCCGCAGGCGGCCTCGAAGCACGTAACCCCTGTTGGCCGGGGTTTCGGCGCCGGTGCCAATCAGGCTAGCTGTTACACATGGGCACATTGAAAAACATCGCCGGCATTGACGAAGCCGGCCGGGGTCCGCTGGCCGGACCGGTTGTCGCCGCAGCGGTGATCCTGCGCGACCCCATTGAGGGGCTCGATGATTCCAAGAAGCTGAGCGAAAAACGCCGCGCCGCCCTGGCGCGCGAGATCCGCGACACCGCCCTGTTCGGCATCGGCATTGCCGAGCCGGAGGAAATCGACCGCATCAATATTTTACAGGCGACCCTGGTGGCCATGCGCCGGGCCGCCCTCAATCTCGGCGAAATCCCGGCCGAATTCCTGGTCGACGGCAATCGCACGCCCGGCCAGCTGCCCGCCATTGCCAGATTTATCATTGGCGGGGACGGCCTCGAACCGGCCATATCCGCCGCCTCCATCATCGCCAAGACCGTGCGCGATGAGCTGATGATCCGGGCCGCAGAACGTTGGCCTGCTTACGGATTCGAGGGCCACAAGGGATATGGCGCGCGCACGCATCTGGAGGCGATCGCGACCCATGGCCCCTGCCCGATCCACCGCATGAGTTTTTCACCCATGCGCCAACCCGCATTCGTTTAACCGCCCGTTAGGCCCGAGGCGCGAGTCTGGCGGCCAACAAGGTTAATCCGGGTGGAGTATCGCAGTGACCAGCAAGCTGCCAGTGAACCAGATTCTGCAAGGTGAGTGCGTGGAAATCATGCGCACCCTGCCCGATGAATGCATCGATCTTATCTTTGCCGATCCGCCCTATAATCTCCAGCTCGGCGGCGATCTCCACCGCCCGGACAATTCCAAGGTCAGCGCCGTCGACAATGACTGGGACCAGATCGGCAATCATGATGATTACGATCTCTTCTCCTGCGCCTGGATGGAAGAAGCCAAGCGTATTCTCAAACCCAATGGCGCGATCTGGGTGATGGGCGCCTATCACAACATTTTCCGGCTCGGCACATTCCTTCAGGATATGGGCTTCTGGATCATGAATGACGTGATCTGGCGCAAGACCAATCCGATGCCGAATTTCAAGGGCACGCGCTTCACCAATGCGCACGAAACCCTGATCTGGGCGGCCAAGACGAAGGACGCCAGACCCACCTTCAACTATGCCGCCATGAAGGCGCTGAATGATGGTGTGCAGATGCGCTCGGACTGGGTGCTGCCGATCTGTTCCGGCGGCGAACGCATCAAGGCCAGCGATGGCAAGAAGGCGCACCCGACCCAGAAGCCGGAAGCCCTGCTGCACCGCGTCCTGCTGGCCACGACCTCACCCGGTGATGTCATCCTCGATCCCTTCTTCGGCACCGGCACCACCGGGGCCGCCGCCAAACGGCTGGGCCGCAAATTCATCGGTATCGAGCGCGAGGACGCCTATGTCCGGGTCGCCACCGAGCGCCTGGAAGCGATCCGCCCGGCGGCGTCGGAATCCCTGGCCGTCACCCGGTCGAAACGCGCCGAAGTGCGCATTCCCTTCGGCAATCTGGTCGAGCTCGGCCTGGTCAAGCCCGGCGACACGCTCTACTGCCCGAAAGGCAAGCGCACGGCCCGGGTGCGCGCGGACGGGTCCATCCTGTCCGGCAAGATTGAAGGCTCCATCCACAAGGTCGGCGCGGAAATCCAGAATGCGCCCTCCTGCAATGGCTGGACCTTCTGGCATGTCCGCAAAAAGGGCGCCTATGCCCCGATCGACACGCTGCGGGCCGAAATCCGCGCCGCCATGGAAGCCTAGTTGATGATATTAATTACGGGGCAAATATATCCGTCTCGGATCAAGGTTCAGTTTGAAAACTTCGCAATTACGGAAAACATAGGTACCGAACGCGAAATAACTTATCGGCTTTCCGGAAAAGATAACGTCATAACGATCGAAGTTGAGGGCAAGTCCCTTAACGATCACAATAAAATTGTCCAACGGACCCGGCTATATAGCCGGTCCGTATTAAACTGCTTGGGTGTTGAATTCGGCGAAATAATTGAGTGTTCGCTAGAACGAGCATTAATCAACGGACAAGAAGTGAATCTTCGAGTCTACAGCGAACCGATGGCAATGGTCGCGGAGGAATTAGGCATCAAAGCGATCGACATTTTTAGCGTGGTTAGCAACAACCCGTTGGCATTGTTGGCCTTAGATGATCTGGTTGTTGCTTCCGCAGATGTCTTTCTTGTCCCGATTAACTGCGCTCGATGCGTAGAATCCTTAGGACATATTCTCTCTACTTCCGAAAAAGCCACAGAAAGATGGGAAAGACTACGTAATGTGCTTAGTTTAACCAGAGCATATGTCCAACCGATTTCCGACGCCTCAATTGACCACCGCCATGGATTTCGAATGGACAAAATCGAGCGGAATTACGGTGAGATTGTAAAACGTTCTTGGGAAATTTATAAGCGGTTCCTTGCCTACGAACTAAACGACAGGAAAGAACTGGATTCAGAAAAATTTCCCAAGATATAGAGCCTAGACCGCGGCCAGAACCGCCTTTTTCATCACACTCGGCAAGGCCAGTTCGTCGATCTCGCGGATAGCATACCAGCCGCCTGTCTCCGGTTCCCAGCCGCCACCCGCTTCGGCGCGCCACAGTCTCATTTCCAGCGAGAAATGGGTGAAGACATGGGCGATCACGGCCATTTCTTCCCATTCGGCACGCAGCGGCGCCGCCGCGAGCGCCTCGTCCATGTCCCAGTCCCCGGCCCGCCACTCGGTCGAGGGCACTTCCAGCATGCCGCCGAGCAGGCCTTTCGGCGGACGTTTGCGCAACCAGATACGGTCGCCCCGGAACACCGCAAATCCGATGGCCATGCGATGCGGCTTAGCGGTTTTCGCCGGTTTCACAGGATAGGCTTCGGGCTGGCCCTGAGCGAAGGCGGCGCACTCTGATTGCCAAGGACAGGCAGCACAATCCGGCGAGCGCGGCGTGCACACCGTCGCGCCCAGATCCATAATGGCCTGTGCATAATCGCCGGGCCTGTCAGGGTCCGCGAGCGCCGCTGCAACCCGATTGATCGCAGGCTTCGCCGTCTTTACCGGATCCGGCATGGCGCAGATCCGCGTGATCACCCGCTCGACATTGCCGTCCACCACGCTGGCCGGCAGATCGAACGCCGCCGCGCGGATCGCCGCTGCCGTATAGGGGCCGATCCCGGGCAGGGCCAGCAGCGCATTCTCTTCGCGCGGAAAAGTTCCGCCCGCCGCCGAGACCGCACGGGCACAGGCGAGCAGATTGCGGGCCCGGGCATAATAACCCAGCCCTGCCCAGACAGCGAACACCTCGTCCTCGTCCGCAACGGCCAGATCTTCGACCCGCGGCCAGCGCTCCAGGAATTTGTACCAGTAGGGTGTAGCGTGCGGCACAGTGGTTTGTTGCAGCATGATTTCCGACAGCCAGACCGCATAGGGATCGGGTGTCCGGCCCGCTTCGCGGTCTTCCGGCCGTATCCGCCAGGGCAGGCTGCGCCCCTCGGCATCATACCAGTCGAGGAGCCGCTTTCGCATGCGGGCAACCGGAAAATCGGATTCGGTTTTCATGGCGAACAGACTTGTCTTGCCAGCGCGCACAGGCAACGATGATTGACATGACAAGCTTCCGCCGCCCGACCCCTCTGGAAACCCTGGCCGCGCGCTATCTCAATGAGCGCCGGGGCAAGGCAGCATATCGTGGCGCACCTCCCGCCGGACAGGCGGCGGCGAAAATCCTCAGACCGCTTTCGCTCAAATTCGGGCCCGGCACGGACCGGCTGGCCGAACACTGGAGCGAAATCGTCGGTGACCGCCTTGCGGGTTGGTCGGCGCCGGAAGCCATACGCGGCGGAACATTGTATATCATCGCCAAAGGCCCGGCCGGCGCGCTGATCGAAGCGGATGCGCCGCGGATTCTGGAGCGTCTGAAAACCCTGTCCGGCCCCTCGGCACCCGGCCGGCTTCGTGTCAAACAGGGCAATCCGGGGTCCGCCGGCCCCGGTTCACAACGAAATGTGAGCCGCGAAGTGAAAAAAGACATGAGCGTGGGGGTAGAGATTGACCCGGATGCCCGGCTATCCTCTGCGCTGAAACGTTTCGAGCGGGCGAATGAGCGCCGCGAACGGGGAGACTGAACACATGACCATTACCCGCCGGGCTCTGGCCCTCACCTCGATTGCCACCGCCGCCTTGCTTGTTGCCTGCGGCGGAGGCGGATCCTCGTCCTCTGGCGGGGGCACGCAGTTCGAACGCGAAGGCGACCGCGCGCTTGGCTCGGCCAGCGCCCCGGTGACGGTGATCGAATACGCCTCGACCTCCTGCCCGCATTGCGCCGAGTTCCATGAAGACGTTTTTCCGGCGATCGAGGCGCGTTATATCGACACCGGCCAGGTCCGGTTTGTTTTCCGCGAAATGCTGACCGGTGAGCCACGCCTGGCACAGGCCGGCTTCATGCTGGCGCGCTGCGCCCCTGAAGACCGCTATTTTGATGTGATTGATCTGCTCTTCCAGCAGCAACAATCCATCTTCCAGGCGGCTGGCAGCCCGACCGGCGCGCGTAACGAATTCTGGAACATCGCCCAGACCGTTGGCATGACGCGCGACCAGTTCAATGACTGCATCACCAATGCCGAATTGCGCGATGCGGTGAATGACGCTCACAATCAAGCCATTGAGGACGAGATCGACGGCACACCGCGCTTCGTCATCAACGGCCATATTCTGGATGCCGAACGCTCCGGCGGCCAGCTGGTCTATCACTGGAATGATGCCCCCCTGATGATCAATGGCGAAACCGTCCCGGCCACGGTGGACGAGGACACCTTCATCCGCATTTTTGATCATTTCGTGGCCGAAAACGGTGGCGCACCCACAGCAGACACTCCGGCGGAGGACTAATGTCTATCAGGCTTATGGCACTTGCATTTGGCGCGCTCCTGATTGCGGGAAGCGCATCGGCACAGACACCGCATCCGGGTGAGGAACGGCCGGATGACCGGGCCATCGGTGAAGCCGATGCGCCGATCCGGATGGTGGAATATGCTTCGGTCGCCTGTCCGCACTGCCGCTCCTGGTATGAAACCGTCTGGCCCATGGTGCAGGATGAATTCATCTCCACCGGCGAAATGCGCTTCATCTACCGCGAGATGCTGACCGGCCAGCCGCAACTGGCGGCCATCGGTTTTATGATCGCGGATTGCGCACCGGACGATCAGTATTTCAACGCCCTGCACCTTCTGTTTGAAACCCAGACAGAGATTTTCAGCCTCGCTCAGGAGCAACAGAGCACGGCCCCGGTCTATTACCGTGTGGCCGAAGCGCTTGGCCTGTCAGAGGAAGAGGCCAATGCCTGCATCGAGGACGAAGCGGTGCAGCAAGGTGTGCTGGCACGCCATCAACAATCGGTTGAAGATGGCGCAGGCGGAACCCCGGCCTTTTTTATCAACAATTATCTGCTCACAACTGATCCGACCCCGGACGGATTAGCTTATGTATATCATGTGGATGGTGAGCCATTGATGCTGGATGGCGATCTGGTCCCTTCTACACATGATGCAGACACATTCCGCCGAATCATTTTGTATCTGGCCTATGAGCACGGTGAAAACACCGGCGAATAGGATGGGTTAGACGGCAGCCACAAGGCGTAGGACCGTCATACAGGGACGGGACTGCGTGGAATTCAACTCACTCAGGCTGACCGGCTTCAAGTCGTTCGTGGACTCGACCGAACTCTCGATCGAGCCCGGCCTGACGGGCGTGATCGGGCCCAATGGCTGCGGCAAGTCCAACCTGCTTGAAGCGCTGCGCTGGGTGATGGGAGCCACGTCCGCCAAATCCCTGCGCGGCTCCGGCATGGAAGATGTCATCTTCTCCGGAACCGATGCCCGCCCCTCCCGCGAACATGCCGAAGTGCGTCTGGTCATCAGCAATGAGGACCGCACCGCCCCGGCCCGTTTCAATGACAATACCATCCTTGAAGTCGTCCGCCGCATCGTCCGCGGGGCCGGGTCGAGCTACAAGGTCAATGGCGAGGAAGTCCGTGCCAAGGATGTCCAGCTCCTGTTTGCCGATGCCGGCACCGGGGCCAATTCACCGGCCCTCGTGCGTCAGGGGCAGATCAGCGAGCTGATCAATGCCAAGCCGGAAAACCGGCGCAAGGTGCTGGAAGAAGCCGCCGGCGTTTCCGGCCTGCGCGCCCGCCGCCATGAAAGCGAATTGCGGCTCAAGGGCGCGGAAACCAATCTCGACCGCTTGCAGGACGTCATCGACGAGCTGGAATCGCGCCAGGCCGACCTCGAACGCCAGTCCCGTCAGGCGGCGCGTTACCGCAAGCTGTCCGCCGATATCCGCGCGCTTGAAGCCGCGCTCTGGCTGCACCGCTGGCGCGAAGCCGAGGCCGCCGTGCTGACCGCCGCCGACGCGCTGGAGATGTCCGGGGCCACCGCCAGTGAAGCGGCAGAGGCCGCTGCCTCGGCCAGCCTGGCCGCGGAAAAAACGGCGGCCGGTCTTGATCCCTTGCGTCAGGCCGAAGCCGAAGCCAGTGCGGCCTTGCGCCGGGTCGAACGCGAGCGCGACACGCTCGACCGCGATGCCGCCGATGCCGAGCGTCAGGTCGCCGCTCTGGAACAGCGATTGCACGATCTGCGGGCCCAGATTGATCGCGAAGGATTGATTGGCGAGGACGCGGACGCCGCCATCAACCGCATTCGCGATGCAATCGCCGCCCTCGAAGCTGAAGCGGATGGCGAAGCCGGGGCCATGGAAAAGGCCGCCACGCTTCGGGACACGCAGGACGCGGACCGGCTGGAAAAACAATCGGCGCTGGACGATGCGTCCAACGCTTTCGCGGCCATCCGCGCCGAGCGCGATGCCGCCGCCCGCAACCGGACACAGGCGGAACAGCGTGTGTCCCGGCTCTCCATGGAGCGTGATCGCGCCAATCAGTCTTTTGCGCTCCTCGGTCAGGGCGATGAAAGCGATCTGATGGCTGTCATCAAGGCGGCCGAAACCGCCGAATTGCAGGTCGAGACCGCCCGCAAGGCGCGTGACGAGGCCGAATCCGCCCGGCTGGACGCCGAAGGCACCGAACGCGTGGCACAGGACCCCCTGAATGCCCTGCAATCGGAGGCCTCTGCGCTGGAGCGCGAAATCGCGACACTGACACGCCTTTTGGAACAGGACCATGTCGAGGACCGCGCGCTGGATTCCATGCGCGCCGCACCGGGATATGAAAAGGCGCTGGGAGCCGCACTCGGCGACGATCTCGAAGCCTCGCTCAATTCCGGATCTGCCCGCCATTGGGGCGGCAAGGCGACTCAGGCCGGGGAACTGCCGGAGGGCTGCGAGCCATTGACGGCCTATGTCGAGGCCCCCGCGGCCCTCTCCGTCAGGCTGCAGGCCATCGGTATCGCCAGTGCCGACACGGCAGCGGATCTCGCCACCCGGTTGCGGCCGGGCCAGCGCATTGTGACGCGCCAGGGCGATCTCTGGCGCTGGGATGGCTATGTCTCGCGCGCCGATGCGCCGTCGGCGGCGGCCGCCCGGCTGGAACAGCGCAACCGGCTGGAAACCGCCCGCCGGGAAGCGGCCGCGCTGGAAGAGAAAATCCAGGCCGCATCGGATGCGGTGGATGAAGCCCGGCTGGCGCTCGCGCAGGCGCGGGAATTCGAACGCAAGATGCGCGAACAGGCCGCAAATGCCGAACGGGCGGCCCGCGAAGCCCAGTCGAAAGCGGCCGGAGCGCGTGAAAAGGCGGCCCGCGACAATGAGCGACGCGCCGCCCTGTCGGCAGAAATCGACCGGCTGACAGCCGAGTATGAAGACGCCCGCACGCAGCTGAAAACCGCTGAAGCCGCACTGCAGGATGATACCCGGCTGGCCCGGGCGCAGGACGATCTGTCAGCCGCACGTGAAGCCGCCGATCAGGCCCGCGCACGCTTTGACGAAGGCCGTCAGGCGTATGAAGACCTCGCGCGCGCCGCCGCAGACCGTCAGCGGCGGATCGCAGACCTCGGCCGCGAAGAAGCCGAATGGCAAAGCCGCGCGGCAAGTGCGGAACAGCGTCTGGCCGAATTGAACGAGACCAGATCCGGCACCGAAGCCGCGCTGGAAGCCGCCCGCCTGAAACCGGGTGAAATCCGCAGCCGGCTGGAGAAAATCGGCGAAACCCTCGCCGAGTCTACACGTCTCGCCGAAGAGGCCCGTGACCGCGCCCTGGGGGCAGAGGCCGCGGCCAAGGCATCGGATGCCGCGGCGCGTACGGCCGAACGCGACGCCTCGACGGCGCGCGAAAGACGGGCCGCTGATGAAGCCCGCCTGGCCGCGGCCCGCGAGCGGTTGGATGAAACCGATTCGCGCCTCAGGGAAGCGACAGGTGAAACCGCCCTCATCCTCGCCGAACGGGTCGAACCGGCCTTCGAGAAGCTTGATCTGGACGACCTGGAGCGCAAGCTGGAGGGCGCACGCCAGTCCCGCGAACGCCTCGGCGCCGTCAATCTGCGCGCCGATCAGGAAGCCGCCGAACTGAAGGAAAAGCGCGACGAACTGGTCACCGAACGTGATGATCTGCTCGCCGCCATCGACCGCCTGCGCAAGGGGATTGATGCCCTGTCACGCGAAGGCCGGGCGCGGCTGCTGGAGGCCTTCGAACGAATCGATCAGCATTTCCGCCAATTGTTCGAGACCCTGTTCGAAGGCGGGCATGCCGAACTTGCCCTGACCGAAAGCGATGATCCGCTCGAAGCGGGGCTGGAAATCTTCGCCTGCCCGCCCGGCAAGAAGATGGAACGCATGTCGCTGATGTCTGGCGGCGAGCAGGCGCTGACCGCTTCGGCATTGATTTTTGCGGTCTTCCTGTCGAACCCGGCGCCGGTTTGCGTTCTCGATGAGGTCGACGCCCCGCTCGATGATGCCAATGTGGACCGCTATTGCCGCATGCTCGACGAAATGCGGCGCCTGACGAAGACCCGTTTCCTGGTCATTACCCACAATGCCCTGACCATGTCGCGCATGGACCGGCTCTACGGGGTGACGATGGCGGAACGCGGGGTTTCGCAGCTGGTTTCCGTTGATCTCGCACGTGCAGAACAACTCATTGCCGCCGAATAAATTTTGCCAATAAAATCATAAAGATAAATGGCACACACCTGTGCTTGACTTGACTTCCCCCCTTGTCTAGCTTGCGCGCGCTTTCCGGGGGTCCGGGAAGCGCCATGATCATGATGTCCAATCGCGACGAACCAGACCGGAGCAATCCTGAAGATCGACTGGCCGATTTCGAGAAAAGGCTTTCCGCCCGCCTCGAATCCCGGAATGCGGAAGATCGCAAATATGACCGCCCCAGACAGGGCTGGGCCATAGGATTGCGTTATGGGACTGAGTTCATGGTTGGTGTGTTGGTGGGGGCGGCAATCGGCTATCTGATTGACCGCGTTTTCGACACCCTTCCTTTCGGGCTTCTGATCGGGACATTATTGGGTTTTGGCGCGGGCACGATGAATGTCGTTCGCGCCGCAAAAGAACTGAGCGAATGCGCATCGCGCGATAATTAAGGGGCCGGACGTGGCAGACACGAACCCGATCAAACAGTTCGAGATACATGAAGTCGCACCGCTGGAGATTGCGGGCCTCAATCTGGCATTCACGAACTCCGCTTTCTTCATGTTGCTGGCGACCGTATCGGTCACCCTGCTGATGGCATTGGCCACCAACAAGCGGGCGCTGGTACCGGGGCGTGGCCAGTCCATTGCCGAAATTCTCTACGGTTTCGTGGCCGACATGGTCCGATCATCGGCCGGAAATGAAGGCCTGCGATTCTTCCCCTTCGTCTTCACGCTCTTTATCTTCATTCTTGCGGGCAACATGTTCGGCATGTTCCCCTATCTGCCTCTGCCCATCCCCGGCGTGGACAATCACGGCTTCACCATTACCAGCCACATCATCGTCACCCTGACCCTGTCGATGATGGTGATGGCCATCGTCGTCGGCTTCGGCGTGTACAAGAACGGCTTCAAATTCCTGAAACTCTTCGTGCCTGCGGGCGTGCCGCCTATTCTCTATATTATCGTGACGCCGATCGAGGTGATTTCCTTCCTCTCGCGTCCGATTTCCCTGTCCGTGCGTCTGTTCGCAAACATGCTGGCCGGTCACATTCTTCTGAAAGTGTTCGCGGGCTTCATTGTCATGCTGGGGGCTGCCGGCGCAGCCTGGGGCATTGTCGGCATCCTGCCGTTTGCGATGGTCATCGGACTGACGGCGCTGGAATTCCTCGTGGCCTTCCTTCAGGCTTACGTCTTCGCCATTCTGACTTGCATTTATCTCAACGACGCGCTTCACCCGGCGCACTGACGGGTTTAGCCAATCTATCTAACCGGACCGCTTACAAGGAGCTCCAAAATGGAACAGGGTCTTATTGATCTCGGAAAATACATCGGCGCTGGCCTCGCTTGCCTCGGCATGCTGGGCGCCGCCATGGGCGTGGGCAACATCTTTGGTTCCTTCCTTCAAGGTGCCATGCGCAATCCCGCCGCTGCCCAGCAACAATTCGGTACGCTGATCTTCGGCTTCGCCGTGACGGAAGCCCTCGGCATCTTCTCGCTGCTGATCGCGCTTCTGCTTCTCTTCGTCGTCTAGGACGGCAAATCCCGATTGGCCGCGGGCGTTTCTGCCCGCGGCTGACACTGTTGTGCTAACGGAAAGAGTCGTCCCATGACGCTCATTGCGCTGATGAATCTGGCGGTCACCGCGGCTCAGGAAGCCGGCGGCGGAGAGCATGAAGCCTCCGGCGCCTTCCCGCCGTTTGATCCGGCCTATTTTGCCTCGCAGATCTTCTGGCTCCTGATCACCTTCGCAGCGCTCTACCTGCTGATGTCGCGCTGGATCCTGCCGCGGATTGGCGGGATCATCGAGGAACGCCGCGACCGCATCGCCGACGATCTTGATGCGGCCCAGCAAATATCTGCCGAAGCCGATCAGACCCGTTCCGCCTATGAGCAGGCGCTGGCGGATGCCCGGGCCCGGGCCCATAATCTGGCCGCCGAAGCCAAAGCCGCCATGGACCGGGAAATCGCGGATGAGACCGCCGAGGTCGATGCCGAGATTGCCGCCAAGTCAGCCGAAGCCGAGAAGACGCTGGCAGACGCCCGCGCCAAAGCCCTTGCCGAAGTGCGGAATATCGCGGCGCCGACCGCCGCAGAGGCGGCCAACCGTATTGGCGGTCTGTCGGTGACGGAAAAAGACGCGGATCAGGCCATCAAGGCCCTCGAAAGCCGGTAGGAGAACAGCCTATGACCTATCTTCTGCAGGACACATCCTTCTGGGCCATGCTCGGGGTTGTCATTTTTTTCGGCATTCTGGTCTGGGCCAAGGTACCCGGCATTATCACCAGGCAACTCGACACCCGCGCCGACAAGATCCGCAATGATCTCGACGATGCCCGCCGGATGCGGGAAGAAGCCCAGGAATTGCTGGCCAGCTTCCAGCGCAAGCAGCGCGAGGCTGAAGCCGAAGCCGAAGCCATTATCGAGCAGGCCAAATCAGACGCGAAACATTTGCGTGAGGCGGCCCGCACCGAGCTGGCGGCCCGCCTCGAACGCCGCACGGCGCTGGCAGAACAGCGGATCGCCCAGGCCGAGGCCCATGCCGTCGCCGAGGTCAAGGCTCTCGCTGCCGATCTGGCAACCGATGCGGCCGCCCGTCTGATCGCCGAACACACAAAGAAGGCCGATCACGCCGAGCGCCTGAAAGCCGACCTTGCCGATCTCGAGACCCGGCTGAATTGATCAGCGTTTCCAGCTAAAAGAAAAGCCCCGGTTTGCCGGGGCTTTTTTATGTTGGATTGGCCGGCTTTTCGTCTTCCGGATCATCGTCCTTTTCGCCAAAGGCCCGCTTTACGCGGTTCCAGAAACCGGGATGACGCTTCAGATATCCGGTAATCATCCGGTGCGCCCGGGGCGAGCTGCCCGCCAGCATCAGCGTACCAATGATGAAGAGCGGGACACCCAGCGGAATCGGCGTGACCGCCAGCGGAATGGCGATGATCATCAGGGCCAGGCCGAGCGCAATCCCGACCATGCGCAGAACGGTGGCAATGACGCTGCCCAGCGGCGTCTTGCTCATATTGTTCAGCGCATCATTCATTCGGGTCTTTCCTGCTCCCTGACATAGATGGGCCTGCCTAGAAAGTGATCAAGATCAACGCTAGGCCCACAACGACACATTAGCAGCGAAAACGACCGAATTCGGGCGAAATGCAGTGCTAACTGTTGATTATTCCGCGGCTTCCGCGACCGGCGGTGTCCAGCGCAGTACCGGTTGGCGGGCCGCCCGCGTCTCGTCCAGACGCCGCATCGGCGCATGCACAGGTGCCGCCCTGAAACGGTCCGCATCACCGGCGGCCGCCGCAGCGGCAAGGCCCAGCAGGACATCACAGAAACGGTCCAGACCGGATTTTGATTCGGTCTCGGTCGGTTCGATCAGCATGGCCCCGTGAACGACCAGCGGGAAATACATGGTCATCGGGTGATAGCCCTCATCGATCATGGCTTTTGCAAAATCGAGCGTGGTCACGCCGGTATCCTTCAGGAAGCGGTCATCGAACAGGGCTTCGTGCATGCAGGTTCCGTCAAAGGCCGGCGTCATGACATCCTTCAGCCGCGCCAGGATATAGTTCGCATTCAGAACGGCATCTTCCGACGCCTGCTTCAGCCCGTCCGCGCCATGGCTCATCATATAGGTCAGCGCCCGGGTGAACATGCCCATCTGGCCATGGAAAGCGGTCAGGCGGCCAAAGGGCCGCGCCTCGCCGTCGGCATCGCCGTCATTTTCCGCCATTTTCAGCTGTGCGCCATCGGCGGTTTTCACGATGAAGGGCAAGGGCGCGAACGGGGCCAGCGCTTCGGAGAAGACCGTCGGACCCGAGCCCGGACCACCGCCACCATGCGGGGTGGAGAAGGTCTTGTGCAGATTGATATGCATCGCATCAATGCCGAGATCGCCCGGACGGACACGCCCGACAATGGCGTTGAAATTCGCCCCGTCGCAATAGAAATAGCCACCCGCCTCATGGATCAAGTCGGCGATTTCCTTGATGTCGCGTTCAAACAGGCCGCAGGTATTGGGATTGGTCAGCATGATGCCGGCGACATCATCGCCCAGCTTCGCCTTGAACGCCTCCATATCGACTCGGCCGGTCTTGTCTGCCGGAATCTCGTCGGTGAAGAAACCGCATTGGACCGCCGTCGCCGGATTGGTGCCGTGCGCCGATTCCGGCACCAGCACCCGCCGCCGTCCGGATTCGCCGCGCGCATCCAGCGCCGCCCGGATCGCCATCATGCCGCACAATTCGCCATGCGCGCCGGCTTTCGGGCTCATCGCCACAGCGGGCGTATTGGTCAGCACCATCAGCCAGCGGGCCAGCTCCTCGATCAGCTTGTAGGCGCCCTGCACCGTCCGTTCGGGCTGCAACGGGTGAATGTCGGCAAAGCCCGGCAGGCGCGCGATTTTTTCATTCAGGCGCGGATTGTGCTTCATCGTGCACGAGCCCAGCGGATAGAGCCCCAGATCGATCGCATAATTCTTGCGGCTCAGGCGCACATAATGGCGCATGGTTTCCGGTTCGGCGAGGCCCGGCAGGCCGATCACGCCCTCGCGCTTCATTGAGCCCAGACGGTTCGGCCCGCCCTTCGGCGTGGGCAGATCCACACCGGTGACCTCCAGCGAGCCACGCTCGAACAAGAGCGGTTCGGCCTGGTCCAGCCCGCGCGAGCCGGACAGCGTCTCATAGCCGCCGGGATCGATGTCATGCTCGATACGCGTCGGACGGCCTTGTGTGTTCATGCTCATGCCAATACCTCCCGCAGGGCGGTTTCGAACGCCGCCAGATCCTCTGGCGTATTGGTTTCCGTGGCCGCGACGATCAGCACATCCTCCAGCCCCTCGCCCGGATAGAGGCGCGAGGCCGGCACGCCGCCCAGCACGCCCCTGTCCACCAGCGCGTCCACGACATCAGCCGCAGGCTTGGTCAGGCGCAGGGCGAATTCATTGAAGAAGGTGCCGGTGAGAAGCTCCACGCCCGCCACCGCGCTCAGCCGGTCTGCCAGATCACAGGCCGTTTCGTGATTGAGCTGCGCCAGCGTCGTCAGACCCTTCTCGCCCAGAAGCGTCATGTGAATGGTGAAGGCCAGCGCGCACAGGCCGGAATTGGTGCAGATATTCGAGGTCGCCTTGTCGCGGCGGATATGCTGCTCGCGCGTGGAGAGCGTCAGCACATAGCCGCGGCGGCCATCGGCATCCACGGTTTCGCCCGCCAGCCGTCCCGGCAGATTACGGATGAAATTGCGATCATTCTTGCAGGCAAAAAGCCCCACATATGGCCCGCCGAAATTGAGCCCGACGCCAATCCCCTGGCCTTCGCCAACGGCGATGTCCGCGCCCATTTCACCGGGCGATTTCACCAGCCCCAGCGAGACCGGCTCGGTAAAGACGGCGATCACGAGCGCACCATGCTTGTGCGCTTTTTCCGAGATCTCCGTCAGGTCATGCAACCGGCCGAATACGTCCGGCGTCTGGATCACCACACAAGCGGTTTCGTCATCAATCGTCTCGGCAATGCCCGTCAGTCCGTCAAGATCGGGCGCGGTCGAGGCCACGGCGATATCCATGTATTTGGCCAGCGTCTTGGTCGTCGCGGCATAATGCGGGTGCAGCGAACCGGCGAGCACCGCCTTCTTGCGTTTCGTCACCCGCGCCGCCATCAGTACGGCTTCGCCGCAGGCGGTCGAGCCGTCATACATGGAGGCATTGGCGACATCCATGCCGGTCATAAGCGCGACCTGGGTCTGGAATTCGAACAGCGTTTGCAGCGTGCCCTGGCTGATCTCCGGCTGGTAGGGCGTATAGGCGGTCAGGAATTCCGAACGCTGGATGAGATGGTCCACCGTGGCAGGGACATGGTGCTTGTAGGCTCCGGCCCCGACAAAGAAGGGCACGCTGGACGCCGGCGTGTTCTCGCCCGCCAGTTTCGACAGCGCCCGCTCCACCTGAAGCTCGGTCTGGTGCATCGGCAGATCCACCGGCCCGTCGAGCCGCGCGGCCTCTGGCACATCGGTGAACAGGGCATCAATGGATGCCGCGCCGATCCGCTTCAGCATGTCTTGCCGGTCAGCCGGCGTCAGGGGGAGATATCGCATCCGCTTGTCCTGTTGGAAATTTAGGAGATATGAGCCTGGTAGGCAGTCTCATCCATGAGGCCATCGAGCTGGCTTGTATCGCTCAGTTTCAGCTTCACGAACCAGCCATCGGCATCCGGGCTTTCATTGACCTTTTGCGGCTCGCCTTCCAGCCCGTCATTGACCGCCACGACTTCGCCGGAGACCGGCGCGTAGACTTCGGACGCGGCCTTCACCGATTCCACGACCGCCATTTCATCGCCCTGGTCGAAGGATTTGCCGACCTCCGGCAGTTCAACAAACACGACATCGCCCAGTTGTTCGGCGGCATAGGCGGTGATGCCGACCGTGGCGGTGTCGCCATCGACTTTCACCCATTCATGGTCCTTGGTGTATTTCACGCTCATCGCGTCCTCCCCTTGTGGCTATTCGCCCCGATAATACCGTTGTTCGACGAAAGGCATTTTCGTCACCTGTGCCGGCCTCGCCTTGCCGCGCAGCAGAATTTCAATCTCCGTCCCCGGGCTGGCGTGATCCAGATCGATATAGGCCATGCCCACTGGTCCGCCCACGCTCGGGCCGAAACCGCCGGAGGTGACGATACCGATGCTCTGGCCATCCTTGACGATCTCCGCCCCTTCGCGGGCAGGCGCGCCGGCCATGGTGAAGCCCACACGCTTGCGCGCCGGCTTGTCGGCAAACATCTGCATCACGCGCTTGGCACCGGGAAAATCAAGGCGATCGCGGCGCGGCTTGGCTACTGCCCACATCAGCACCGCTTCAACCGGCGTGGTGTCCTCGTTCATGTCATGGCCATAGAGGCAGAGCCCGGCCTCCAGCCGCAGCGAATCACGCGCGCCCAGCCCGATCGGCTTGACCCGCGCATCGGCGAGAATCAGCCGTGCAATGGCCTCAGCCCGGTCTGCCGGAATCGAAATCTCGAACCCGTCCTCGCCGGTATAGCCAGAGCGCGAGACCCAGATCTCTGTCCCGTCCAGCGTGAATACGCCGCACTGCATGAAAACCAGCCTTGCTGCGTCCGGCACCAGCGCGCTGAAAACATCCGCCGCCTGCGGGCCCTGCAGCGCGATCAGCGCGCGATCTTCTATGACGCGCAGCTCACCCTTTCCGGCGGTATTCTTGGCAATATGGGCAAAATCATCGGCCTTGGTCGCCGCATTAACGACCAGAAAGAGGCCATCATCGCCAAAGGGGCGCGAAACCATCAGATCATCGCGGATCCCGCCCTGCTCGTTCAGCAGTAGCGTGTATTTCTGCTCGCCGGGCGCCAGCGCCGAAAGATCCGCCGTGATCAGCTTTTCCAGTGCCGCCTCGTCGCCAATATAATGCGCCTGGCCCATATGGGAGACGTCGAACAGGCCGGCCGCCGCGCGCGTGTGATTGTGCTCGGCCATGATGCCATCGTATTGCAGCGGCATGTCATAGCCCGCAAACGGCGTCATCTTCGCACCGAGTGCAGTGTGAAGCTCGTAAAGCGGCGTCCGCAGCGTATCAGTCATGGTCTCGGGCCCCGTTACCGGCATGTCCGGATGGTCCGGACGGCCCCCGCTGTCTTGGGTGACCTGAGAGATTCCGCAAGGAGAAGGATGATCCCTCCCTTGCTTGCTCCGTCGGTGGGACGCTCTTTCAAGCGCCCGCTTTCCAGCGTTTCGTCATCCCGCGGTCCATCTGCCTGAGCGTTTCCGGGGCGGTTGCGCCTTCGGCGCCGGCCTTATTTGCCGGTCTCTCCCGCGGGGACGGGAAGTGATGAGGTTTAGAGCGCGCACAATAGGAGTCAATCGCGCAAAACCGGGAAGCTGTTTACATCTTCTCCGGCGCGTCCAGCCCGATCAGCGACAGCGCGATCTCCAACTGTTTCAGCGTGGTTTGCGCCAGTGCCAAGCGCGAGGCGCGGATGGTTTCATCCTTTTCCGGCAGGATCGGGCAGGCCGCATAGAAGGACGAGAAGGCTTGCGCCAGGGCATAGACATGGTCGCAGATATGATTGGGCGCGCGCAACTCATAGGCCCGCTGCAAGGCCGCATCAAACCCGTCGAGACGCCGGACCAGCGCCGCCTCGGCCGGGTCGGTGATCCGGACAGGTCCGGCTGTCAGCCCTTCCGCCTCAGCCTTGCGCATGATCGATTTCACCCGCACCGCCTGATACAGGAGATAGGGGCCGGTCTTGCCTTCAAACGAGATGAAGCGGTCGAGCTCGAAAATGTAATTTGTCGTGCGGTAATTCTGCAGATCGGCAAACTTGATCGCGGCATTCGCGACCATGCGCGCGACGCGGTCGAATTCCGCAGGCGCCAGCTCTGACCCCAGCCCCGCCTCATTGAGCCGGGCCTTGGCGCGCTCGAATGCCTCATTGATCAGATCGGCGAGCCGGAAAGTCCCGCCCGCGCGCGTCCGCAGGCGCTTGCCATCCGGCCCGTTCACCGTGCCGAACTTGATATGTTCGAGCGAGCCTTCTTCCGCGAGCCCGGCCTTGTAAGCGGCGCGATAGACCTGTTCGAAATGATCGGACTGACCCAGATCCACGACATAGAGAATCAGGTCCGGGCCGACCGTGTTTTTCCGGTCCAGAATGGTGGCCAGATCGGTCGTGCCATAGAGCGCCGAGCCCTGCGATGAAACGAGGATGAGCGGCGCCAGCTCCTTCTTGTCATCGTCGCGGGCCACCCGCACCACCCAGGCACCGTCGGATTTTTCGGCCACGCCGCGGGCCTTGAAATCCTCGACCAGCTCCGGGATCAGCTCGTTGACGTCGCTTTCGCCCTTCCACAGGTCGAAATGCACGCCGAGCGTATCGAAATCATGTTTCAGCGCCGTGATGGACACGGAAATGAAATGCGCCAGAAGCGCCCGGTAGCCGCGCCGCCCGGCCTGTAATTCGGCTGTCGCCTTGCGGGCCAGCGCCGCACGGTCGTCATCTTCCTTCGCAGCGGCCGCCGCTTGCGGATACAGCCGCGACAAATCCTCGATCGTGACCGGTGGTTCGGACGGATATTCGCCCTCATAGGCCGGGTCGAAATAGGACAGATCCGGCTGCTCGGCCTGCAACTCGGTGACCAGCAGGCCCATCTGATATCCCCAGTCGCCGAGGTGAATGTCAGACACCACATCGTCGCCGCGGAAGCGGAACAGGCGCTGCAGGCTGTCGCCCAGCACGGAGGACCGCAAATGCCCGACATGCATCGGCTTGGCGACATTGGGGCCGCCGAAATCGATCATCACCTTTCGCGGGGCCTCAACATGACCGGCTCCCGCCCGGTCATCGGCAGCGATGGCATTGGCCTGGCGTTCATAGACGGCCGCGGCTGGCGTGATGTTCAGAAAGCCCGGCCCGGCGATTTCCAGGTCGGCGATCATCTCATCGCCATCCAGCTGCGCAGTAATCTCTTCCGCGACGGCCCGCGGCGCCTTTTTGGCCAGCTTCGCAGCCGCCATCGCACCATTGCATTGATACGGAGCGAGGTCCGGTCGGTCCGATTCTGTGCACCGGCCAAGCTCGGCAGGCAGGCCAATAGCCTCAAACGCCGCACCGGTACGGGCGGTCAGCTGGTCAACGATAGACGTCATGAGCTCAGTCCTGGCCCTGACCGGCATCCACGCGGAAACGTTGACCGGCGCGGTTCCATTCAACCTGTTCAGGGGTCAGGTCGAATCCGACAATGATCTCGAAATTCGAACCCGAGGTCGTTTCCCTGGCCCGCGGAATGGAAATGCGGTTCAGCGTTTCGGTCAGGAAGACCCGGTCCTGCCCCGGTTCGAAGCGCACAGTGATCGGAAATTCCTCACGATGGATCACAACACTGTCTCGGCGTGTGACCGCCACGAAATAGGTGTAGGTATGCTCATTCCCCTGCGCCGCCGGTCCGCGTCCGAATCCGAAATCAATTTCCAGATTGGCTCTGATTGGCTCGAGATCGTAATAGCGGCAAAGCGAACGCACGCCATTGATTTCGCCGGTGAAGCCGACAGAATCAATGGTCGCAGGCTGCTCGGTCAGCTCGACCACACGGTGCGCATCATACAATGCCAGTGCGGACGGGCAGGGTCCCGGATTGTCAGGAGCTTCGTTTATGGCACGATCTAACGAGCTGCAGCTGGCAAGGGCAATCGCAATCAGCGGGACAAACAAGCGCATGGGTGATGACTCCGGACGGACGCTTCACTAGATCAGGGTCTTACGATGCCTGATCAGCCGCCGCAACGCCACGACCGCACATGAAGGATAAGAAATGACGCAGGAAAAACGCCCGATGAAAGTCTTGCTGGCCGCGCCGCGCGGATTTTGTGCCGGTGTGGACCGGGCGATCCAGATCGTCGAGCAGGCCATCACCAAATTCGGCACACCGGTCTATGTACGCCACGAGATTGTCCATAACCGGCATGTGGTCGAGCGCCTCGAGCGGATCGGGGCTGTTTTTGTCGATGAGCTGGACGAGGCGCCGGTGGACCGGCCGGTCGTGTTTTCTGCCCATGGCGTGCCGAAATCCGTGCCCGAAGAAGCCCGGCGCCGGGAGATGATCTATATCGATGCTACCTGCCCGCTGGTTTCGAAAGTGCATGTCGAGGCCCAGCGCCATCATGCGGCGGGCATGGAAATCGTCCTGATCGGCCATGCCGGCCATCCGGAAGTCGTCGGCACGCTGGGCCAGTTGCCCGAAGGGGCCATCACCCTGGTTGAAACCGTCGGTGACGCCGAAAAATTCGAGCCGCAAGACCCCTCCCGGATCGCCTTCGCGACCCAGACAACGCTTTCCGTCGACGATACGGCCGAGATCGTGGCTGTGCTGCAGAAACGCTTCCCGGAGATCGCTGCCCCGCACAAGGAAGACATCTGCTATGCCACAACCAACCGGCAGGCCGCGGTCAAGGCCATGGCCGAACCGTGTGATGTCGTGCTGGTGATCGGGTCGGAGACCTCCTCCAACTCCAAGCGCCTGGTCGAAGTGGCGCTTCGCGCCGGGGCCCGGAAAGCCGCGTTGGTGGAGGATGCCAGCGCCGTCGACTGGTCGCTGCTGGAAACGGCGCAGACGGTGGGCATCACGGCTGGCGCCTCGGCCCCGGAGCAACTGGTCGAGGATCTCATCGCCGCCATTGGCACGCGCTATGACACGGCGGTTGAAGAATTGCGGGTGACTGACGAGAATGTGGTCTTCAAACTGCCCAGACTGGTTGCCTGATCATGAGTGACAACAAGACCCGGCCAACCGCCCTCTCGCCCCGGGACTACATCGCCTCGATCGAACCCGAACGGCGGCGCAGGGAGGGCGAAATCCTGCTCGGACTGTTTGAAAAAACCACGGGCTGGAAAGCCAGGATGTGGGGACCGGCGATTATCGGGTTCGGTGAATATCACTACAAATATGAAAGCGGCCGCGAAGGGGACTTCATGGCCACGGGGTTTTCACCGCGCAAAGCCAAACTCTCCATCTACATCCTCCCCGGCTATGCGGATTATGCGCCGATCCTGGCCCGGCTGGGCAAGCATTCCCACGGCAAATCCTGCCTGTATGTCAACAAGCTGGACGATATTGATCTTGATGTGCTCGCCGAGTTGATCACCGCCGGCATTGCCGATCTTTCCCGGAAATACCCGGTGAAGCCAAGCTGATGGGCGTAATCACGATTCACACAGATGGGGCCTGTTCCGGCAATCCGGGGCCCGGCGGCTGGGGCGCGCTGCTGGAATGGAAAGGCCATGAAAAGGAACTTTATGGCGGCGAGGCCGAGACCACCAATAACCGGATGGAATTGATGGCGGCGATATGCGCGCTGGAAAGCCTGAAACGCCCGTCCACCGTCCGTCTGGTCACCGACAGCGTCTATGTCCGCGACGGCGTCACCAAATGGATTCACGGGTGGAAGAAAAATGGCTGGAAAACAGCCGCGAAAAAACCGGTGAAGAACGAGGATTTATGGCGGCGGCTGGAAGAGGCTGCCCGCCGTCATGATGTCCGCTGGGACTGGATCAAGGGCCATTCCGGCGACCCCGGCAATGAACGCGCCGATGCCCTGGCCGTCAAAGGCCGGGACGAAGCCGGTGCCGGCCGGATATGAGGACCGGCACCGCAGCTTGACCGCCCGGCAGTCCGTCAGTTGCCCTCAACCTCCGCCATGCCATCGTCCGCCCCGGTTTCGGCGGGCGCGGTTTCAGCAACACTGGCTTGCGCGGCAGCCTCGGCGGCACGGCGCAGGACGGCGTCGCATTCCCGTCCCTCATAGAGACCATTGAGATAATACCACCGGCGTTCAGCAATCACCTGGCGGGCCTCTTCTTCCTCGCGCCGGCGCTGCGCTGCCCGGCCAAGCATGCCGCCGACCGCACCAATACCCGGCACTGCACGGCCGATACCCGACTGGATGGCCCCCTGCATGGCAAGGCCGGTCGCGGCATTGATCGCCTGCTCGCTTGCGAACACGCCACCTTCCGGTGCGCCGCCGAGAATATCGGTGGCTTCATTGGCCGCCACGACGATTTCCGGACACGTCATCGCGGAATCGCCCAGCAGGATCACCTGGCTTTGCTGCGCTGCGGCCGCTCCGCTGGCCAGCAGGCAGACTGCGGCGATGGATAGTGACTTGGACATGATGAATTCCTCCTGTTCACACCGTCAGCAGGAGGAATATGGAATCCTGGCCCGGAGCGGCATCCCCTGTTCAGGGGAGGCGTGAGCCGCAGGCGGGCCGAGCGGGCCGGGCGTTCAGATCGTTGCAGGCCGGGTCCGGCTCAGGCAGGTTTCACGATCAGACGTGTGCCGTCCAGCGATGCGACGACAACACTGGCCCCTTCGGCCAGATCGGATCCGTCCGCGGTTTTCGCCGACCATTCCGTGTCGCCATGGCGGACCCGTCCGCGGCCTTCGGTGAAACCGCCGACCACCGTCACCCGTTCGCCGACCAGATAGGTCGCCCGGGTATTCAGGCCGCTCTCCGTTCCGCTTTTCAGGAGCGGTTTCACGAAGCGGTCGCCGAGGATGAGAAAGATCACACCGAACACGGCAAAACTGAGCAATTCCACCGGCCAGCCGACAAAGCTGGCCAAAAGGGCGGTGACAAAAGCGGCGGCGGCCGGCCACAGGATATAGGTCGTGCCGGTGACCACTTCGGCAACCAGCAGAATGGCAGCCAGGCCGAGCCACCACCAGATATTCAGGCTGTCCAGAGCTGTAAGGATGATGTCCATGACCTTCCCTTTCTAGCCGGTTGGCGGAACGCTGCCGCGGTTCTGTTTGACCGCGCCCTCCGCGGCATCCTTGGCAGAATTGCGGGCCGCCTTGGCCAGTTCGCCGACCCCCATCACGGTGGAGACAATGTTCGAAAATTCCGTCGGAATGATCACGGTTTTCTGCTGGTCGCTTTCGGCCAGCTTTCCGAAAGCCTCGACATATTTCTGGCCGAGGAAATAATTGATCGCATTGAGATCGCCTTCGGCAATCGCCTTGGACACCATTTCGGTGGCCTTGGCTTCCGCTTCCGCGGCCCGTTCGCGGGCTTCGGCATCGCGGAACGCAGCTTCCTTGCGGCCTTCGGCTTCGAGGATCTGGGATTGTTTTTCGCCCTCGGCACGGAGAATTTCGGACTGCTTCTGGCCCTCGGCTTCCAGGATTTCCGCGCGCTTCAGGCGTTCGGCCTTCATCTGCCGTGCCATGGCCTCGGTGATGTCCGGCGGCGGTGACAGGTCCCGGATCTCGATCCGCGTCACCTTCACCCCCCAGGGATTGGTGGCCGCATCGATCACCGACAGCAGCCGGGCATTGATATCATCGCGGTTGGACAATACCTGGTCGAGATCCATCGAGCCGACCACGGTCCGCACATTCGTCATCGCCAGATTGAGAATGGAAAAGTCGAGATTATCGACTTCATAGGCGGCCCGCGCCGCTTCCATCACCTGGATGAAGACCACGGCATCGACCGATACCATGGCATTGTCCTTGGTGATCACTTCCTGCTTGGGCACGTCCAGAACGCGCTCGCGCATATTGATCTTGTACCCGACCTTGTCGAAGAACGGGATGATGAAGTGAAGGCCCGGGCCCATCTTCCGGGTGAAGCGGCCGAACCGCTCGAGCGTGTATTCCATGCTCTGCGGCACGACCTTGATGGTCGACGTGACCAGGACAAGCGCCAGAAGAACGACAACGCCGATAAAGATCAAAGTGCCCATGGGCCTTCACTCCTGTGTCAGATTAGAGCTGGCCGAGCATGTGTTCGGCACTGGAGGTGCGGAAATCGCCCGGCTCTTCCGTGTTCAGAACCTCGACCACTCCGTCCTTCACCAGCATGGAAAAACGCTGCGAGCGTGTGCCCATGCCAAAGCCGCTGCCATCCATGGTCAGGCCTGTCGCCTTGGCAAAATCGCCATTGCCATCGGCCAGCATCACAATGTCATCGCCAACACCCTGATCCTTGCCCCAGGCATTCATGACAAACACATCGTTGACGGACACACAGGCGATGTCATCAACACCCTTGGCCCGCAGCTCGGCGGCTTTTTCGACAAATCCCGGCAGATGCTTGGCCGAGCAGGTCGGCGTGAAAGCGCCGGGCACGGCAAACAGCGCGACCGTCTTGCCGGCGAAAACGTCGGCCGTGCTTTTCTGGGAGGGGCCATCTTCCGTCATGATGCCGAACTTGACGTCGGGGAGGCGGTCACCTTTGGAAATCGTCATATTTCATGCTCCTCGCATTTTCTGTTATAATTCATGTCTGCCCGATCAAATCCCGCCTGAACAGCGGGAATTTGACTTTACCTGTCCCCGGATTCCGGCAAGCATACAGATATGGGCGAAGAAGGATATCTCACCGGCAAGCTGCTGATCGCAAGTCCTGCGATCGGCGATCCGCGATTCGATCGTGCCCTGATCTATGTCTGCGACCATGACGAGGATCACGCCATGGGCATCGCCATCAACAATCCGGTCGAGGATCTGCGCCTGCCGGCCCTGTTCGGACAGCTCGGCATTGAAAGCGACATCATCCTGCCCGACCGTGCCGTGCTGAATGGCGGACCGGTTGACGGGGATCGAGGCTTTGTGCTGCACACGCCCGACTTTGCCCATGACAGCGCCACCATGCGCGTCTCCGGGAATATCTGCCTGACGGCGACGCGCGAGGTGCTGGATGCGATGGCGTCCGATCACCCGCCGCGGCAGGCCGTTCTGGCGCTCGGCTATGCCGGCTGGGGGCCGGGCCAGCTGGAGGATGAGTTACAGGCCAGCGCCTGGCTCGTCGCCGACCCGGAAGAGGGGCTGATCTTCGACGACCGTTTCGACGACAAATGGGAACGGGCCCTGCAACAGATCGGCGTCGACCCCGCGCGCCTGTCCGCGATTTCCGGCCACGCCTAGGGGCCGGACCATTAACGCTTCCTAGGCTCTGCCAAGTACGACCATCAGAAATTCGCCCAAGGCAGCCGATCGGTCAGCTCAGTCGGCAGCGCATGAAGCGCCAGTCACGGTGTAATGCTTCAGGCACCTCTGCCTCTGCATACGGCTGGATATCTGCAAACCCCGCCGCCTCGTAAAGTCGATGAGCGGAAGTCATAAAGGGGCCAGTGTCCAACACTAGTTCATCATAGCCAAAACTCTGCGCGTCACGTACGAGCCGATCCAAGATCTGCGCGCCTATTCCTCCGCCGCGGCTCGCTCGGGAGAGATAGATGCGTTTGATCTCTCCAACGCCGTCGCGTACGCGGCGGAGCCCGCCCATTCCAAGCGCCATTTCCCCATCGAAGACGACATAGAAGACACCGTTTGGCGGCGTTCCCTCACACAGCTTGTCTAACGAGCTGTGGACATAATCAGAGATTGGCATCCCCAAGAGACTTGGCAGTGAGAGCCCGAACCATTCTTGCACCGAAGCATCGGCCCAGCGGAGATATTCGATATTGAATTGTATGAGTATTTCGCGGTGCTGCTCGAGATCGGCTCGCACGAAGTCCAATTCCATTTGCAGCTCCATCTTACACGCGCAACCTGTTGAATTGAGACAAGGATGCCTTGAATGACGGAAGCGGACAAGGGCACCAATGGGCCGATGTATTCCATTCGGCTGTATGCCTCGCCGCGACCGTCAGTTACTGGTTATGAGTCCGGAGCCTAGTCCGACGGCGGCCTGATTCGCCCCGGCAGTCCTGATTTCACGATTTCTGCCGCCAGCTCCGGCGCCAGCGCTCCGGCAAAGCGGAAGCCCTGCCCGTAATCACAGCCCATCTCTGCCAGAAGCCGGGCTGTTTCCTCGTCCTCGATTCCCTCGGCTACCACGGTCATGCCGTAATGCTTCGCCAGCTGCAGCACGGATTCGACAACTTTCGCCGCACTTGCCGAAGCGGACATGGCGCGGACGAAATAGCGGTCGATCTTGACGGTATCGAAGCTGAATTCATCCAGCCGGGACAGGGAGGAATAGCCGGTGCCGAAATCATCCAGCGCGATCTGTATGCCGGCGGCTTTCAGCTCCGCAATCACTGCCGCCGCCCGGTCGGGCTCGCGCATGATCTCGGTTTCCGCGATTTCCAGCTTGTAGGTGCCCGCCCGCAGCCCGGCCCTGGTGACAGCAGCGATCAACCGGTCTGCAAACCCGTCAGCCAGCAGCTCGCCGACACTGGCATTGGCTGCCATGAACAGCGGAGCGCCGGACACCGACCGGCGCCAGGCGGCCAGATCGCGCGCCGCGGTCTCGCGGACCTGATCGCCAATCCGGCCCAGAAGGTCGAGATCATCGGCCAGCGCCAGAAAGTCATCCGGCCCGATTATGCCCACGCCCGGCCGGTCCCATCGCGCCAGCGCCTCAAATCCGGCTAGCCGGCCTGTCTCGAGCGCGATGATCGGCTGGTAGTGGGCCAGAATTTCACCATCCTCGACGGCGTCGGTGACGCGTGTTTCCCGGTCAAGCTGATCGCGGGCGTCAATGGAAAACCGGCCGGCCGGCAGGATGAGTCCGGTCAGGCTTTCATCGCCCGCGCGCGAACCGATAAAGCGCAGATAGCGGACCGCGCCCTCCTCGCCGACCATGCGCACGCGCAGATCGATATCGCCGGAGACCAGCGCCGCGGTGAAATCCTCGCGGTCGCCGGGCGCCAGCATGTCGATGATATCATCCATCCGGTAATCCGGCTTCAACAGCCCGATCTCGCCGACCGGGCCGGAAAAATGCGCCCGGTCCAGATCAAGCGAAAACGCAACGGCTCCGGTCGCCCTTGCGGCGCGGCTGAACAGGGCGTCATCCACGGATCGGATCTCCGGCCAGCAGCGCCAGCCTGTCATGATCCCGCCATTCACCCGCAATGAACAGGAGCCGCCGTGCCAGCCCTTCATGCTGGAACCCGATCTCTTCCAGCAGGGTGCGCGAAACGGTATTCGCCGGCTGCACCGCGGCCTCGATACGGTTCAAATGCAATTCACTGAAGGCAAAGGCCAGAACGCGGCGGACAGCCTGCCGCGCATAGCCCTGGCGCACATAGGGCGCGCCGATCCAGTAGCCGATATCCGCCGACTGCATCACACCGCGTTTGATATTGTTGAGATTGCAGGCCCCGATCAGAAGATTGCCCCGCTTGCGGATCACGAAGAAAGGCGCACCGCGCCCCTCCTTCCAGTCCAGATCATAACGGCGCAAGCGGCCGCGATAGGCGGTCCGCGTCAGCTCGTCTTCTGTCCAGGACGGCTCCCACGGCTCGGTATGGCGGCGGCTGGCCGCGCGCAGCTTCGCCCAGGCCTCGTAATCCTCGGCGCGCGGGGCCCTGAGCACCAGATCACGGGTTTCCAGCTCAATGGTGGGAGAATCATCGCGCCACAGCGCCATAGGTCAGCCTCATGCTCGTCGATGATCTGTATACACCAAACCCGCTAACGCCGGGTGAAACGCAACCGCCCGGCCTGCACATGCATCAGCAGATAGACAGCGACAAGACCGATGGCGAGCCCCCACCAGGTGAGCGCATAGCCCAGATGCTGTCCCGGCGGCACATTGGCCAGATGCGGCGGCAAACCGTTTTCCGCCTCGATCAGCCAAGCCTCCCCGGTGATGGGCAGGCCACCAAGCGCAGATGACAGCGAGTCCGGTTCGAAGCGGAAGAATTCACCGGTTTCCGGATTGTTGGCAGCGTCGAACAGGCCCTGTTCCGGCGGGCGGGCAAACACCAGCGTCGAAGGGGCCGGCAGCACCGCGCCCTCGAAGGTTTCAAATCCGGTCTGAACCAGCATGTAATCCCCGGCGGCCGGTTCGAAACAGGCGGGCACCTGCAGGGGCGACATCAGGCGCCAGCCCAGCTCCCCCGATGCCGACCGGCCGTGAAACCGGATCTGCGCGGAGTCAACGCCCCCGGGCGGCCGGATATCGAGGCCGGTAAAGCTGGCCCGGATATCACAGAGCGCGGCCTGCCAGTCGAGCGCCTCACCGGTCTCCCGGCTCTCCCAGGCGGCAATCGCGTCCGCCTTCTCCGCCATCCGCCCGAATTGCCAGCTGCCCAGCCAGACCAAAAGGGCCAGCGCAGGTATGAAAAGGAGGGTCAGAACGGGGAGCGGGCGGAACATCAGCGCCTCGCATCAATGCTCGTCATTGAAACGGGCTTCTTCGGCCGCATGCTTGAACTGCAGGGCAAACAATATGCCCTTGCACGGCCGCAAAAGGAGCAGGCAGAGCGCCACCGTGACCGGCAGCCATACCACCATATGGACCCAGAGTGGCGGACCAACCGCGACTTCAAACAGCAGCGCCAGAAACACCACCGGAAAGCCGACAATCGACATCACGAAGAACGCCGGACCATCCCCCGCATCCGCAAATCCGTAATCCAGATCACAGGTGCTGCAGGACGGCGCGATCGTCAGAAAGCCGGAAAACATCGCCCCCTCCCCGCATCGCGGGCAGCGGCCTTTTGCGCCCGCGAGGAAGGGGGAGACGGCGGTCATTGCCTACTGGAAGGTGACGTAGACGAAGGCGAACAGGAACAGCCAGACCACATCCACAAAGTGCCAGTACCAGGCGGCGGCCTCGAGGCCGAAATGCTTCTGTGGCGTCATCCCGCCCATCAACAGACGGATCAGGCAGACTGCCAGGAAGATCGTCCCGATGACAACGTGCGCCCCGTGGAAGCCCGTCGCCATGAAGAAGGTCGCGCCATAGAGGTTGCCATCGAACGCGAAGTGGGCGTGGCTATACTCATAGATCTGGACCGCGGTGAAGCTCATGCCAAGCAGCACGGTCAGGATCAGGCCCTGGATGGCCCCCTTGCGGTCGCCATGTTGCAGCGCATGGTGCGCCCAGGTCACCGTCGTGCCCGAGAGCAGCAGGATCAGCGTGTTTATCAGCGGCAGATGCCAGGGATCAAACGTCTCGACACCCGGCGGCGGCCAGCTTTCCCAGCCGGTAAAATCGGCTCCGATGGCAATCGCATCCCAGCTCTCGCCGGCCCGCAATTCGTGGAAAAGCGCGCCCTCGAAGAACATCCAGAACCAGGCCACGAAGAACATGATCTCGGAAACGATGAACAGGATCATGCCATAGCGCAGGCCGATATCGACCACCGGTGTGTGGTCGCCCGCGCGCGATTCCCTGATCACATCCGACCACCAGCCGAACATCACATAGAAGATGCCTAGCAGGCCGGTGAAAAACAGCCAGGGCTGACCTTCGCCGAAGAAGAAATTGCCCTCTGCCAGCCCCTTCATCCAGACGACAGCGCCCAGCATCATGATAAAGGCGAACAGTGAACCGACAACCGGCCATGGGCTCGGATTGACGAGATGGTAATCGTGTTTGACGGCGTGACCGGCCATGTCCTGTCTCCTGCGAGTCGTCCCCGGACGAATTTCAAATCCTGATACAGGCCGCCGGGGGAAGGATCAATGCTATGGTGCCGCTTCGCGGCGACCTGTCGCGCCGGCGCCCTCGGCATCCTGTTCGAAAAAGGTGTAGGACAATGTGATGGTGCGCACATCATCCATGCGTCTTTCCTCGTCAATCAACGGATCAACGAAGAACAAGACAGGCATTTCAATGCTTTCGCCCGGCTGCAAGGTCTGCTCGGTAAAGCAGAAACACTCCAGCTTGGAGAAATAGGGAGCCGCCTTGAAGGGGGTGACATTATAGGTCGCCATGCCGGTCACAGGCTGGTCCGAATTATTGGTCGCCCGGTAGAAGACCAGCGACGTTTCGCCAACATTCACCGTCATGGACGTCTGCACCGGTTCGAACGTCCAAGGCAGGCCGCGCTCCATGCTGGAATCAAACCGGACCTCCACCGTGCGTTCGAGCACGGAACCGGCTTCCGCGGTCGCGACCTGTGTCGTGCCGCCATATCCGGTGACCTGGCAGAACAGATTGTACAGCGGCACAGCGGCATAGGCAGCACCGACCATGGCCACTGCCACGCCGGACAGCGTCATCATGAGGCGGGTATTCTTATTCATCGGACTCGGTCTCCTCACCTGCCGGAGCATTTGCATCCTGTTCCATCACAGCGTCCTGCCGTGCGGCCAGATTCTGGGTCAGGCGGATCGCCGTAATGGAAAAGATCAGCACCATGAAGGCGACCAGCGACAAGGCAATCATCACATTGCGGCGCTTGCGCGCCTTGATGAAGTCCTGCTGCATCGGCGCATTTCCTGCCGGTTCCGCAGCGGCGCTGCCTTCGGTTTCACCGGTTACCGGATCATCGGTCACAGCACACCTCCCAGCGGAGTCGCGATATAGGCGCCCATGGCATGTTCGGCGATGAGCGCGGCAAACAGCGTGGCCAGATAACCGATGGAATAGGCGAACAGGTCGCGCGCGGCCTTGTCACCGGCCCGCACGGCATAGAGCGCGCCATCCTCGGCGGATCCGGCTTCTCCGGCCCGCGAATCAAAAATCCGCCACGCCAGGATGATGAAGACCGCTCCCCCCAGGAAAGCCGCCAGCCCGTAGAGCACGCCGCCCAGCCCGGTCAGTACCGGGGCCAGCGCAAACGGTGTTAGGATCAGCGAATAGATCAGGATTTCCAGCCGCGTCCTTTTGGCCCCCTTGGCCACTGGCATCATGGGCACGCCGGCATCAGCATAATCGCCGGACTTGTAGAGGGCCAGCGCCCAGGAGTGCGGCGGCGTCCACAGAAAGATAATGGCAAACAGGATCACCGCATCCATCGACACACTGCCCGTGGCGATCACCCAGCCGATCATCGGCGGGAAGGCCCCGGCCGCACCACCGATGACAATATTCTGCGGCGTCCGCCGCTTCAGGATCATGGTGTAAATGACCGCGTAGAAGAAAATCGAGAAGGCCAGCAGCGCCGCGGCAAACACATTCGCTGCCAGTGTCATCAACACGATCGAGATGGCGGCGGTGACAATGCCGAAACCATAGGCATCTTCCTGCCGGACCTTGCCCAGCGGCACCGGGCGGAGCCGTGTGCGCCGCATGCGCCGGTCGATATCGGCATCATAGGCCATGTTCAGGGCACCGGCCGCACCCGCCCCCATCGCCAAAGCGAGAATGGCGATGGCCGCCATGAGAGGATGCAGGGAGTCCGGCGCCGCGATATAGCCGGCGAAGGCTGTGAACACGACCAGCGTCATCACCCGCGGCTTCATCAGCGAGAGATAGTCCCGCCATTCAGCGGGTCTGGACGAAACAAGCTCCGTCAGGGCGATATCGCTTCGCGTTTCCATGTTCTCAATCAATTGCGGTTGGGGCGGAAGTTTCCCTCCGCCCCTGACCTGTGTCCTAGTGACTGTCCGACTTTACCACCGGCAGTTCATTGAACTGGTGGAAAGGCGGCGGAGAGGACAGCGTCCACTCCAGCGTGGTCGCACCCTCACCCCACGGATTGGCCACACCCTTGCGGCGGCGCAGGAAGATGTCGGCCAGCATGATGAAGAAGACCACCGTCCCGGCCAGCGTGACGACATAGCCGATCGACGAGACCTGGTTCCAGAGGGCATAGCCATCGGCATAATCCGGCACCCGCCGCTGCATTCCCTGGAGGCCCAGGAAGTGCTGCGGGAAGAAGATCAGATTGACGCCGACAAAGGTAATCCAGAAATGCAGCTGACCCAGGATTTCGGAATACTGATAGCCGCTCATTTTCTCGATCCAGTAGTAGAAACCGGCGAAAATGGCGAAGATCGCGCCCAGCGACAGCACATAGTGGAAGTGTGCCACCACATAATAGGTGTCGTGCAGATAGGCGTCGACACCGGCATTGGCGAGCATCACACCGGTCACACCGCCCACGGTGAACAGGAAGATGAAACCGATCGCCCAGACCATCGGCACCTTGAACTCGATCGAGCCGCCCCACATGGTCGCAATCCACGAGAAGATCTTGATGCCGGTCGGCACCGCAATGATCATGGTGGCCGCCACGAAATAGGCCTTCAGGTCAACGTCCATTCCCACCGTGTACATGTGGTGCGCCCAGACGATGAAACCGATGAAACCGATCGAGACCATGGCATAGGCCATGCCGAGATAGCCGAAGACCGGCTTGCGCGAGAAGGTCGACACGATGTGGCTGATCATGCCGAAGCCCGGCAGGATCATGATGTAGACTTCCGGGTGTCCGAAGAACCAGAACAGGTGCTGGAACATCACCGGATCGCCGCCACCGGCTGGGTCAAAGAAGGTGGTGCCGAAATTGCGGTCCGTCAGCAGCATGGTGATCGCTCCGGCCAGAACCGGCAGCGACAGCAGCAGCAGGAAGGCGGTGATCAGCATCGACCAGACAAACAGCGGCATCTTGTGCATGGTCATGCCCGGCGCACGCATGTTGAAAATCGTGGTGATGAAGTTGATCGCGCCGAGAATGGACGAGGCCCCGGCCAGGTGCAGTGACAGGATCGCCAGATCCATGGACGGCCCGGGGTGGCCGCTGGTCGAGAGCGGCGGATAGATCACCCAGCCCCCGCCAAAGCCGTTTCCGGCACCGGACCCCGGCACGAAAATCGAGATCAGCAACAGCGTGAAGGCAAACGGCAGCAGCCAGAAGGAAATGTTGTTCATCCGCGGGAAGGCCATGTCCGGTGCACCGATCTGGATCGGGACAAACCAGTTGCCGAAACCCCCGATCAGGGCCGGCATGACCACGAAGAACACCATGATCAGCCCGTGGCCGGTGATAAACACATTATAGGAGTGCTCGTTCGCCGCCAGCGCCCCGATGAGCGAATTGCCATTGAAGACCTGGATACCAGGTTCGTAGAGCTCCCAGCGGATGACACCCGACATGGCAAAGCCGATGACGCCCGCCACGATGGCGAACACCAGATACATCGTGCCGATGTCCTTGTGGTTCGTCGAGAACAGCCAGCGGCGCGGGTCCCAGATGCTGGGAGAGTGGTCGTGATCGTCGTGTTGTACTGCAGCGTCTGACATATCTCTTCTCCTCAGCGCGAGGCCATCCGGGTCTCTCGGACACCGGCTTGGTATTCAGCAATCATCGTCCGGCCGGCATCAATGTCCTCGGCAGCGGCCGCCGCCCAGGCATCGAAGACATCGCGCGGAACGACATGTATCTCGATCGGCATGTAGGCGTGGCGCAGACCGCAGATCTCCGAGCACTGGCCGAAATACACGCCCGGCTGCTCTGCGCGGAACCAGGTCTCGTTCAACCGGCCCGGAATGGCGTCGATCTTGACGCCGAAATTCGGCATCGCCCAGGAGTGGATCACGTCAGCCGCGGTCACATTCAGCCGCACATTCGCATCGACCGGAACGACCAGCGGGTAGTCCGTCGAAAGCAGTCTGTACTGCCCGGCAGACGCATCAATCTCCTCGTCCGGGATCATGTTGGCGTAGAATTCACCAATGCCCAGATCGGCGTATTCATACCCCCAATACCACTGATACCCGGTGGCCTTGATCGTCAGCTCCGCTTCCGGAACGACATCCTGGAGATACAGGAGCCGGAAGGACGGGATCGCGATGATGACAAGGATCAGGACCGGCACGGCTGTCCAGATGATCTCGATCAGCGTATTGTGGCTGTTCTTCGAGGGATTTGGGTTGGCGCGGCGATTATACCGGACCATGACATACAACAGCAGCACCATCACCAGGATGACGATGGCCGAGATGATGTACATGACGAGTGTGTGGAAATCGACGACCGACTCCATCACGGGTGTGACGGCTTCGCGGATGCCGATAGCATCCGGCGTCGGAGCTCCGGGCTGGGCGGCAGAGGCCGCAGCCAAGCCGGTCCAGATGGCGAGTAACGCGGTTAGAAATCGCATGGCTTCCCCAAATAATTGTTTTTCCGCGAGTAGCCCCCTCGCGGGTTGAGCCGGAATATAGAGCGCCGGATCAAGCCTGTCAGGCCGCTATCAGCGCTTTTTTGTCGCATACGTGCCTCTACCCGGAATGTCGATGAAAAACATCCGCATAATTCAGTATTTTCCAAATTGACGGCATTCTGCTAGTTTATGGGTCTGCCCTGGATCAGGGTCCGCACATGGAGGGTGCAGGCGATGAAAAAGCTGGCAATCGGAATTCTGGCCACCTGCCTTCTGGCCGGCATGGCAACCGCGCAATCGCTAATGGTGATTGGCGATAGCCCGGCGTCGCAATGTTTTGACAATGCCCGCTGGGCCCGGGCCTATCAATCCTCGCTGGACGCCTGTGATACCGCCCTCGCCGCTTCGGACCTGCCGCTGCGCGACCGTCAGCGGACCTGGGTCAATCGCGCCGTCATCAATCTGCATCTCGGTGAAGCCGAAGGGGCCCTCCATGATCTGGATCAGGCCGTCCGCCTCGGTTTTGACTCGCCCGAGATCGAGATGAACCGGTCGGCCGCGCTGATTCGCCTGTCGCGCTACGAGGAAGCCATCGAAGCCGCCACCCTGGCCCTGGAAGGCGGATTGCGCGATTCGGAGAAAGCCTATTTCAACCGCGCCGTCGCGCATGAGCGCCTGGGCCGTATCGCCGAGGCCTATGATGATTTCCGGGCCGCCCGGGCCGCGGCGCCAAACTGGGCCGCCCCGCGCGAGCAATTGGAGCGTTTCAACGTTTCCCGCGGCAGCTGACCGGCCTCACCTTCAACAGTTACAAGGCTCGCAACCGGAGCGCCGCACAGCTATGTCTGTTTCATGGCTTGCAGGAGTACGGACATGTCGAGCGATCCTTTCGCACCGTTTCAGTTTGATGCCGATGCGGCGCGATCCGTCATTGCAGACCCCTTGAGCGGCGCCGACGACGGGGAGCTCTTCCTCGAACACGGCACTTCGGAAACCCTGGTGTTTGATGATGGCCGCCTGAAAACCGCCTCCTTCGACGCGCTGCGCGGTTTCGGACTCCGCTGCGTGTCCGGTGAAGCCTCGGGCTATGCCCATTCCAGCGATCCGGCCCTGGACGCGCTGAAACGCGCTGCCGCGACAGTCGGCGCTGCACGGGAAGGCCGCAAGGGCACATTTGCCGATGCGCCGGCCTGCACCAATCGCCATCTCTATGATGCCATCGACCCTGTGAACGAGCCCGGATTCGAGGCCAAATCGGCCCTCCTCCAGGAAATTGATGCCTATCTGCGCGCCCGCGATCCTTCTGTGGTCCAGGTCTCCGCCTCCATTGCCGGCTCGCGCCGTATCATCGGCATATTGCGCCCGGACGGGGATCTGAAAACCGATGACCGCCCCCTGGTGCGGCTGAATGTGTCCGTCACCGTCGAACGCGATGGCCGCCGCGAATCCGGGTCTGCCGGTGCTGGCGGCCGCGATGCCTTTGAAGCCTGGATCGCGCCGGACAACTGGAAAGCGCTCGCCGACGAAGCCTTGCGGATTGCCCGGGTCAATCTGGATGCCGCCGATATCAAGGCCGGGCAGATGGATGTGGTGCTCGGACCGGGCTGGCCCGCCGTCCTGCTGCACGAAGCCATCGGCCACGGTCTGGAGGGTGATTTCAACCGCAAGGGCACATCCGCCTTTGCCGGCCGCATGGGCCAGCAGGTCGCGGCCAAGGGCGTCACCGTCGTCGATGACGGCACGATGGAAAAACGGCGCGGCTCCCTGACAATCGATGATGAAGGCACGCCGACCGAACGCACCGTACTCATCGAGGACGGCATCCTCGTCGGCTATATGCAGGACCGCCAGAATGCCCGGCTCATGGGCATGCAGCCGACCGGCAATGGCCGCCGCGAATCCTATGCCCATACGCCCATGCCGCGCATGACCAATACCTATATGCTGGCCGGTGAGCATGAGCCGGCCGAAATGCTGGAAAGTCTGGAGGACGGGCTCTACGCGGTCGGTTTTGGCGGCGGCCAGGTCGATATCACCTCCGGCAAATTCGTCTTCCAGTGCACCGAGGCCTACCGCGTCCGCAACGGCAAGGTGGAAGAACCGGTCAAGGGCGCAACACTCATCGGCGACGGCCCGACAGCCCTGACCAAAGTCTCGATGATCGGCAATGACTTCTCGATGGATCCCGGTGTTGGGGTCTGCGGCAAGGCCGGTCAGGGCGTGCCCGTCGGCGTCGGCCAGCCCTCGCTGAAAATCGCCGGCCTGACGGTTGGCGGCGCAGGCTGATCACGCCATCTCGCGTTTTGGTGATTGAAATTACCGCCATTTAATCCCGCAGCCCCCGAATATCACTACAGTGCAACCCAACGGGCATTGGGGGCCTGACAGGGGAAATCTTCATGCGAGGGAGATTTGCGGCCTGCGCGTCTGCGTTGGCTCTGGGCCTGTTTGCCGCCACGGCAGACGCTCAGGAAAACACCACCCATTCCGGTGAAAACACAAGTACGGCGATTGTCGGATTTGGCACCGACTTCTTCACATCCTTCAACCCGGTCACCGCGCTGGACATGGTCAGCCGCGTCCCGGGCTTTTCCCTGTCCGGCGGGGATACCCAGCGCCGCGGACTGGCCGATTCCTTCGGCAATCTGCTGGTCGACGGGCGGCGGCCCTCGAACAAGACAATTCCGCTCGAAACCGTGCTGCAGCGGATCAATGCCGCAGATGTCGAGCGGATCGAGCTGATCCGTGAACCCGTACCGCAATACGAAATGCGTGGCCATGCCAGGCTGGTCAATGTCGTGCTGCGCGAAGGGGCGGGATCCTCCGGTTCATGGTCGTTGGGAATCGATCATTTTGACGGCGGACGCATTGGCGGTGTCACCGAGATCGCATACGCCACGCGGCTGGGCGAGACCGATCTGAATATCGGCCTCGAATCCGTTTTGCGCGGGCCGCGCATCCGGCGCCGCGAATCGCTTTTCGACGGGGCCGGAACGCAGACCGAAGCGCGTCAGGAAAATGAGCAACGCCGTTACTGGGAGCATATCGCCACCGCGTCTCTGGCCCGTCAGCTCGGCGAGGATACGCGATTGCAACTCGATGGCCGGTTTTTCTTCTGGGAATGGCGGCGGCATCAGAATTCCTTCGTCGACGGCTTTGCCGGCGGCACGGTCTTCCCGCTTCGCTATGAACAGTCAGCGACCACAAATTACGGTCAGGGCGGATCTTTCACCGCAACATTGAACCATGACCTCAATGACCGGCTCTCATCCACGACGACATTCCTGTGGCGCCGGGAATTCTGGGATGATGGCCCGGAACCGTTCGAGACGTTCGATCCCGTGAATTTTGTCGACGCCATCATTTTCACGGCGAATGGCTATACGTCGGAAACCGTCTTCCGCCAGAGCCTGAATTATACCGTGAATGACCGTCACACCGTCGAGTTCGGGGCGGAAGCCGCGATCAACTGGCGCGACACATCGCTGAATCTGCAGCTGAATGACGGCACCAGCATCACGCCGATTCCCGTCCCCGTCGCTGATACCCGCGTCGAGGAAAGGCGCGCGGAAGCCTTCATCAATCATGTCTGGGCCATCAGTGATGTGGTCAATCTGGAATCCGGCATCCGCTTCGAGGCCTCCGAAATCGAGCAGACCGGCGACACACAGCAATCGCGGACATTTTCCTACCCGAAACCGTCCATTGCCCTGACCTGGCAGGCCCGTCCGGATACCAGCATCCGAATCGCCGGGCGTCGTGATGTCGACCAGCTCAACTTCGGGAAATTCGCAAGCTCTGTGGATGTCGCCGACAATAACGCCGTCGTCGGCAATCCCGACTATGAACCCCAGCGCACCTGGACACTGGAGGCCGAAGCCGAACGCCGGATCGGCGAAGGTGGCTCGGTCACCTTCCGCATCGGTCAGGACTGGATTGAAGGCGTTGATGATTTCATCTCGATTGTCACACCCAATGGCGTCTTCGACGCGCCGGGCAATATCGGCGATGGCACCATTTTCCGCCTGACCGGCGAATTTTCAATGCCGCTCGACTCGATCGGTCTTTCCAATGCCGTGCTCGATGGTTTTCTGGAATGGTATGACACGGACATATTCGACACGCTGACACAGCAGCACCGCCATCTCTCGAATTTGCGGGAATGGGAATTGCGCCTGGACTACCGCCAGACCTTCCCGGCCCTCGATCTGGCCTGGGGGTGGGACTATTTCTGGCTCTCGGACGGTGAGGTTTTCCGCGCCCGCGAATACCGGCTCGAAGGCCATACCGACGGCGATCTCGATATTTATGTCGAGACCACGCGCTGGGCCGGGCTGACGGCCCGTCTCGGCATCGATCAGGCACTCGATAACGGGTTTTCGCGGCAGCGGGTCTTCTTCAACGGATCCCGCGCCCTGAATGTGATCGACGCCACCGAATTCCAGAACCGCCGCGAAGGGCCGCTGATCTATCTGCAGCTTCGCGGCACATTCTGAACCGCTAACGCTTTTGTGTTTTCGGGTTTGAGGCGATCCGTTTTAGCCTGATTGTAAAAGGGAGTAACATGTTCACACGTACACTGGTTTCCGCCGCCGCGCTTGGCCTGGCCGCCTGGGGAATGGCCGGGGCCGATGATGCACTTGAACTCCGCCAGTCCTATGCCGGGCATTATGTCCTGCCGACCATGGTGGGGGATCGCGGCCCCTTCCCCTTCATTCTGGACACCGGTGCCAATCACACGGCCATACTGGAACTGCTCGCGCACCAGCTGGATCTGTCGCTGCGGGACGGGGTTCCGGACACGCTCTATGGCCTGACCGGTTCGAATGCCACCGTCATTCTCGGGGTTGCCGCACTGGATTTCGGAGCCGGCCCGGCCCCGGTCGAGCGGGCCGTGACGATAGATGCCGATGTCAATGCCGATCTTGTCGCTTTCGGTATTATCGGGACAGATGCTTTCCGCGGTCAGCGTCTCGAAATCAACCTGGCGGAATATGTGTTGCGGGTCGAACCAGATGCGCCCTGGGACCTGGATGAACTCGATGGCCGGATCTCGCGCAATGGCATGTTGCTCGCCCGGGGCACGGTGAGCGGCATCGACACCACCTTCATGATTGATACCGGCGCGACCCGCAGCTTCATAAATCGCGCGCTCGCAGAAGAAGTCATGACCGGCCGGCAGATGCAGCGTGTCGAAGTGTTCGGCATGGGTCCGCAAGGCGGCAATGCCGGCGAGGTGGGCATCGGGACTGTGCGTTTCACCGGCCTGTGTCATCGCAATGTCCGGGCGCTGGCGAGCGATTTTCCGATCTTTGAAACGCTGGGCCTGGCGCAGGAACCGGCCATGATTGTCGGACTGGATCTGCTGGACCAGGGCGTGATCCGTATCGACTTTGCCAATAACGCCTTCACCATCGACAGCTCTGCGGCCTGCCGCCGCCGGTCCTCCAGCCTGCTCGACCGCAATATGATCTATGACCGCTGGGGCGATGACTGAGCCCCACGCCATATAAAGAAAAACCGCCGCGGAACCGGGTTCCGCGGCGGTTCTGTTTCCGGCGTCAACGCACCGCTATGGCGCTCCGGACGAGCGGTCCATGGATGGGCCACCAGCCTCTGTTTCTGTGGGATGCGCCTTGGTATCGTCCGCATCGCCCATCAGCTTCTTGATGATGGGTGAGATCAGCAGCATGCCGACCGCAATCGCCATCGCGATCAGTCCGACCTGCGTATAGACCGCCGTATAGGTGGCCTTGGCCGCTTCCACATCGGTCAGCTGACCGCCAATGGTTTCCGCGCCCGTCGACGACGCAATTACGCCGGCGAGGAAATTGGACAGGCCGGAATAGAGGAACCAGGCTCCCATCGTCATGCCGACCACGCGCGCCGGGGCCAGCTTGGTGACCGCCGACAGGCCGACCGGCGACAGCATCAATTCCCCCATCGTGTGAATAAAGTAGATGAGGAAGATGAAATAGACCGCCGTCATGCCTGCTGTACCGCTGACATTCATGCCCAGCACCAGCGCCAGGAATCCGAGGCCGACAAGGAAAACGCCAAAGGCGAATTTGACCGGCGTCGACGGATTCATCCGCCGCTTTGCCAGATAGATCCACAGCCACGCGATTAGCGGCGCGAAGATGAAGATGAAGGCCGCATTCAGACTCTGGAAGACCGGCGCCGGCACCGACCAGCCGAACATCGTCCGGTCAACAAGCCGGTCCGTGAACAGGTTGAGCGATGACCCCGCCTGCTCGAACAGCGCCCAGAACGGGATCTGAGCCAGCACGAAATAGATCGCAGCGAACATCTGGCCGCGTTCCATGCCGCTGGTTTTGAAGAGGGCATAAAGCACCAGAAAGGCCAGCATGATCAGGCCGAGCGGACCCAGAATGCCGCCCATATATTGCGGGTTCATCACCGCCAGCATGGAAATGCCGATAATCGCCAGTCCCGCCAGATAGCAGGCCCATTCCACATTGACCGGACCGAAAACCTTCTTCTTCAGCTTCTCGGCATCCGGCGGATCAGCCCGGCCTTCAAGCCATCCCTGGAAGAACAGGAAGGTCAGAAGGCCGACCAGCATACCCACACCGGCAAGCCCGAATCCCCACGCCCATCCATAGACAATGCCGATAATCCCGACCGTGATCGAGGACAGGAAGGAGCCCAGATTGATGCCCATATAGAACAGGGTGAACCCGGAATCCCGGCGCGTGTCGCCCAGCCCGTAAAGCGTGCCGACAATGGTCGAGATATTGGCTTTCAGAAAGCCCACTCCAGCAATGATCAGGGCCAGCGCGAAATAGAGGATATTGACGTAAAGTTCTTCCTGCTCGATCCGGGTCATGTCACCGGAAAAGTCGATCTGCGCGGGAAGACCGACCGCCGCCGGATCGTCCACGATCATGACGCTGCCCTGGTTTTCAAACCGGATGATGGACTGGCCGGAATCTGAAATGACGATCTGGTTGGCATCGCCGCCGCGGCCATCCAGGGTCAGCTGATATTCCGCGCCCTCATAGGTCATGATTTCGCGGGAACCGGCGCCTTCAAAGGCCATCATGCCGTGACCCAGAACGAGGAGAATCGCCCCGTAGGTGACGGCCTTCCTCTGTCCCAGATAGCGGTCGGCCAGCGTACCGCCGATAATCGTCATCACATAGACCAGCGCCGTATAGGCACCATAGATCAGGGTCGACCGCTCATCCGAGAACAGAAAGTGCTGTGTCAGATAGATGATCAGCAGACCGCGCATTCCGTAATAGGAAAAGCGTTCCCACATCTCGGTGAAAAACAGGATGGCCAGCCCTTTCGGGTGGCCGAAGAAACTGGTGTCCTGCGATGCAGGCGTTACCGAAGCCGTTGTGTCAGTCAAATAAACCTCCCCGATTCCGGCATGTGCCGGGTGTCGGGCGGCACTTGATCACGGTGTTAACCGTCACTCAAGTCAGAACCTGTCACGAAACTGTCAGTAAGCGCATTCGCGGAAGGCGGGATCGACCGAATACTCCCATCCGGAGTGATAACGCTGCAAAAGTTCGCGCGCCGGGCTGCGCCCGCTGGCGGCAATCGCGTCCAGCTCATCCAGGAAAATGGTTTCATTCTCGCCATGACCATTGGGCCGCCCGCGCGCCCGCAAACCGTCCCGGGAGATGGCCAGCACCTCCTTGGCGATGTCCTGCATTTTCCGTCCGCGGAAGGGCGCATGCAGCGCGTCTTTTGCGGCACCCCGGCGCAGATCTTCGCGTTCCTCTGCGGTCCAGTCCTTCACCAGATTCCACGCCGCGTCCAGCGATGCGTCATCATAGAGAATACCCGTCCAGAAGGCCGGCAGGGCACACAGCCGGTTCCACGGCCCGCCATCCGCGCCGCGCATTTCAAGGAAGGTCTTCAGCCACACTTCCGGGAAGATGGTCGACAGATGATCGTCGAAATCCTCCATGGTCGGGCGCTCGCCCGGCAACACGGGCAGCTTGCCCGCGAGGAAATCGCGGAAGCTCAGCCCCGTCGCATCGATATACTCGCCCTTGCGCTTGACGAAATACATCGGCACGTCCAGCGCATATTCGACATAGCGCTCGAAACCCATCCCGTCCTCGAACACGAAGGGCAGCATACCGGTGCGGTGATTGTCGGTATCAGTCCAGATATGCGCCCGGTAGGACATGAAGCCGTTCGGCTTGCCTTCAGTGAAGGGCGAATTGGCGAACAGCGCGGTCGCTACCGGCTGCAGCGCCAGCGAGACGCGGAACATCTTCACCATCGTCGCTTCGCTGTCGAAATCGAGATTGACCTGCACCGTGCAGGAGCGGAACATCATCTGATGGCCCAGCGTGCCAACCTTGGGCATGTAGGCCTTCATCAGGCCATAACGGCCCTTCGGCATCATCGGCGTTTCTTCAAGCGTCCATTTCGGCGAGAAGCCCAGCCCCAGAAAGCCGGCCCCGATTTCATCGGCCACCGCGCGCACTTCGCGCAGATGCGAATTCACTTCCGAACAGGTCTGGTGGACAGTTTCCAGCGGCGCGCCGGACAATTCAAACTGCCCGCCCGGTTCCAGGCTGACACTGGCACCCTCGCGCTTCAGGGCAATCGGCTTGCCCTTTTCCAGCACGGGCTCCCAGCCGAACCGCGTCAGGCCTTCCAGCATCTTGCGCACTGTCGGGCCGTCGCCTTCATAGGGCAAGGGGCCGTGATCGCTCAGACGGAAGCCGAATTTCTCGTGCTCGGTGCCGATGCGCCACCGGTCTTTGGGCTTGCAGCCCGTGGCCAGATGGTCCGCCATCTCGCTGATGGTTTCGATGACCGGCCCCTGGCCGCCGTCTGAATAGGATCCGCTCAAAAGCTTGCCGCTCCCCTTGCCCTTTTTGCACAGGGCCAGGACCTGCTAATTTGACTGAAATGGCCGGAGCGGATTTGTGCGGATACAAGGAGCAAGCCCGCCGGAAGGCCAATGCCTTTCAAGGGTTTGCGACATAGTAGCCCGTGCAAATCAGCCCGGTCCGAAGGACGGCCACGCTGACCTCGACCTGCTTTGTCAAAGCCCTTGACCGGGGGAACGGCCCCGCCCTTCGGGCTTTTCCTCGCATCTCTTGTCATCGCAGCCGCCATTCCAGTCAAATTAGCAGGTCCTGGCCCTAGGTAGTCAGCCCGCATCCCGTCGGCAAGGCGGGATACGCATCAATCACGCGCTTGTGCGTGCCCGGCCCAGTCCCCGCAACCGCTTTGCCAGAGTGTCAGGGCCGCTGCCACAGCCGTATCCGCCCGCAAGATACGCGGCCCCAGGCTGACCGGCATCGCGGCAGGCAGGCTGCGGATGCGGTCACGCTCTTCGGGTGTGAACCCGCCTTCCGGCCCGATCAGTATGGCGGCCTTGCCGGTGCCGCGGCCCCGCAAGCCCTCCGCCATGGGCAGCGCATCCCCCGCCTCGTCGCAAAAGATCAGGACGCGGTCAGCCGGCCAAGTATCCAGAATGGCCGAAAGTTTTTCAGCTTCAAAAATCTCCGGCAGGTCAAACCGCTCGGTCTGCTCGCCCGCCTCCCGTGCCAGCGCCGCCCGCCGGTCGATTCGGACCTTGTCGGCAATGGTCCGGCGGGTCAGCACCGGGCGGATCCGGCGCACGCCGAGTTCCGTGGCTTTTTCCACAATGAAATCGGTCCGCGCTTTCTTGACCGGCGCGAACAGCAGATCGAGATCCGGGACGCCCTGCGCAGCGCGCAGCTTTTCTTCGGACCGCAGGACCGTGCCCTTGCGGTCGGCGGTCAGGATGACAGCGCGCCATTCCCCGTCCTGCGCATTGAAAAGCCTGACACTATCACCGGCCTGACGGCGCATGACGGAGACCAGGTAATGGCTCTCATCACGGCCGAGCCTGATCTCGTCCGAAGCGCGCAGCGGATCGCCGCAATATAGGCGCGGGTCTGTCATGCCTTGCCGGTACGCATGTGCAGCTGCGGCGTCAACTCTCTTGCCCGGCTTTGCCGGATCAGGGCAGATTGGGCGCATGGTTATGCAATCGGATCGGCGGGTGGCGGACAGCCTCCCGAAAAGCTGGGTGGATCATGCCCCGGACCGGTTCCGGCCGTTCCTGCGGCTCGCCCGCTATGACCGGCCCGTGGGATTCTGGCTGCTGGCGATTCCCTGCTGGACCGGCCTGCTGCTCGCCCGTCTCGGCAGCGGCCTTACTCCGCAATGGAGCGATCTCGGCCTCGCCGTATTATTCGCCATCGGCGCCATCGCCATGCGCGGCGCCGGCTGTACCTATAATGATATCGTCGACCGCGATCTCGACCGCCGCGTCGCGCGCACCGCCGACCGGCCGCTGGCGGCGGGCACGATCTCTGTCCGTTCGGCCTGGCTGTTCCTGCTGGCCCAATGCCTCACCGGCTTTGTCATCCTGATGCAATTGCCGCCGCTGGCCATCTGGATAGCACTCGGATCGCTGGTGCTGGTCGCCGCCTATCCGTTCATGAAGCGCATCACCTGGTGGCCGCAAGCCTGGCTGGGACTGACCTTCAACTGGGGTGTGCTGGTCGGATATGCCGCCATTGCCGGCCGGATCGATGCGCCCATGCTGCTTCTCTATGCATCCAGCGTGTTCTGGACGATCGGCTATGACACCATCTATGCTTGTCAGGACAGGGAGGATGACGCGCTCGTCGGCGTCAAATCCACCGCCCGGGCCCTGCAGACCCATCTGCATCTCTGGCTGTGGGGGTTTTACGGGCTCACCGCAGCGCTTGCCGCTCTCGCGGGCGTGCTCGCCGGCGCGCCTGTGTGGTTCGCGCTGGCCCTCCTGCCTTTCACCTTTCACTTGTTCGACCAGATCCGCAAGGTCGATCCGGAAGACGGGCGGGCCTGCCTGGCCGTGTTCCGCAGCAACCGGACAACCGGCCTCCTGCTGGCAGCGGCCTTTCTTGTCTGTTCGTTCATTTGACCTTTGCCGCGCAACGTGGCGGGATAGCGTGAAACTTGCGCCAGAAGCGGCGCGAATTGAGGGAGGCGATTTATGGTAAACCGGCTTTTGGCCGTATTGGGAGCCGCTGCGCTGTTTGCCTGCAGCGAACCGGTGACCCCACCGGACACCGATACCACGACGGACCACACACAGACCGACAGCACCGTTTCGGGCATCCAGGTGGATGTGCAATATCACACGCTGGACAATGGCTTGCGGGTCGTCCTGTCGCGCGATGCCTCCGTGCCGACCGCGACCGTGGCGGTCTATTACGGCGTCGGTTTCCGCAACGAGCCGCGCGGCCGCACCGGATTTGCCCACCTCTTCGAGCATCTGATGTTCGAGGGGTCGGAAAACCTGCCCGGCGGCACGATGACCAATCTCATCTATAATGCCGGCGGCGTTCAGAACGGCTCGACGCGTTTCGATTTCACCAACTATTTCGAGGTCGTGCCGCGGAATGCGCTGGAAGCCGTCATCTGGGCCGAGGCCGACCGCATGGCGCGCCCCATCATTGACGAGGAAAACCTGGCCGCCCAGGGCGGGGTCGTCGAAAACGAAGTGCTGGTGAATGTCATCAACCAGCCCTATGGCGGCTGGATCTGGATCGATCTGCCCATGCTGGCCAATGAAAACTGGCACAATGCGCACAATTTCTATGGCGATCTGGAGGATCTCCGCGCCGCAACACTGGACGATGTCCAGGCCTTCTTCGACACTTATTATGCGGTGAACAATGCCGTCATGGTCGTCGTCGGCGACATTGACTATGACGAGACGCTCGGCTGGATCGAGGCCAATTTCGGCAATATCGAACCCGGCCCGCCCCTGCCGGAGATCGACATTTCCGAACCGCGCCAGGAAGAAGAGAAATTCGGCGAGATCTATGACCGTCTCGCCCCGCAACCGGCGCTCGGATTCGGCTATCATATGCCGGAACGCGGCACGCCGGAATACTATGCCATGGCAGTGCTCGACCAGATTCTGGTCCAGGGCGATGACAGCCTCTTGAACCAGCGCATCGTCAACGAGGAAGGCTATGCCTCCAGCGTGTTTGGCGGCATCAACCTTCTTGGCAACATGTATAATTACAATGGTCCGATGCTCTGGTCCGCCGGCATGATCCATGGCGATGAATACGACCATGAAGTGATCATGGCCGACGTCGATGAGGTCATCGAGGGGCTGCGCACCGAAGAGATCAGCCAGGAACAGCTGGACCGGGCGATCACGAAATTGCGGTCGCAATTCTACAATATTGTCGATTCCTCCTCGCGCTTCGGCCTGGCCGATCTGCTCGCGGTGTTCGCCATGTTCGATGATGATCCCACGCGCATCAACCGCATCGAGGAAGGCTTTGATCAGGTCACACCGGAACTCGTTCTGGCGACCGCGCAGGAATATCTGCGTCCCACCAACCGCTCGGTGCTGCGGGTCATTCCTGACCCGGATGGCACCATGAGCGGCGAAGAGTGATCTGGAGGATATGACGATGTTGAGATCAAATACCATTCTGATGGCAGCCGCCGCCGCGGTCCTCACGGCCGCGCCGGTGTTCTCGCAAGCCCTGCCGCGCCCGGACATCGGGCCCGCTCCGGACTTCGAGCTGCCCGAAACCACCACGATCGGACTCGATAACGGCCTCGAGATCACCTTCATCGATTTCGGCCTGGCACCGAAGGTGAATATCTCGGTCCAGGTGCTGGCCGGAAACGTCTTTGATGGCGAAAACACCTATATGGCCGATGTCGTCGGCGCCATGATGGAAGAAGGCGCAGGCGGGAAATCCCCGGAATCCATCGCCCGCGCCTTTGCCTCCATGGGCGGTGACATGAATGTCGGCGTCGGCATGCACACGACCGGCTTCTCGGCGAATGTCCTGTCCGAATTCGGTCCCGAAGCCATCGCCCGGATGGCCACCGTCATCCGTCAGCCCGATTTTCCGGAATCCGAATTCAACCGCATTCTGCAATCGCAGATCCGCAATATGACCGTCGCCCGCTCACAGCCGGGCCCGGTCGCATCGGAAGCCTATGCCGCCCTGCTCTATGGGGAGGATCACCCCTATGGTCAGGGCCTGCCCGATGTCGGCCAGATGGATTCCTACACGCTGGACCAGGTGCGTGAATTCTATGATGCGAATTACGGCGCCGCCCGGACCCGCATCTATGTGGCCGGCCGGTTCGACCATGCCGCCATGGAAGCCGCGATCCGTGACGCCTTCGGAGACTGGGAAGCCGGTCCCGAACCCGACGTTCCGCCTGCGCAAATCCGCGGCGGTCCGGTGGTCCAGCTGATCGACCGGCCCGGCGCGCCCCAGGCCACGGTGCGGCTGGGCTATCCGGTGGCACCGATCGGCACCGAAGACGCCTACCGGATGACGGTGATGAATGCGATCCTCGGCGGCTCTTTCACCTCCCGCCTCACCAGCAATCTGCGCGAGGAACATGGCTGGACCTATTCACCGGGATCGGGCGTCACCAACCGCCTGGGCTCGTCCTACTGGACCTTCAATGCGGACATCAGCACGCCCAATACGGTCGAGGCCTTTGCCGAGATTTTCAGCGAGATCCAGACCCTGCAGCTGACACCGCCGGGCGAGGAAGAAGCCGGCGGCATGCGCAACTGGCTCTCCGGCCTCTTCATCTTGCAGAATGCCTCGACGGGCGGGCTGATCGCGCAGATCTCCAACCGGGATTTCTTCGATCTGCCGCAGGATTATCTCGAAACCTATGTCGACCGCATCAACTCGGTGTCCAATGGCGATATATCCGCTGTTGCCGCGGAATATCTGCAACCTGACAATATGGTGGTCGTGGTGGTCGGCGACCTCGCCACGATCGGCGAAGGCCTGCAGGCCTTCCCGCAATTTGCCGATGCCGAATTCATTACCGAAGAAGAATAGGCAAACGGACTGAGCGAAGGGCCGGGCTCAAAATAGCCCGGCCCTTTTTTAGGCCCGGTTTCTTTCGGAAACGAACGAATCGGCCCAAACATTCGAAATGGCCAGAATCCGTGCCGTTGACCGGCGATTATTCCTGTTGATCGAGATTGCCGCCCGCCGCCTGAACCGGGAGGCCGACAAGCGCCTGAAAGCCGACGCCGGCGTCTCCGCCGCCCAGGCCGGCGTGCTGTTTCTTCTCTTGCGCCGCGGCCAGCGCCGCATGGGCAGCCTCAGCAAGACATTGTCGTTGAACCCGCCCGCCGTCACCGGCCTGGTGGACCGCATGGTCAAGGCCGGACTGGTCACGAAAACCACCGATCAGACCGACGGCCGCGGGGCCATGGTTGCTCTCACCGCCGAGGGCAGCGAGGCGGCCGAGCGCGCCGATATCGTCCTGCGCGATTTGAATGCGGGTCTGGAAGCGCGCCTCGGAGACGAGGTTTCCGACATCCTCCATGATGCCTTTACCCGGATTGTTATCGCGGAAAGTTGACGTCTACGCGAACTGGATTCGGGCCCGATATCTGCCTACACATGCCGCTGGCAACAGTAACGGAGTGCCTCATGAGTGATCTCGTCACGGTCGAAACGTCTGAAGGTGTCCGCACCATCCGCTGGAACCGGCCGCAAAAGAAAAACGCTCTCTTGCGCGAAATGTATACCGCGGCCGCCGAAGCCATCGAGACCGGCGAAGCGGACAAGGATGTGCGCGTTTTCGTGCTGGGCGGCCAGCCCGGCCTGTTCACCGCCGGCAATGACCTTGTCGATTTCATGGAAGCTCCGCCGCATTTTGGCGGCACGGTGACGCCGCCCGTCGAACGCTTCATGCGGGCGCTGATGAACGCGCAAAAGCCGGTCATCGCCGAGGTCGACGGCCTTGCCATCGGCATCGGAACGACACTTCTGATGCATTGCGACCTCGCATGGGCGTCGGAAAATGCGGTTTTCAAGACACCTTTTGTGGATCTGGCTCTGGCTCCGGAATTTGCTTCCAGCCTGCTCTTTCCTACCCGCCTCGGACGGGCGGCAGCCTCTGATCTCCTGATGCTGGGCAGCGTCTGGGACGCCGCCCGGGCGAAAGAGGCCGGCCTGATTACCGGCATCTTCCCGTCGGCCAGCCTCGCCAACGAGGTGCGCGAGAAAGCGCTGGCCCTCGCCGCCAAATCACCGGGCGCGGTCCGCAAGGCCAAGGCGCTGATGATGACCGCGGAAGAACCGGTCATGGACCGGATGAAGCGCGAAGGCAGCATTTTTACCGAAATGCTGCATTCGCCCGAATTTGCCGAGGCCGTGGGCGCTTTCATGGAACGCCGCGCGCCTGATTTCTCGAAATTCGGCTGATGGGCAAGGGCGCGCACTCCTATCTCGACGATCCGCGTAATGCGGCGGTGAAGGTCTGGATCAATGGCGAGCTCTACCCGCGCGCCGAAGCGAAGGTCTCGGTGCTCGATTCCGGCTTTGTACTGGGCGATGGCGTCTGGGAGGGCTTGCGCGTTCACAAGGGCAAAATCGCGTTTCTGGACCGGCATCTCGACCGGCTGGAAGAAGGCGCCAAGGCGCTGGATTATCAGCTCGGCCTGACACGGGAAGAACTGACCCGGGCGCTCTATGACACGCTGGAGGCCAATGACATGCTGAATGGCGATGGCGTCCATATCCGGCTGATGACCACGCGCGGGCTGAAGGCCACCCCCTATCAGGATCCCCGCGTCACCATATCGCCCGCCACCATCGTCATCCTGCCGGAATGGAAGACGCCCGACCCCAAGGTCGCCGAAAAAGGCCTGCGCCTCTTCACCGTCCATGTCCGGCGCGGCTATCCCGATGTGCAGGATCAGAAGCTGAACTCGCACTCCAAGATCAACTGCATTACCGCCTGCATCCAGGCCACCAAGGCCGGGGCGGACGAAGCCCTGATGCTGGACCCGCACGGCTTTGTTGCCACCTGCAATTCGACGCACTTCTTCATCGTCCGCAAGGGCGAGGTCTGGACCTCGACGGGGGATTACTGCCTGGGCGGTGTGACGCGCGGCGTGATCATCGAGATCTGCCGCCAGGCCGGCATTCCGGTCTTCGAGAAAAACTTCACCCTCACACAGGTCTATTCCGCAGACGAGGCCTTCACCACCGGCACATTCGCCGGCCTCGTCCCGGTGACCGAGGTCGATGGCCGCAGGATTTCCGACACCCGCGGCCCCATGGTGGAGCACCTGCAGGCGCTCTATCGCGAAAAAATAGAGGCAGAATGACGGAGACGATCCGCATCTGCCTCTGGTCCGGCCCGCGCAATATCTCGACGGCCACCATGCGGTCGTTTGAAAACCGCCCCGATTGCGCCGTCTGGGACGAGCCCTTCTACGGGCCTTACCTGGTCAGGACCGGTCTGGAGCATCCCGGCCGTGACACCATTCTGGAATCGGTTCCGCTGGACGCGGACGAGATCGCCGCGCGCTGTGCCGGTGAGGCCCCTGATGGCGCGCCCCTCTTCTTCCAGAAACATATGTGCCAGCACATGCTGGACGATGTCCCGCGCGACTGGATGGCCGCCTGCCGTCACATTTTCCTGATCCGCGATCCGGCCGAGGTCGCCGCCAGTTTCGCCGCGGCCACCGGTGGTGCGACCGCCGATGATCTGGGGGCGGTCCGTCAGGCCGAGCTCTACGAATATGCCTGCCAGCTGACCGGCCAGGCCTGGCCGGTGATCGAGGGCGCGGATGTGCTCGCCGATCCTGAAGCCATGCTGCGCGCGCTTTGCGCCGCCATCGACATTCCCTTCGATGCCGCGATGCTGGCCTGGCCGGCCGGCAAGCGGCAGAGTGATGGCGTCTGGGCGCCCTGGTGGTATGACCGTGTGGAGGCCTCCACCGGTTTCGAGCGACCCCAGCCGAGCCCGCACGACCTGCCGGATATGCTGCGCCCCGCCGTCGCGGCCAGCCGCCCGCATTATGACGCCCTGAAAGCCCGGAAGCTGGAGCTCCATTCATGACCGACAGATCTGTGAAACATGAAGCCGGCGAAACGAAAGGCCGTTTTGTCATCAATCTCGGCGATGGATCAGAGGCCGAGCTGAACTATTCCGTCACCGGCTCAGGAAACTGGAGCGCCAATCATACCGGCGTTCCCCCCGCCCATGAAGGCAAGGGCATTGCCGGCCAGCTCGTGCGCGCACTGGTCGCGGCAGCAAAGGAAGCGGACGTCAAAATCGTCCCGCGCTGCAGCTATGTGGCGGCCTGGGCGCAAAAACATCCCGAAGAGGCCGGTATTTTCGACTAGGCTGCGGCCAACACGTTTCGGGGGGAGAACCACATGAAAATCCTGCGCTGGACCGGTGGCATCATCGTCATCGCCATCATCGTCGGCCTTGTCTGGCTAAACACGTCGGCCATCGGCCGCATTTATATTCCGACCGCCACCGGCATTACTGCCAAGCAGGTCTGCTCGATGACATTCGTCTCGGATATCGAGCCACAGCTGGCGCGATCACTTTATGTCGATCCCTTGCTCGGCGATCCCGCGTCCCTGATCAGCGCCAATGTCGACGAGGACGACATGTCGGTGCATTCCCGCCTCCTTGGCCTCTGGCATGCCGAAGCCGTCTACCGCGAAGGCCTGGGCTGCACACTTGTGCATGGCGCGCGGGAGTTCGACCGCGATCTGACCGTGCCATGGGATGACGAGCCGCGTTATTATGATCTGGATGCGGCCCATCGCGACGCGAATTTTGACACAGATGCCCTGCAAACCGCCATTGATGGGGCGTTCGATGATGGTTTCGGCGCGCGCAACACGCTCGCCGTGGTCGTGCTGCATGAGGGCCGCCTCGTCGCCGAGCAGTACGCGCCGGGCTTTTCGCGCGAAAACCGCCTGCATTCCTGGTCCATGGCGAAATCCGTGGCCGCCACCCTGGCCGGCGCGATGACGCTCAGTGGCGATCTCGACATATATGAGGAGGGCACGATCGAGCTGCTCGGCGGTCTGGGCGCCGAGGCAGAAGCCACGACGATCGACAATCTATTGCGCATGACAGGCGGACGCGCCGTGCATGAAATCAATGACGGCACCGACCCGAATTCGGACATGCTGTTCACTGAGCGCGACATGGCCCGCTTTTCCGCCACGCGCGATCGCCTCCATCCGCCGGGCGAGCATTGGGAATACCAGTCTGGCGATACCGTGCTGGCGACCTGGGAGATGCAGTCGCGCCTCGGCGGCACGCTGGACGAGCAGGTCCGCGCCCTGCGCGCCCTCATCTTCGAACCGGTGGGCATCCATTCGCCGATCTTTGAAGCCGATGCTACCGGCACACTACAGGGCTCGTCCTACATCTATGCCACCCCGCACGACTGGGCACGCCTGATGCAGGTCTATCTCGACGATGGCATGGCCAATGGCACGCGGATCCTGCCGGAAAACTGGCGGGACTATGTCACCACGGAAACACCCGGATCCGACGGAATTTACGGGTCGGGCTTCTGGCTCGCACCGGAGCTGACGCCGCAAGCCTTCTACATGTCCGGCTTCCAGGGCCAGTCGACGCTCGCCATTCCGGAACATGACCTCGTGATCGTGCGCATGGGTGCCACCAATTATACCCGCACCGGCACGTGGGACATGGTGCGGGACATCATCGCGGCGCTGGAGGACTAGTCGCGCAGCCTCTCCCAACCGTCCGTATCCGTTTCCGTGCGCTGCAGAATCCGGTCAAACGGATGCGGCACGACGCGTTCCGCCTTGCACAACCAGCGGTCCAGCCCGTCATGTTTGCGGCGCAGGGCGCGCACCCATTCCCGCGCCCGGTTGGAATTCGATACGATCAGCGCCAGCCCGGCCGCAATCAGGATCAGGCCCACGGGAATCGGCGTCCAGAACAGTGGCAGGCCCAGAATAATGAGCACCGCACCAAGGATCTGATAGAGGATGGACATGGGGCTCACGGTAAGCCGCCCAACCACAGATTCAACCTCTGTCCCATTCGCCGCAGGCGAAAGACTGGACATCGCGGCGGTAAATCGCAGATTGGCACGCAGGACAAGAGGCAGTGGCCATGGCGTACAAATCCCTGCGTGATTTTCTGGCAATGCTGGAGGCAAAGGGCGACCTGAAGCGCATCACCGCGCCGGTCTCCAGCCATCTGGAAATGACCGAGATTCACCGCCGCGTGCTGGAAGCCGGCGGCCCGGCCCTTCTGTTTGAAAATGTCATCAATGAAAAGGGCGAGCGCTCTGAGATGCCGGTGCTGGCCAATCTCTTCGGCACGGTGCAGCGCGTCGCCAATGCGGTGACGCTGGGCGGTACGCCGCGATCCACCGCAGCCGAATTGCGCGAGGTCGGCGAGCTCCTCGCCTTCCTGCGCCAGCCCGAACCCCCGCGCGGCATAAAGGATGCGCTCTCCATGCTGCCGCTGGCGAAAACGGTGATGAGCATGCGCCCGAAAACCGTGCGCAACGCCCCCTGTCAGGAGGTGGTGTGGACCGGTGAGGACATCAATCTCGACCGCCTGCCCATCCAGACCTGCTGGCCCGGCGAACCCGCCCCGCTGATCACCTGGCCGCTCGTCGTCACAAAAGGCCCGTCGGATAAAAAGGAAGACGATTTCAATCTCGGCATCTACCGCATGCAGAAGCTGGGCAAGGACAAGACATTGATGCGCTGGCTGAAACATCGCGGCGGCGCCCAGCATTATCAGCGCTGGAAGAATAAAAAGCCCGAACCCCTGCCCGCCGCCGTCGTGCTCGGCGCCGATCCCGGCACCATCCTCGCCGCGGTGACGCCGGTGCCCGATACGCTGTCGGAATACCAGTTCGCCGGTCTCCTGCGCGGGGCCAAGGCAGAGCTCGTCGATTGCAAGACCGTGCCACTGAAAGTGCCCGCCGAAGCGGAAATCATCCTCGAAGGCCATGTCCTGCTGGATGAATATGGCGAGGAAGGCCCCTATGGCGACCACACCGGTTACTATAATTCAGTCGAGCCCTTTCCGGTCTTCAAAATCAGCGCCATCACCATGCGCAAGGACCCGATCTATCTCTCCACCTATACCGGCCGCCCGCCGGACGAACCCAGCGTGCTGGGCGAGGCGCTGAACGAGGTCTTCATCCCGCTTTTCCAGCAGCAATTTCCCGAAGTCGTGGATTTCTGGCTGCCGCCGGAGGGCTGTTCCTACCGCATCGCCGTGGTCTCGATGAAGAAGGCCTATGCCGGCCATGCCAAGCGGGTCATGCTCGGCGTCTGGTCCTATCTGCGGCAATTCATGTACACCAAATGGGTGATCGTCGTGGATGACGACATCAATGCGCGCGACTGGAAGGATGTGATGTGGGCGATCTCCACCCGCATGGACCCGGCGCGGGATATTACGGTGATCGAGAACACGCCGATCGACTATCTCGACTTCGCCTCACCCGTCTCCGGCCTCGGCTCCAAGATCGGCCTCGACGCCACCAACAAGATGGATGGCGAAACCAATCGCGAATGGGGCGACAAGCTGGATATGGACGAGGAGACGAAGCGCCGGGTGGATGAAATGTGGGAGGCGTTGGGGCTGGGTTGATCCCCAGCCCTCATATTTGACGGCTAGGCCGACTCGGCCGGTTTGGGCGCTTTGAGCACGATCAAGGCAATGCCCGCCACGATAAACCAGACAATAAAACCGAGGCCGAATACCATGGTCGCGGCTGAGAATGCCGGAATGGTGGAAATAATCCCGGCGCCACCCACCACAAAGCCCAACAAATTCACGGCCAGCGGCAGAGTCTTGGTCTGGAATCCGGCCAGACTCAGCACGAAAATCCACATGCCGCCGGTGATCTCGTTGCCGCCGCCCAGTCCGGCGCTGACGACCGTCGTCGACCGCCAGAGCGCGACCGCCGAGTCCATATCCACCTCTGCCAGCCGGACGATCTGGCCGATGGCGATGTTTTCCAGCATGCCGGTGGCGAGAATCAGGCCGGCCCAGATCAAGCCGAAAGCTGATGCGGTCTGTGCGATGGCTCCGCTGCCCGTCAGACGCCGGTGCAGGCCGATGACGATGAACACCATCAGCACCGCATTGAGCACATAGATGACCTGGTTCCAGAGCGTCATCAGCGCCTGGTTGTCCACGAGAAAGCTGACATGGTCTGCGGCGGGCGCGGCCAGGCTGCCGTATTGCGCGGGTCCGAGCACCGAAAAATAGACCCAGAACCCGATGATATAGGTTGCGCCGGCGGCTATGGCCGAAAGGCCGCTTATCTTTTGGAAATTCATCTGGTTTTGCCTTTCTTGTTTTAATGGCTGAGCAATTTTGACCGGCCTGCGATCACCGCTCTTTCAAAGAGTTGGAGAGGAAGGGGTTCAGTTCGCAAATGCTTTGCCGACCCTTGTGCGAACAGCATGGACTGCGGTCCAGACAACAACCGCCAGAACCGGAAGGGCCAGAAACCACGGTGTTCTCAGAATTTCCGGCAGCACATGATTGTTGCCGAAAAAGAAGATGCCGGTCGCCAGGAAGAAGGAAAAACCCATCCGCCATAAATGCCGCGTCAGCCGCACCCGGAGCGCAGGCGCAGACATAAGGGCGTAGAAGATATCCAGCCCGCAAAGGATCGCGCTGACGAGCGCCAGCCCGTAGAAGGCGTCCGGAGGCAGACCGTCGAGAGCGCCATCCGGGCTTGCGCCAGCGATCATGCCGCCCGCTACCGCCCCCAGCCCAATCAGGCCGGACGCGAGCGGTGCCAGACGGCTGATACAGCGGCACAGAACTATCCGGCTTTTGGCCGCCGCCCATCCGGTGATCAGCGCGTGAAAGCTGATCGCGGACAGAAAGACCGTGAACAGAATCTCGCGCGCCAGGCTGAGCCAGAGACCGCTGATCGCCAGCAATCCCATTGAGACCACAAACAGCGTGCCCGCTTTCCGGTGCACACCTTCGCCCTTGCGCGAAGCAAACGCCGTAAAGCCCGCAGCAATCGCGCCGCATCCGATCCAGAAGTGAAGATCGCCGAGGAGTTCCGGTTCAGTCATGTTTCGTCCGTTGTGAATGCCAGTTGAAGGGGCCGGCGATGTGTCGTCTGCCACCCTCTATTCCGCATCTCGCAACTGTCTGTCGTCCGTGCGGGACGGCGCGGACAAATTGCCGGCACAAGATTGATCCGCCCGCAGCTCTCCCCTAGACCACGCCAATGCAGACAGATGGCGTTCTTTTGCTCTCGGCACTGGTGACCGGAATTGCGCTGGCCGGGGCATTGGCGGTGGCCGTGACCGGCGCACGCCAGAATTCCGCCAGGTCGAGCCGGATTTATCTGCTCTCGGTTTTCGTGACGATGGCCGGATTATGCGCCCTGCCGCTGGCAACAGCTGTGCAGCCGGCCCTCTTCACCTTCTACATGCCCGCGCTTTTGCCGCTGATGTTCGCCTTGCCCGTCGCTGTTTATCGCTATGCACAAAGCCGCCTGACCGGCACGGCCGAACGGCGAAACTGGCGGCGGGATGCCGTACTGCCCCTGGCCGGTCTGGGCGTCATGCTCGGTTATTGGATGCTTCCTGCACCGGCCCGGCGCGACTTGTTCATCAACGGCGACCTTCCCGGCGGCATCGCACCGGCGGCTTTGACCCTGCTGACCTTCGCACTGATCTTCATGTGGGTGGCCGCGTCCATCCTCTATCTGATCGCCACCTTGCGGACGCTGGCCCGCTACCGGGCGACTCTCAAATCCCTGTATTCGAACACTGAAGCCTTTGAACTGCGCTGGATCGATGGATTTCTGATCCTGCTGGTCGGCGTGTGGGCCGCCGCCGCCATCTCCCTGTTGAGCGACAATCTGGGCATCGGTTTTCTGACGCCGGACACGCTCGTATTTGCCCTCGCAGGCGGTGTCATGTTGACGCTCATCGCTTTTGCCAACGACCCTGTGCCGCCTGATGCGCTGGATCTGCCGCCCCGGGCCTCCGGCGACCCGGCAACGGAAAAATATGCGCGCTCGGCCCTGTCCACAGAGCGCGCGGAAAAGATCGCCGAACGCATTCTCAAGGCCATGGAAACCGAAAAACTCTACCTCGATCCCGGCCTCTCCCTGCAGAAACTGGCCCGGCATGTCACCACGCCGCCGAACCTGGTGTCACAAACCCTGAATGAACAGCTGAGCCTGACGTTTTTCGACTTCGTCGCTCAATGGCGCGTTGAAGACGCAAAATCACGAATCCTCGCAGGCGATGATTCTGTTTTGAACATCGCGCTGGATGTCGGCTTCAACTCCCGCTCGACCTTCTACAAGGCCTTCAAGCGCGAGACCGGGCAAACACCGAAGGAATTTCGCCGCATGCCGGGGGCATCCACGTCGATGGCGTCAACAGAACATGCCGGGCAGTGACGGATGCAACTCCCCCGAATTTGACACCCGCCGCTCATCTTGCGACCTTTAGGGACCGCAGCGCGTCACTGGAACGCGCGACACCTTTTCACCCTCCATACAGGAAGAATTCATGCCAACAGCCAAGAAGGGCGACACCGTCCTGTTAAGCTACATTGTAAAAACCGCCGACGGCACCGTCGTTGGCAAGACCGAAGACGACGCCCCCGTCCCCGTCACCATCGGCAGCGCCGAAATCTTCCCCGAAGTGGAAGCGGCGCTGGATGGCATGGAAGTCGGCAAGGACGCCGCCGCCGTCGTCAGTTCCGGCAATGCGTTCGGCCCGCGCCGCGAGGAAATGGTCATCGATATCCCGCGCGCCCAATTGCCCGGCGATCTGACGCCGGAACCGGGCATGACGCTCGGCGCGCAACAGCCGGATGGCTCCACCCAGCAGCTCACCATCACAAAGGTCGGCGAGGAGAGTGTCACCGTTGACGGCAACCACCCTCTGGCCGGCGAGGATCTGCATTTCGGCCTGACACTGGTCGACATCCAGACGGCCGCCTGAGGCCAATACCCAAACCCGGTCCGGCGGTCCGTCTTACGGGCGCCGCACCGGGACAATGGTGTCAGCATACGGCCCAGCCGCCTTAAAGCGGCCGCTCGGCAAAATCCTGCACGAGGAAGTCAATCAGGGCCCGTACCTTCGGCGAACTTTCCCGGTGATCGGGGTAGACGGCATAAACCGCCTGAGTCGCCGCCGACCAGTCCGGCAGGAGTGCGGTCAGTTTTCCGTCCGCCAGCTCTGAACGCACCAGGAAACGCGGAATGAGCACCACGCCGCGACCCGCCAGCACAGCGGTCCGCAAGGCGATGGAGTTGTTGATTGCCAGGCGGCCGGTGACATCCACATCCTCGCGCGCTCCGCCGCGCTCAAACTGCCAGATTGCGGGGCTCGCCGCATAGGAAAAGATCAGGCAGTCCTGGGCCTTCAGGTCTTGCGGGTGCATGATGGCAGGCGTCGTCTCCAGATAGGAAGGAGCCGCACACAACACCCGGTCAAGCTGGCAGAGCCGCCGCGCTTTCAGGCTGGAATCGCGTAACCCTCCCGAGCCGCGCAGGGCAAGGTCATAGCCGCCATCCACCAGATCAAGGCTTTGATCACTCAGCACAAGATCAAGCGCCAGTCCGGGATAGCGATCCTGAAAGCGGATGAGCCGCTGCGTCAGGCTTTCCAGCCCCAGCGACATCGGGGCCGTGATGCGTAATCGTCCGCGCATTCCGCTGCCGGTCGCACTGGCCTCCAGATCTGCTTCTTCCAGACTGTCGAGAATACGGCAGCATTGCTGGAAATAGCGCGCTCCGGCGTCGGTGAGTGAGAGGCTTCGGGTCGTACGCGTGAGCAGCGCGGTACCCAGAGCCGTTTCCAGCTCGCGCACATTCTTGCTGACCGCCGCTTTGGAGAGGCTCATGTCATCCGCGGCGCGCACAAACCCGTTCAGTTCAACGACCCGCCGGAAGACGCGGAGAGCTGTAAGCTTGTCCATTGTGCACCTTCAGTAAATTATCTTTCCATTATGAGCAGGTTTTTCTCGCTCATGTAAACAGTAAGTCAGGGTCATCCGCGCAACCGCGCCTCTCGAAGGAGATTGATATGACCCGCTTCCCGATTTCCGGTGCCAGCCGCCACGTCCTGACCGCCGCCTTCGCCGCGCTGAGTCTGACGAGCGCCCTGTCCGCCCAGACCGTCGGCACCAGCCCATGGGGTGATGACGACGAACTCGGCCGGCTCAACCTCATGACCGAATCCAGCCGGGCCGCCATTCTCGGCCGTATTTCCGGGGGTCAGAGCTATGACCTGTCGGTGGAATACTTTATCGGCATGCCATCCTGGCAAGCGGCAGGTGATCCGCATTACCGAATCTGGATGACCCATACGCCCCGCGGCACCACGGTCGATGATCCAGTCAGGGTCGGACAGGCCATTAACGACCATGTCAGCTATTCCGGATCGGCTTTCACCATGTATGCGCACACCGGCACGCATATTGATGCGCTGAGCCATTTCGGCCTGAATGGCGAGATCTGGAACGGTTTTTCCGCCGATGAGCATCTCGGCGATCGCGGCTGGCAGCGCGCGGGGGCGGAAACCATTCCGGCAATCATCGCCCGCGGCGTGCTGATCGACCTGCCCGGCGCACAGGAACTGGATGAACTGCCGGCCGGTTACAGGGTGACACGCCAGGACCTCATCGCAGCGCTCGCCCGCCAGAATACAGTTCTGGAAACGGGCGATGTGGTGCTGATCCGCACAGGGCGCATGCGGCAATACGAGTCAGCGGCCACCTATATGGACAACGCCCCCGGACTGGGCCTGGAGGCCGCGCGATATCTTGTCGAAGAGGCCGGCGCGATGATTGTGGGCGCCGACAATCTCAGCTTTGAGGCCTTCCCCTCTGAAATCGAAGGCAATTACGTGCCCGTGCACACCTATCTGCTGGCACAGCAAGGCGCGCCCATTCTGGAATTGGTCAATCTGGAGGCATTGGCCACCGACCAGGTCTATGAATTCGCTTTCCTCGCCGGCTCGTTGAAACTCCGCGGCGCGGATGCCGCCCCTTTGCGCCCCATCGCTCTGCCGGTCGACTAGTCCGATGCCACGTCTTCTCGACCTGTTTCTTGCCGCGCTCGCGCCGGCGGTCTGGGGCTCCACCTACTGGGTGACCTCAGAATTCCTGCCCGCCGGCGCACCGCTCACCATGGCGGCCTTGCGCATTCTGCCGGCCGGCCTGCTCCTGCTGCTTTGGGCGCGGCAATTACCGTCCGGCATATGGTGGCTGAGGGTGTTCATCCTTGGCGGGTTCAACTTCACCCTGTTTCAGGCTGTGCTGTTTATCGCGGCCTACCGTTTGCCGGGCGGTGTCGCGGCGACCCTGGGCGCTGTGCAGCCGCTTGTCGTCGTCTTGCTGGCCGCGGCCTGGCTCAACACGCCGATCACATTCCGCGCAATCGCGGCGAGCCTGGCAGGGCTGACCGGCGTCGGTTGCCTGGTTCTGACACCGCAGGCCGCTCTGGACCCCATGGGTATCGCCGCCGCCTTGACCGGCGCCGCCGCGATGGCAGCGGGTACGGTTCTGACCCGCAAATGGCAGCCGCCCGTGCCACTTCTCACATTCACGGCCTGGCAGCTTACCGCGGGCGGGGTTCTGCTTCTGCCGTTCGTCATCTGGCTGGAACCCGGTTTTCCGGTATTCGATGCCAATGGCATCTGGGCGATGGGTTATCTGAGCCTCATCGGCGCCGGAGCGGCCTATGCACTCTGGTTCCGCGGCATCTCGCGAATCGAGCCGGCGCAAATTGCGCCGTTCGGCTTTTTCAGCCCGTTCACCGCCGTGCTCCTGGGCTGGTTGCTGCTTGGCCAGAACCTTGGCCCGCTGCAGCTCGCCGGCATCTGTCTCATTCTCGGTAGCGTCTGGATCAGTCAGACCAGGGCGCGCACCTCCTCCCTCCTGCTCAAGGAAGCCCGCACATGAATATTATGATTTTCGGCGCCACGGGTGCCGTTGGTTCCCGAACGGTCGGCGAAGCCGCGCGCCGCCATCATCAGGTCACGGCAGTTTCCCGCCAGACCGTCCCTGAAGCCCGGCGCATCCGTGGGGCGCACTATCGCCAACTGGATCTGTACGCCCCTGCCGCATTGGCCGGTTTCCTCGCCGGTCAGGATGCCGTGATCAGTGCGATCCGTCCGCCGGAGGGCCATGAGGCAGATCTGCCGGTGTTGAGCGAACGCCTGCTCGACGCGGCCGCCGCAGCGGATATCCCCATTGTCTTCACGGGCGGAGCCGCGAGCCTCAAGCTGAGCGCCCATAGCGAGACAACGGTCTTGACCGAGCCGGGCTTCCTGCCGCAGAGCGTGATCCCGATCGCGCGCGCCTGTCAGGCGCAATATGACCGGATCCGGCGCGCCTCTTATGACCAGTGGAGTTATCTTGCACCGCCCGCCGAGCTACTGCCGGGCGTGCGCCGGGGCACCTACCGGATTGGCTACGACCATCTCGTAAGGGATAATGATGGCCGGTCCTGGATCTCGATGGAGGATCTCGCCATCGCACTTCTGGACGAAGCAGAAACCGGCCGCCATCGCGGTCAGCGATTCACGGTGGGCTATTAGATCCGGGGGCTTGTTTGTTTCCGCCGCCGCGCGCGCCGAAAACCGGCAAGAGCCTGAGGATCAATATCCGCGTTGACGCGATTCAACTGGAGCGCGACGGCAGCGCTGCCTGCAAATCAACCGGCGAGACCCGCTCGAAATTCCTGGTCAAAGGCGCACTCAGGAGTGCGGATGTCGAGGGGTAGGCATGCGCCCACCGGCCGGCCGAACCGCCCCCTCTCCTATCCCGGCCGTGCTCTGCGGCATTAGACTACCCGCTTGTGCCTTCCCTGCCAGTGGCGCAGGAAGGAGAGCGGCAAGCGCCGGAGTCGTAGAAGAGCCGGAGTCCGGACTGGAGTCTCCGGAGACAGGGTCATGCAGGCTGAGAAACCGGATATCATGTTACAGGACAGGGACTTGGGCAGTGCCGCATCGGGAAGCATCGGAGGCGGAACCGGAATCGTAGTAGTAGTAGTAGGAGGAGGAGACTCTTTTTCCTTACAGAATTATGAGACATTTTGAATGACCGAGCCGAAACGCATCCGCACAAGAGACCTCCGCAAGAAGCTGGAAAGCTGGATTCGCGGCCGGCTGTGGGCGCAGGTCATCACCGCCCTTGTCCTCGGTGCCGGCCTCGGCTTTGTGATCGGTCCGGATACCGGCCTCGTCAGCGCCGAAGCGGCGGATCTGGCCGGGCGCTGGCTGGCCCTGCCCGGCGGCCTGTTTCTCAACCTCATCCAGATGGTGCTGATGCCGCTGGTCGCCGCCTCCATCGTGCTCGGCCTCGCCGCCGGGGCTTCCGATCCGGACAAGCTGCGCCGCCTCGGCGGACGGCTCGCCCTCTATATCACCGGCACCACATTGTTTGCCGCTGCGCTCGGCGCAACACTGGCGCTGTGGTTCCGGCCGGGGCTTTCGGTGATCACGAATCCCATGCCGCTGCCGCGCCTGCGCCCGGACCCGGAAACGCTGACCGACCCCCTGACCGAAGCCGCTGCGCGCGCGCCCGATCTCATCGCCCGCATCGTGCCGTCCAACCCGCTCGGCGCGGCGGCCAACAGCGAGATGCTCGCCATTGTCGTGTTCTCGATCTTTGTCGGCCTCGCTTTTGTCGCCTCCAGCAATCAGGCGCGCCTCGCCCCGCTGAAGCAATTGTTCGAGGCCATGCTGGAAGTCTCGATGACCGTCGTGAAATGGGCCATGCACATCACCCCGCTGGCCGTGTTCGGCCTCACCGCCCAGCTCGTTGCGCGCATGGGCGTTTCGGCGATCACCACGCTGGCCGCCTATGTCGGCCTCGTCCTCGCCGGGCTGGCGTTCTTGCTGCTGCTCTATGTGGTGCTGGTCATGGTGCTGGGCCGGATGGGGCCGGTGACCTTCCTGAAAGCCATCTTCCCGGTCCAGCTTCTGGCGTTTTCAACCTCCTCGTCAGCTGCCGTCATGCCGCTGTCGATGGAAACCGCCCGCAACCGCCTCGGCACGCCGGGCGATACCGCCAGCTTCATCATTCCGCTCGCCGCCACCATGAATATGGCCGGCACGGCGCTCTATCAGGCCATCGCCGTGATTTTCGTGGCGCAGGTCGCCGGGGTTCAGCTGTCCCTGCCGGAAGTCTCGCTGATCGTGCTCAGCCTTGTCGCCGCCTCGATCGGTGCACCGGGCGCGCCGGGCGTCTCCATCGCCATCCTGTCGGGCATGCTGGCCAGTTTCGGCATTCCGGCGGCGGGACTGGTCTTCGTCATCGGCGTCGACCGGCTGCTGGACATGTCGCGCACCGTCGTCAATGTCACCGGCGACCTCGCCGCCTGCCGGATCCTGTCACGAAATCAGGAGGAAACGGAAACCGGACATTAAGCCTGCCGCCAGCTTTAATTCGCTTGCCACATCAGGGCGGCGCAATCTGGCGGAATGAATACGGCCTATAACATCTCGCTGAACGCCATGACCGCCGCGCAGGCGCAAGTCGCGCAATCGGCCCGGCAGATCGCCAATCCCCGCGCCGATGAAAGCGGTGTCATCGAGGCCCTGATCGCCGTCAAGGAAGCCGAAACGCTCCATGCCGCTGCCGCCAGCGCCGCCCGCACCGCCGCTGATATGGACCGGCATCTGATTGACATCATGGCTTGAGGCCCGCGTCACAACACGTCATCCTGTCGCCTGACCGATTTCAACCGACAGGATGTATCCATGCTGACCTTGCTTGCCGCCGCCTTGAGCCTGACCGTCCAGACCAGTGAATTCACCCGCGACCGGGAGGTTTTAAGCGACTACATGGTTCAGGCCTGCCTGGTGCAACAGCAAGGCCGCAATGGCGCAACGGCAGAGGAAAACCTGCCCTTCTGCACCTGCCTGGACGCAGAACTCGCCGCAACCGCCACTGACGAACTCTATCGCATTTTCGCGCTCGGCAGCCAGGGCGCCATCGGTGAAAATGCGCAGATCGACGCCGCCGCCGCACAGGCAGAAAGCCAGCAGATTTTCCTTGAAATGACACCGGAAGACCAGGCCGGCGTTCAACCCGTCCTGCAATCCGCCGTCGGCACCTGCTTCGCGGAAGCACCGGTGACGGAAAGCGCGCAATAAATGCCCGCCCCCGTCCGGATTGATCTGGTCGCCGATTTCGTCTGCCCCTGGTGCTGGCTGGGGTGGCGCAACTGGCTCGCCGCGAAGAAGCTCGCACCTGACATCCGGACGGAGGTGACCTGGCGGCCCTATGAGCTGGACCCCGCAATCCCTGAAGAGGGCGCACCCTATCGCGATTATATGAAAGCCAAATTCTCCGGCGAAAATGCCGACCGCTGGAAAGCCATGCGCACCCATCTGGAAGCCGCCGGCCCAGGCGCGGGCATTGATTTCCGTTTCGATTCCATCACCCGCCGGCCGAACACAGTCAACGCGCACCGCCTGATCCGCTGGGCGCGCGGCCAGAGCGCAAAAAAGGCCGATGCCGTCGCCGAAGGCCTGTTCGCGGCCTTCTTCCGCGATGGCCAGGATATCGGTGACAAGGACGTTCTGACCAGTATCGCCGTGGATGCAGGTCTGGACAGGGCCATTGTCGCCGACCTGCTTTCAACCGATCGCGACAAGGATGATGTGCGTCAGGAAGCCGGTTTCTTCCGCCAGCTTGGCGTGACCGGCGTTCCCAGTTTTATCTTCGAAGGCCAGTTTGCCGTGCCGGGCGCAGCCGAACCTGCTGTGCTGGCCGACGCCTTGCGGCAGGCTGCAAACCTGCCGGAACGTGATTAGGCTTTACCGGCCGCGCCTCTCCGGGTCATACTCCCTTCCACCCCGGACAGGAGGTTTTCAATGAACACGCTCACCCCGCTGGCCATTCTGGCCGCACTCGCTCTGGCGGCCTGCAGCAATGACAGCCCGGATGCCACCGATCCGCCCGCACAAAGCACCACCGAAACTGATGGCAGTGCTGCCGCCAGCGGCAATGATGGCACCATGGATAATATGACAACAGAAACGGACACATCATCTGGAAATGCCGACGATGAATTTGTGACCGCCTGCCTCAACGCCTCGAATCAGTCCGTGTCGATGTGCACCTGCCTTTCGGAAAAGGCCGACGAGGAGCTGAGCGATAACAGCCGGGAATTCCTGATTGCAACGCTGAATGAGGAATCCGAGGCTGTAATGGAGATGCGCACCCGGATGGATATGGAAGAAATGGCCACCGCCGCAATGTTCATGGCGAATGCCTCAACCCAATGCGCCCGCGAAGGCCGCCAATAGAAAGGCCCGGATATGACTGCAATGCAGGCTGTCGCTCTTTACGCCGGACTCAATCTTCTGATTCTCGGCCTGTTGTCGTTGCCCATCGGGCTGAATCGCAACAAGAAGAAGATCAGCCTCGGCGATGGCGGGGACAGTCAGATGAATGCCCTGATCCGTGCCCATGGCAACGCAGCCGAATGGATTCCCGGCGCGCTGATCGGTCTGACGCTTCTGGCGATGACAGGAATGGGCACACTCGTCATTCACGTGCTGGGCCTGTTGTTCACACTGGCACGTGCCGCTCATGCTTATGCTTTCCTGTCCGGTCAGACGACTGGCCCGGGCCGCGTATTCGGTGCTGGCATGACGTTCCTGGTATTTCTCGTGATAGCCGGCCTGTTGATCTGGAAAGCGCTCAGCTGAACGAAGCATTGCCCCGGCAGTATGTCACGGGCTAGGTGAGGGTCATGACCACACCGAACGACGCTCCAGACACAGACCAGCTTCTCTCGATTGCCGAGGACCTGATGCAACGCGCCCGCAAGCTGGGCGCGGATGCTGCCGAAGCCGCCGTGACGCAATCTCGCGCGACAGAGGTCGCGGTTCGCGATGGCAAGCTGGAGTCAGTTGAAGGCTCGGAGAGCAAAGATGCCGGGCTGCGCGTATTTTTTGGCAAGCGGCAGGCTGGCGTCAGCTTTTCCGACCTTTCAGATGAAGGCGTCGCCTTGGCGGTTGAGCGGGCCATCGCAATGGCAAAACTGGCCCCGGAAGATCCCTGGTGCGGTCTCGTCGAAACCGGGCGTCTGGCCACTTCAATACCTGATCTCGACCTTTACGAACCTCCGGTCTGGACCAGCGGGGAATTGTCGCGCCTTGCCTGCGAAGTTGAAACCGCCGCACGCGCCATTCCCGGCATAACCATGACCGAAACCGCCTTTGCCAGCACAGGCGAGACGGCATCAGCCTCGGTTTCGACGAACGGCGTGTCGCATACCGCCCGCCGGTCAAACAGCGGTTATGGTGTCAGCGTCATCGCAGCTGGGGATAATGGCATGGAGCGTGACTATTCCATGACCAGCGCGCGCCGCCTCGCTGATCTGCGAAGCTGTACCGAGATCGGCACCGAAGCCGGCGAACGGACCGTCAGCCGCTTGGGTGCCGCCCAGATGTCCTCGGGAGTCCGGCCGGTCATTTTCGACCGCCGGGTGGCCGCGCGAATTCTCGGATCGCTCGAAGGGGCGGTCTCCGGCCCGTCCATTGCACGCGGCGTTTCATTCCTGAGAGACAGGATGGGCAAACCCGTCTTTGGTGAACATATCAACATCATCGATGATCCGCACCGCCCCTGGGGCCTGGGCTCGCGGCCCGTCGATGGTGAAGGCCTGCCGAACAGCAAGCGCAATATCATCGAAAACGGTGTGCTCACGGACTGGCTACTGAACTCTCCATCCGCGCGTCAACTTGGCCTCGAACCCAATGGATATGCAACCCGGTCACTTGGCGGGTCGCCCGGTGTCTCCACCACAAATCTTCACATTGAAGCCGGTGAACAATCCCGCGCAGACATGATCGCGGCCATTTCCGATGGACTGCTGGTCACCGAGATGTTCAGCCCGTCCCAAAATCCCAATACCGGTGACTGGTCGGTCGGCGTTTCCGGGTTTTCAATTCTTTCCGGCGAAATTGCCCATCCGGTCAGCGAGATCACCGTTGCCGGCAATCTGAAGGACATTTTCGCGCGGCTCATTCCGGCGAATGATCTGAAATTCTGGTCTTCGGTCAACTCACCCAGCCTGTTGGTGGACAATCTTTCCATCGGCGGCGCTTGAACAGGAAGGTAAACATGAGCGACAAGCAGCTGCTGCATCTGGTCATTGGCGGCGAACTGACGGACCTCGGCCCCGACGCCAACCAGTTCAAGGACCTGTCCCGGATCGATTTCGTCGGCGCATTTGCCAACTATGACGATGCCCGGCGCGCTTGGAAATCCGCCGCTCAACGTACCGTGGATAATGCGCATATGCGCTATTTCATAATTCACGCCCACCGTCTTCTGGATCCCCGAAATGACGGGCGCGCACACTAGCCTGCCCACTCTTTCGGACGGCCCGGATCCGTCGCCGGTCAGGTCTTTGATCGCCCGGTTCTGGAGAGATCGGATCGCTCCGCGATGGCGATTGGTCACTATTGCAGTCATTCTTTCTGCGACTACCGCTGCTGCCGCTTCCAGCTATGCCTTCATGATCCGCTGGGCAGTCGGCATGCTCGAGCGCCAGGACACGCGGGTGATCTGGCTGGCTCCCATCGTCATTGTCATCATCACCGCCATTCGCGGCGGCTCTCTTTTCCTGCAAACAGTACAAACCAACCGGCTCGCCTTGCGGGTCATGCAGGATTTGCAGGAAACCCTGTTTGCCCGTCTCGTTCGTGCGGACTATGCGCGCCTGATATCCGAACCGGTCGGCGCAATCGTCTCGCGCTTTACCAATGATATTACCATTCTCCGCGATTTACTGGTGCGGGCCGCCAATAATCTGTTGCGGGATACGCTGACCATTCTGGGCGCTGTCATCGCCATGTTCGTCTTCGACTGGATGCTCGCCTTACTCATCCTGATCGTCTATCCGCTGGCCGCTCTGCCGGTCATCCGCATCGGCAATATGCTGAGAAAAACGTCCAGCGAAGCGCAGACCCAGATGGGAGAAGTCACCAGCTTCCTGGAGGAAAGCTTCTCCGGTGCCCGGATGGTGAAAACCTACGGACTGGAAGATCACGAAATAGAGCGGTCGCGATTTGCCTTTCTCAAACGATTCCAGCTCGCCTTGTCACTGGCAGCCTCCAAAGCACGTGTGGATCCGATCCTGGAAGTGGTCGGTGGGGCGGCTTTCGGCGGAGTGCTGGCATTCGCCGGCTGGCGGATCTCCCAAGGCGCGGCCTCGATTGCCGACTTTACCGGATTCATTGCCGCCATCGGCATCATGGCCCCTGCCGTCCGGGCGGTTGGTACACTCGGCGCGGCCATGCAGGAAGGCGTCGCCGTCCTTCAAAGAATTTATGATGTCACGGATGAAACCGATGATGTCATTCAGATCCCGGATGCGAAGCCGCTGAAAGTCACCCGCGGGCGGCTGGAGTTTGACAATGTCAGCTTTGCCTATAACGGAGAAGGTGCCGCCCTGAGCCATATCGACCTGGTGGCTGAAGCGGCAAAAACCACCGCGATTGTCGGGGCTTCAGGGTCTGGAAAGACAACCCTGCTCAATCTTGTGCCGCGCCTCTATGATCCGGCCAGGGGAGCGGTCCTGATTGACAATCAGGACATTCGCAAAGCCACCATCAAATCCGTGCGCGATGCCGTGGCGCTGGTCAGCCAGGATGTTGTCCTGTTCAACGACACGATCGCTGCCAACATCGCTTTCGGCCGGATGACCGCCAGCCGGGACGAAATCGTAGCGGCTGCCAGAGCCGCCGATGCACATGATTTCATCATGGAGCTTCCGGGTGGCTATGACGCCCCGGTCGGCCCGCGCGGGGGGCAGTTGTCGGGCGGGCAAAGACAACGCATTGCGATTGCCCGCGCCATTCTCGCGGATGCTCCGATACTGCTTCTGGATGAAGCCACCAGCGCACTTGATGCAGAGGCAGAGGCACGTGTGCAATCTGCACTCCAGCGCCTGTCCGAAGGCCGGACTACCATTGTGATAGCCCACCGGCTTGCAACTGTGCGGGATGCGGATCGTATCTATGTCATGGAGAACGGACAGATCGCCGAGACTGGCAAGCATGACGAATTGCTGGCCAAGGGTGGCATTTATGCCCGCCTTTGCAAGCTGCAATTTGCCGACTGATTATTCTCGGCGCAGCACTTTTTCTGTCAGGAAACTACCCCACCAACTCGCCATGAACCCATCATGCACGGCCTGGCGGTCATAGCGTGTTCGGACCCAGTCTAGAAAGCTCACCGGCTCGGCCGAATTGGCCAGACGGTATTGCTCAAAAAAATAATCAAGCATGCCGGTCTTGCCCTGTTTCACATGCAGGTATTTGAGCGACAAGTGGTCGATAGCCTCTTCGAATGGTGCATTTTCGTGGAGCAGCATATACATGACCGCAACAATTCCGGCCCGGTCCGCGCCAGACTTGCAATGCATCATCGCCGGGTATTCGATGGAGTTGAAAACCTCGATCAGCTGTTCGATCCGGTCAACATAAGGGGCCTCGCGAGACCCCCAGGGCAGGTCATGAATGGCCAGGCCGAGACGGTCACAGGCCTCATGCTCGAGATCATAATAGGAACGGCCCGGCTGCGTGCCGCGCAGATTGAGGATTGTCTTGAACCCTTGGTCCTTCAACCATGCCAGGCGATTGGGTGACGGCTGGTTTGCGCGCCACATACCCTTTGTGCCCACCTTGTGCATGTTGTGAAAGCGAAGCCGCAATACGCCATGGTCGCGCCAGAGATAATGGTTCCACGCGCGTTTGTGATCTTCAGGATTCGTCAAATCGTAGCTCATAAACATTCATTTACGGGGCCATGCCGCAGGCGGCAACCGCGACGAACGCTTGACGCCTGCACCAATCAAAGCAAGCAAAGACGCAAATGTTGCGATCGTTCACATCCTCCGCCGCAGTCCAGCAGGCTATTTCGTGGATACTCGCGAAATACATGCAATTTTGCGCGGCCACCAAAAGCTGGGACCGGCGCGGTCGGGAACATCTGGACGCCTGCACCCGAACCGGCGAAGGCATGATCGCCGCATTCTGGCATTCGCGTATCGGATTGAGCTTTATGGGTTGGGATCGTAAAGCGCCCCAGACGCCGACCATGCTGATTTCACGTTCGCGGGAAGGCGATTTCATTGCCCGGTTTGCACGCAATCTCGGAATCGGCGTGATCCGGGGCTCATCCCGAAACACACGAAAAACCAAACAGAAAGGCGGCATGACAGCTTTCCGGGACATGCAGCGCGCGATTGAGAACAATGCCTGCATGGGCCTGACCGTAGATGGACCGCGCGGACCACGCCAGCGCGCCAGCATGGGCGTCATTCAGTTGGCCCGGATCACGGGCAAGCCAATCATGATTTTTTCCTGGGCGATTACGAACAAGAGAATTTTCAACTCATGGGACCGTTTTGTCTTGCCCTATCCTTTCGGCAAGGGCGTGGTGGTCTGGAAAGAACCACTGACCGTGCCGTCTGATGCCAGCGATGACGAAATGGAGGCTCTGCGGCTTGAACTCGAGCGCCGCCTGAACGATGCTAATCAGGAAGCGGATGAGGCCGTCGGTGGCCCGGTCATCGAACCTGCGGAACTCCGGCCTGCGCGCAAGGCGGGGCAGGGCGCGTGAACCTGCCGCTTTCATTACGGCTTTATCGCGCCGCAGTCTGGTTGGCCACGCCATTATCCGGCTGGATTCTCGGCAATCGGGCCCGGCACGGCAAGGAAGACGCTACGCGGCTCAACGAGCGGTTTGGCCGGACCGAACTCCCTCGCCCGGCGGGAAGACTTCTCTGGCTACATGGGGCCAGCGTCGGAGAATCCCTTGTCCTGCTGGAACTGGTCCGGCAGCTACAGGATAGAACAGACTGGCAGTTTCTGGTCACGACCGGCACGGTAACATCCGCGCGATTGATGGCTGAAAAACTGCCGGCGGGGGCCCGGCACCAATATATCCCGGTCGACCGGCTAGGGCCGGTCCGGCGTTTCCTTGATCACTGGCAACCTGATGCCGCCATATTCGTGGAATCCGAACTCTGGCCCAATCTGTTGATAGAAATGCAAAGCCGCAACATGCCCGCCGCACTGGTCAATGCGCGCATGAATGAAGCCTCGCTCATCAATTGGCACAAGCGCAGGGACACTGCCCGGCATTTGCTCTCGGCGTTCAGATGGATCGGCGCAGCCGATGAACGTACGGCCGCAGGTCTGAACAAACTTGCAGGACATGCTGTCCCGCTCGTGGGCAATCTCAAACTCCAGATAACTGCATCCGGTCCTGACAGGGAGGTGCTGGACACCATTCGTTCCGTGTTGGGCGAAAGGCCGGTCTGGCTGGCCGCCAGCACGCATGCCGGTGAAGAGCAGATCCTGCTCCAGGCCCACCGCCATTATCTGGAAACCCGTCCCGAGGCCCTGTTAATTCTGGCTCCGCGGCACCCGGAGCGGGGGCCCGAACTCGCCAATACTGTCAGAGCAGCAGGCCTGACCCTTGCCCAGCGGTCCCGGAACGAATTGCCTGATGCGGGAACTCAGATCTGGCTGGCGGATACACTGGGAGAAATGGCGCTCTGGTATGCACTGGCCGATCAGGCTGTCATAGGTGGCAGCCTCAGGGACGGCATTGGTGGGCACAATCCTGTTGAAGCGACCCGGGCCGGATGCCCGGTCATTTCGGGACCTTATACCGCCAGCTTTGACGACGTTTTTGCCGCCTACAGAAAACATGATGGTGTCGTGATTGCCGGATCGCCCGCAGAGATCGCCGCAGCACTGAGTGATGTAACTGAAGACCGCCTGGCCGGTGCCCGGCGCGCCTTGCAGGAATTGACAGGCAGCGCGATGGACGAAACGCTGGCGGCCATTCTTTCGCTCATGCCCGAAGAGCCACAATGAAACCGCCGCATTTCTGGTACCATGAGCCCGCAACGCTGCTGGACAGGCTATTGGCCCTGCTCCTCCGGCTTCTTGGGCCAGTGTATGCGGCGTTGGCCGCAACACGGATCGGCAATACGAATTCTGCGAAAGTGGATGCCGCGGTCATCTGCGTCGGCAATCTGACGATGGGGGGGACCGGAAAGACCCCTGTGGCCATGGCTTTGCTTGATATTCTGAAGACAACCGGCATCAATGCCCAGGCGCTCAGCCGGGGTTATGGCGGATCCGTCAAAGGCCCGCTCTGCGTCGATCTCGGACGGCATACTGCAAAAGATGTCGGTGACGAGCCGCTGTTACTGGCCCGCGCCGCCCCTGTCTGGGTCAGCCGGAACCGTCTCGCCGGAGCCGAAGCCGCCATTCTCCATGAGGCAGAAGCCATCATCATGGATGATGGCCACCAGAACCCGCAGCTCCACAAGGATGTGTCGATTTTGGTGGTTGATGCCGACGCTGGTTGGGGAAATGGACGTGTTTTTCCAGCCGGGCCGTTGCGGGAGACTCTTGATGATGGCCTCGCAAGGGCCGATGCCATTGTCCTGATGATACCGGCCCCTGATTACGAGCCGGATTATGACCGCCTCGGCCTGACTGAGGTTGAAGTGCCGGTTCTGAAGGCCTGGCTTGAGCCGGATTCTGCACCACCGGCCGACACGCTCTTTGCCTTTGCAGGGATTGGCCGTCCGGAAAAATTCTTCAATGCCCTGGCAATGGCAGGCGCCCGGATTGGCGGCACAAAAGCCTATCCCGACCACCATGAATTCTCCCGAAATGATCTGCGCCAGTTAAGGTCTCTGGCAGAGACGGCGGGCGCGCAACTGATGACCACGGAGAAGGACCTGGTCCGGATACCCACAGCGGATCGCGAGGGAATTACAGCCTGGCCGGTCCGTGCAGTGTTTGAAGAACCTGCGAGAGCCACCGCCTTGCTTGAACAGGCATTGGACGCCGCCGCAGCGCGGCGCTAAACCCCGGTTATGAGCGCGGGATGGCTTCAGCGAATCGGGTGGCGGGCGGAAGCTCTGGCCTGGGACAGCTTTCAGCTGACCTTTCAGTCCATGGGGCTGGAGGGCGCATCGGCCTTTGGCAGCGCCGCCTTGCGGCGTATTGGACCACTCACCCCGGTTCACCGCGTCGCCCGCATCAATATGGAGCGTTGCTTTCCCACTGCGTCGGGACCGGAAATCGACCGGTTGCTTGATCGCATGTGGGATAATTTCGGCCGTCTGGTCGGCGAAAATCCGAATATGCGCCATTACCGCCCCGAGGTTTATTATGAGCGCGGTGAAATTTCAGGCGAAGAGATCGTTCTGGATCTTGAACGACAGGGGCAGCCCTATGTGCTGGTCGCAGGTCATTTCGCCAATTGGGAGGTGATGGGCGCGGCAATCGCCAAGCTGAACCTCAATTGCAACATCACCTATCGTCATGCGAACAATCCGCTTGTCGACAAGCGCATTCTGGATTCCCGGCATGCCTATGGCATCAAGCTGCTGACGGCGAAGGGCGGTGTCGGCGCCAAGGAATTGCTGACAAATCTCAAACAGGGCATGTCCGTTGCGCTGATGAACGATCAGAAAATGAATGACGGAATTGCCGCGCCCTTTTTCGGCCACCAGGCCATGACGGCCTCCGGCCCAGCCAAGATGGCGATGAAGTTTGGCGCACCGATTGTACCGATTGGTGTCCGCAGACTTGGTGGAACGCGGTTCCGCGTAACCTTTTACGAGCCGATCCCCGATTCACGGCTGGCGGACAAGTCCGCCGCCGTTCTGGAAACGGTCTCCCGCATCAACAAATGGGTGGAAGACCGGATCATCGAAGCTCCGGAACAATGGTTCTGGGTCCACCGCCGCTGGGACAAGGCAATCTACCGCAAGGATGCAGGATCAAGCGTCAATACCAGGGCCGGATCAATATAGCGGTTGCGCCATTTGATCCGCCAGTCGAGATGGGCGCCCGTCGCACGGCCACCCGACCCGATTTCGCCGATAAGCTCACCCTGTTCCACGGCATCGCCAACCGTTACGTGAACGGCACCGAGGTGAAGGAAGGCGCTGGTAAAGCCCTGCCCGTGATCGATGAAGATCAGCCCGCCCTCATAATACATGTCCGGATCGGCCAAAGTGACGATACCTGCGGCCGGTGCATGAACTGGCGTGCCGGCATAATTGGCATAATCCAGCCCGTAATGCGGGCGGCGTGGCTCGCCATTGTAAAAACGCTGCGACCCGTAAACGCCTGAAATAATGCCCTCGGCAGGCGCTATAAATCCGCCGGCAAAACCCGCCCCGTCCCAGCGGCTGGTATAGGCGGCAGCCTTCATGCGGGATTGTTCACGGATCAGGGCAAGCGCCTCAGCCGGCGGATTGACGGTTTGCGGCGGGACTCCGTCCACGCGTTGAATATTGTATTCCCGCTGTTCGATCTCGTGCTGCTGCTCGATCATTGCACCCGAAGGGAGCGCAGCTGTCAGCGTCAATACATCTTCGCTGTCACGATTGATCCCGAGGATGACCCATCCGTCGCTGTCGGCCGTTCCAGACTGATCACCCAGTGATATGATCGTCCCGGGTTCGGCCCGGCAGATAATGGCGGCACCTTCGATATACTGGCCAATACAGCTCAATTCCGGTTCGGCAATCTCCCGGATTTCTCCCGCCAGCGGAAATTCGGAATCCGCGCTCAGCACATCAGCAATCGGGTCAGCCCCGGGCGCCTGCAAAGCCAGCAATGCGGCAAGAATCATCATCGTCCAGGCTCCTCGTAAACGGACTTCCAGCGTTCCGCTGACGCATAGCCGTCCTTGTAGGCTTCCTGCAGCTCGGCGCTCCAGTAACGCAAATCCTGCAACGGGATTTCTTCCCTGGTCACTGCGCAGCGCACAAAGGCCCCCGGCTTCAGGATCATGAAATCGGCATCGCCAAATTCGAGCACGGCCTCGCCGGCAAACTCTTTGCTGAACGGTGTCTTCATCATGCTTGCAATCCTAGCCGCTTGTTTCAGCCTAGAACAGCCGCCCCTGCTTTTCACTTGCAGCCGGCTTGACCTTGCGGGATTTGGGCCGTTGCTGACCTGTCTGCCCGTCAATCACGGCATTCTTGCGGCCATCCGCCAGTTCGATGGAAACCGATTGTCCGGCCGACAAGCTGCGGCTTTTCCGCACCAGCCGTCCATCCATGTCCCGGATCAGGGCAAATCCGCGCCTGAGTACAGACTGATGACCCAACAGGGCATGACGTCCGGCGACTGCTGCCAGATCCCGGTGTTTTCGGATCAATGACCGCTTTCCTGCCTGCACCAGCCGGTCTGCAAGCTTTTCCGTCCTGTCCCGGCATTGAATCGCCAGGCGGGCGGGGCTGGCACGGCCAAGACGCGAGCTGACAGAGCCCATTTGTTCGCGCCCGGATTTCACTTGCCGGCGCAGGCTGGATGTCAGACGGCCACCGGCACCGGCCACTTTTTCGGCCTTTGACCGGATATCCCGCCGCAACGCATCGGGCCGGATGCCGGTCGAGGCGAGATCAAGGCGCTGACGCATCGGCCCCAGCAGCGCCTGAGGGGCCGGAAACACCCGGGAAGTCGCGCGGAATTCTGCCCTGCGCCGCTCAATCAGCCGCATCAGGCCCCGCGACAGACGATCCGCCCAGCCGCGCAGATCCTGCATCAGCTCGGACCGGACCGGGACAGCGATTTCGGCTGCGCCGGTCGGGGTCGGTGCGCGCCGGTCTGAGGCAAAATCGATCAACGTCGTGTCGGTCTCGTGTCCGACCGCAGAGATCAGGGGTATTACCGAGCTGGCGGCTGCCCGGACCACGACCTCTTCATTGAAGCACCACAAATCCTCAACCGAACCGCCGCCGCGCGCCACGATCAACACATCAGGACGTGGAATGCCGCCAGTCCCGTCTATGGCATTGAAGCCCTCTATCGCTGCCGCAATCTGTGCTGCCGCCCCTTCGCCCTGGACCAGAACCGGCCACAACAGGACGTGCCGGGGAAAGCGGTCTTCCAGCCGATGCAGAATATCCCGTATCACAGCGCCGGTAGGGGATGTGACCACGCCGATCACGCGTGGCAAATAGGGAATGACCTTTTTCCTGCCCGACTCGAACAGGCCTTCGGCAGCCAGTTTTTTCTTCCGCTCCTCGAGCAGCGCCATCAGAGCGCCCGCCCCCGCCGGTTCCATGCGCTCGATAATGATCTGGTATTTTGACTGGCCGGGATAGGTGGTCAGCTTGCCTTCGCATATGACTTCCAGGCCTTCTTCCGGCCGGAAATTGAGCCGCGATACCATGCCTTTCCACATGACACCGGAAATGACAGCCTTCTCGTCCTTGAGGTCCAGATAGACATGACCCGAGCGCGGCGTTGTCACCCGGCCCAGTTCACCGCGAACGCGCACATGTCCGTACGCATCCTCGACGGTCCGCTTCAGCGAATTCGCCAGCTCGGAGACGGAAAATTCCGGCGTATTGGACTCGGTTTCTGCCATTCCCTGTTGGTAATCGCTTGGCATTGCTGCGGCAATGGCGGCGGCAGACTCGCCAACAGCTTTCCAATCCGCTAGCCGTGAGAAAGCAGGAGGTACGCCATGAAGATTCTGGTTGTCGGCAGCGGGGGCCGCGAGCACGCGCTTTGCTGGAAAATCCGGAAAAGCCCGATAGTGGACCGGCTTTACTGCGCACCTGGCAATGCTGGAATCGCTCAGGAAGCCGATTGTGTCGATATCGCCGCAGATGATGTGTTTGCTCTGACCGATTTTGCTATCGACAAAGCCATTGATCTCGTCGTGATCGGACCTGAAGCGCCACTGGTCGCCGGGCTGGGCGACCGCTTGCGGGCCATAGGCATTTCGGTTTTCGGCCCCAATGCAGACGCGGCGCAGGTCGAGGCCTCGAAAGCCTTTACAAAGGAACTCTGCGACAGGGCCGGAATCCCGACGGCACGCTATGGAAAATTTACCGATCCGCAGGAAGCCAAAACCTTTCTGGACAGTCTCTCCCCGCCTTATGTTTTGAAGGCGGATGGTCTGGCAGCCGGCAAGGGAGTCGTTATTCCGGAAACGCGCGAGGAAGCCGAAGCTGAAATTGACGAGATGATGTCCGGCAAGTTCGGTGACGCCGGCAAGACACTCGTTATCGAGGAATTCCTGAAAGGCGAGGAAGCCTCCTTTTTTGCATTCTGCGACGGGACAGCGGCGATGCCGTTGATCTCGGCCCAGGATCACAAGCGCGCCCATGATGGCGACAAGGGTCCCAATACTGGCGGAATGGGCGCGTATTCGCCAACGCCGGTTGCGGGTCCAGCGATTGTCCGGCAGACGATGGACCAGATCATCCTGCCGGCTATAAAAACACTGGCAGATGAGGGAATGCCGTATTCCGGTGTCCTGTTCGCCGGTCTGATGATCAGTGAGGACGGACCGCGGCTGATCGAGTTCAACGCCCGCTTTGGCGATCCCGAATGCCAGATCCTGATGATGCGGATGCTGAGCGACATCGTGCCTTATCTGAAAGCCTGCGCTAATCAGGAACTCGGTGGGATGCCACCCCTGTCCTGGCATGGCAGTGCGGCCGTTACCGTTGTCATGGCGGCAAAAGGCTATCCGGGTGACTATGAAAAAGGCACTGAAATCCGCAATGTCGATGCCGCCAGCGCGATGGATCAGGTGACAGTATTCCACGCCGGGACCAAACGCGATGCAGAGGGCCGGCTTCTGGCAAATGGCGGCCGGGTTCTGAATGTAACGGCGCGCGGGAACAGCTATCGCGAAGCCATCGACCGGGCCTATCAGGCCGTTGATGTCATCGACTGGCCCGGCGGTTTCTGCCGTCGTGATATAGGGTGGCGTGCACTGAAGACTTCAAGTTAGTCTGCGAGAAAATATCGGGGAGACATCATGATCAGGTTTATAATCGCATTTCTGGCGCTGGCCTTAAGCCCGGTGGCCGCGGCTCAGGACAATGTGACCATCATCCATGCAGGCTGGTTGCTCGCCATTCCCGGCGAGGCGCCTGCCGAAGAGCAATCAATTGTCATCCTTGGCGAACGTATCGACCGGATCGAAAACGGTTTCATCGAGATCGACGGCGCAGAATATGTTGATCTTTCTGATCGCTTCGTTCTGCCGGGACTGATCGACAGTCATGTTCACCTCTTGTCGGAACTGAACCCTGAACGGCGCCTGCAGAACGTCACCTTTTCCTCTGCGGACTGGGCAATTGACGGGGTACGCAATGCCCGGGCGACTCTGATGGCGGGCTTTACAACCGTTCAGGATGTCGGCGGCGAACTCGAAGCCATCATCGCCCTGCGTGATGGCCAGCGGGACGGAGACTTCGCCGGCCCGCGTATGCGGGTATCAGGTCCCTCTGTCACACCAACAGGCGGTCATGGCGATATCAATGGCTATAACGAAGACATCATGCATGCCTTCTCCAGCCGGGCTGCCTGCAATGGCCCGGCAGACTGCCGGCGGGTCGTCCGCGAGCTGGTCCGCGCCCGCGTCGATCTCATCAAGATCACCGCAACCGGCGGCGTTCTGTCCCAGACAGCTGCCGGGACCGAACAGCAATTCTTCGACGACGAGCTGGCGTCCATCATGGAAGCTGCCCGCATGATGGGCCGCTATGTCACCGCGCATGCTCATGGTGTGACCGGTATCAATTCAGCGATCGAGAACGGTATCCACTCCATCGAACACGGCACTTATCTGGATGATGAATCCATACGTCTGTTCCGCCGCAACAATGTGTATCTCGTACCCACCTTGCTCGCCGGCGCAACGGTTGCCGAAATTGCCACCAGCGCAGACTGGATGACACCAGAAGTCCGCCAGAAATCGCTGGAAGTCGGCCCCAATATGATCGAGATGGCCCGTCGCGCTCATGCCGGGGGCGTCATGATCGCATTTGGAACCGATAGCGGCGTATCGCGTCATGGTGACAATGCCCGTGAGTTTGCGCTGCTGGTGGAGGCCGGACTTTCACCCATGGACGCCATCCGGTCCGCCACGGTAACAGCCGCTGCCCACGTGCAGATGGCTGATGACATCGGGACCATCGAGCCCGGCAAGTACGCCGATATTATTGCCGTTTCCGGCAATCCTCTGGATGACATTACCGAGCTCGAGGATGTGGATTTCGTGATGCAGGGTGGAGAGGTCTATTCCCGCCAATGACCAATCTTGACGACACTTTTTCCGGCACAAAGGACGTCGCCGAGGCTCTGCGGTTCAACGAAGCCGCCCTGTTGGACTGGATGAAAGCAAATGTGGAAGGTTTTTCTGGCCCGCTGCGCATCGGCCAGTTCAAGGGCGGTCAGTCCAACCCGACCTACAAACTCGAAACGCCTGGCAAGGCCTATGTGCTGCGCCGCAAGCCTCCCGGCAAGTTGCTGCCGTCCGCGCATGCCGTTGACCGCGAATTCCGGGTGATGAGCGCGCTCGGCGCACAGGGTTTCCCAGTGCCGAAAATGCATGGTCTGTGCGAAGCCCCCGACGTCATCGGCACGGCATTCTACGTCATGGATTTTATCGATGGCCGCATATTCTGGGACCCTTACCTGCCGTCGATAGACCCGGCTGACCGTGCCCGCATTTATGATTCCATGAACAAGACGCTGGCGGCCCTCCATGCCTTTGACCCGGAGCGCATCGGCCTCGGTGACTATGGCAAACCTGACGCTTATATCCCGCGTCAGATCGCCCGCTGGTCAAAACAGTACAAGGCGTCGGAGACTCATACGATTGCCTCCATGGACCGGTTGATTGACTGGCTGCCGGGTGCTGCGCCGGAGCAGGATCGCGCCAGTATCGTTCATGGTGATTTCCGGCTCGACAACATGATTTTTGACAAGAATGAGCCGAAAGTCGTTGCGGTGCTCGATTGGGAGCTTTCCACTCTGGGCGACCCGCTTGCGGACTTCACCTATCAGCTCATGCAATGGCGCACGCCGAAAGAAATGCGGAACGGATTTCTCGGTGCCAATCTGAAGGAATTGAACATTCCCGATGAGGCGGCCTATGTGGAAGCGTATTGCCGCCGCACAGGTCGCGAGGGCCTGCCGCAACTCGATTTCTATTTCGCCTATAATCTGTTCAGGCTCGCCGCCATTGTTCAGGGCGTCTATCACCGGTCAACGCAGGGCAATGCGTCCAATGCCAAGGCAAGGGAGTATGGTGCGATGGTCGAGCCAATGGCGGATTATGCATGGTCTTTTGCCGAAAAGGCAGGCAATTAGCCGCCCAGATGCGCGAGGAACGGCACCCATAAGGCTAGCCCCATAAGCGATTCAAACACCACTGCGGCGGCATTATAGCCGGTGCGGGTCTGATACTGGCCATGATCGGCGGCCATCGACACAATACGCCCGAGCGCCATCCCCATCCAGAAAGCGCCCATGGCAAAGCTGGTTCCCATCAGCGCGGCCATCCCGGCCTGGGCCTGCATGACAAAGGTCAGCAAAATCGCGGCATGCCCCAGGAAAAAGGCCCCGCCATAGCTGGCGCGGAATTCCGACCAGCCGCCCCGCCAGCGCGGATCGGGTTGCAGACGCACGACAGTGGCACCCCAGCGCGGAACCAGAAGGCTTGCCGCTCCCATGGCGCAGCCAATGGCAGCAGCACCCGCTGCCGGGATCTGAATGAGCTCCATCTGCCCGATCTCCTTGAAAAACGACTCCTGTGGAGGATGTAGATCGTCGGAAGGAAAAGTCAGGCCGGCGGGTTGATCACGAAATTTGCCACCGGCAAAGCAAAGGCGATGGCAGCGGCCGTTTCGACGATAATCGAAACAAAATTATGTTTCGTGCGGACCTGTTCTCCGTCCAGCATGAGGGACAGGATTCGGCCGAGCGCCGCACCGCCCCACCCGAACGACAATACAGCAGCAGCGCCGATGACACCCTGATTCAGAATAATCGAGGCAAGAAACGCCAGATGGAGAAATAGAAAAACACCGCCAAACGTGGCGCGGAATTCTGCATAGCCCTCCGGATTCGCCGGATCGGCCTGCATCCTGACCAGCCTTGCTGCCCACTCCGGAGAAATAATCGCACCAAGGCCCAGCCCGGCACCAATAACCCCGAACAGTCCGGCAATACCGGTTGCAGCGCTTTCCATCATCAGCCCTCGTTGGACAATCGTTTCATTTCCATGCGCGCAATCGCCCGCTCATGTACTTCGTCAGGACCGTCGGCCATACGCAGCGTCCGGATTCCGGCATAGGCACTGGCCAGTGGTGTGTCGGCCGAAACACCCGCACCGCCATGAATCTGGATGGCATCGTCAATGACCTGCAGGGCCACACGCGGGGCGGACACCTTGATCATTGCAATTTCTCTCTGGGCTGCCTTGTTGCCGACCGTGTCCATCATCCACGCCGCCTTCAGCGTCAGCAGCCGGGCGCTTTCAATGTCGATCCGGGCCCGGGCAATACGATGATGCCAGATGGAGAAGTCTGCCACCCGCTGACCGAAGGCGACGCGGCTCATTCCACGCTTCACCATCAGTTCCAGCGCCCGTTCGGCGGCTCCGATGGTCCGCATGCAATGGTGAATACGGCCCGGCCCCAGCCGGCCTTGGGCGATTTCGAAACCGCGGCCTTCACCCAGCAGCATGTTTGAGGCTGGCACACGGACATCTTTCAGCTCGACTTCCATATGCCCATGTGGCGCATCGTCATAACCGAATACCGGAAGATGGCGCTTGACCGTCGCACCTTTGGCATCTGCCGGAACCAGGATCATTGATTGCTGGCGGTATTTGTCCGCATCCGGATCCGACTTGCCCATCACGATATAAATGGCACAACGCGGATCGCCGGCCCCCGACGACCACCATTTGCGGCCATTGATGACGTATTCGTCTCCATCGCGCTCGATCTTGCACTGAATGTTGGTGGCATCCGAAGAAGCGACTTCCGGCTCTGTCATCAGGAAGGCAGACCGGATTTTCCCCGCCAGAAGGGGCTCCATCCATTGCTGCTGCTGTTCCGGCGTACCGTAACGCGCCAGCACTTCCATATTGCCGGTATCGGGCGCCGCACAATTGAACACTTCCGCCGACCACGGCACACGGCCCATCTCTTCAGCCAGCGGCGCATAATCAAGATTGGTCAATCCTGCGCCTTTTTCGGATTCCGGCAGAAACAGATTCCAGAGGTCGGCAGCCTTGGCCTTCTCTTTCAATTCCTCGATGACCGGGATCACCTGCCAGCGATTCTCTCCGAACCCCGCCAGTTGTTCGGCATAGGTAGCCTCATTCGGATAGATGTGCGCATCCATGAAAGCGCGAAGGCGGTCAAGATAATCCTGACACCGTGGCGAATACGAAAATTCCATGAGTTTCCCCTTAGGTCCCGGTCCTGCATTTTGAATACGATCTGACACGGACTATAGCCGGGTCAATCCTTTTGAGGGGATGATTCGCATGATCTGGCCCATCATTCTTGCTGCAACCCTTGTGACTGCTTTCATTTCGGGAATTTTCGGAATGGCAGGCGGGCTGATCCTGATGGGTGTGCTGGCCCTCCTCCTGCCGGTTTCGGCCGCCATGGTGACGCACGGCGCCATACAGAGTGTCTCCAATGGCTGGCGGGCGATTCTCTGGCGCAGATTCATCGACTGGCGGGTATTGGGTATTTATCTTGGCGGGTCGGCCTTGGCTTTTGCCCTCCTGATCGGATTTGCCTTCGAAGTCTCGAAGCCATGGCTTTTCATCCTTCTGGGTCTGGTCCCTGCTCTGATATGGATTCCGAAACAGCATCTCAGCCTTGATGCCCGCCGGCCTGGCCACGCCGTACTGTGCGGTTTTTCAGTGACCGGGCTGAACATCGTGGCCGGCGTGTCCGGCCCTTTGCTGGACATTTTCTTTGTCGCTGACGGCATGGATCGCAGAACCATTGTGGCGACCAAGGCAGCCACGCAGGTCGCAGCTCACGCTGCCAAGATCGCCTTTTATCTGACTCCGGCGCTTGCCGGCGGCGCACTGGCGCAATGGCAATGGCTGTTGGCTGCCGCCCCGCTGGCCATACTCGGCACCACGCTGGGCGCCCGTGTCCTTGATCTGATGAGCGATGCCAATTTCCGCAAATATACGAAATGGATCGTGACGGGTGTTGGCCTGGTCTATGTGATACGTGGCGTCATTCTGCTCAGCTAAAGGCGCAAGAGATGAATTTAACACCTGCCATACTGGAAAATGACTGGGTGCGCCTGGAGCCGATGACAGAGAAGCACCGCGAGCAGTTACGGCCACTCGCGTCGGCTCCGGATCTTTGGGCTTGGACAACAATCCGTGGCGATGGTGAGTATTTCGACGCCTGGTTCGACCTGATGCTGGAGATGCAGGCAACTGGCAGTCAGATCAGCCATGTCATCTACCGCAAGACAACCGGCGAGATGGTCGGACATTCCGCCTATCTCGTGATCTCGCCTCCCAACCAGCGCGCCGAAATCGGCTGGACCTGGTATGCAGCAACCGCGCACGGCACAGAAGTCAATCCGGCCTGCAAGCTGGCGCTGCTGACGCGCCTGTTCGAGTGCGGAGCCGAACGCGCCGAATTGAAAACCCATGGTCTCAACAAACGCTCACAGGCGGCGATGCTGAAAATGGGGGCCAGATATGAAGGAACGCTTCGCCGGCAGATGCGGACATGGCGCGGCGATTTGCGCGACACGGTCTGGTTTTCGGTGCTCAGCGACGAGTGGCCGGAGGTACGGGCGGGACTGGAAGCGCGTCTCAGCGCCGCTTCCGGAAAAAGGTCCTGAGGAGTTGCGAGGACTCATCTGCAAGCACACTCGGGACAATTTCCGGTTTCCAGTGACAGGTCGGTTGATCAAAGAATCTCGGCCCATGCAGTACCGCACCGCCTTTTTCGTCAGCCGCCCCGAAAACGAGCCGGCCAATCCGGGCAAAGCTGATCGCCCCGGCACACATGGCGCACGGCTCGAGGGTGACATAAAGCTCCACGCCCGAAAGGCGGTAATTGCCACGCTTTTCTGCAGCCATGCGGATCGCGCGGATTTCGGCATGCGCAGTCGGATCATGCCCGGCGATAGGCGCATTTCCGGCTGTGGCAATCACTTCATCGGTTGCCGGATCAACAATCACGGCACCCACCGGCACTTCGCCCGCTTCAGCCGCCGCTTGCGCCGCGGCCAGTGCCAACTGCATAAAGGATTGATCGCGGGTCTCGCTCATGACACCTGCGGCGTATGCGTGAAGCGCAGAAGGGTCAAGCATTGGCAGATCATCAAAACTCCGGAGAACGCATTGCGAAAGTGCTCGCGCGGGCCGGCATCGCCAGCCGCCGCGGGTCCGAACAGCTGATCGCGGACGGCCGGGTGACCGTCAATGGAAAGACATTGACGAGTCCGGCCCTGAATGTTTCGCCAAAGGACAGGATCGCCGTCGATGGCAAGCCCGTTGGCGAACCGGAGAAAACCCGTCTTTGGCGCTATCACAAGCCCACAGGCCTTGTGACCTCTCACAAGGATCCGGAGGGCCGCGACACGGTCTTCCAGAAGCTGCCGAAGGAACTGGGACGCGTCATCTCGATCGGGCGTCTGGATCTGAATTCGGAAGGCCTGCTTCTCCTCACCAATAATGGCGAACTTTCGCGTGCGCTGGAATTACCCTCAACCGGCTGGGCGCGGCGCTACCGGGTCCGGGCATTCGGCCGTGTGACCGAGGTCGAGCTGGAAAAGCTGCGCAAGGGCATCACTGCCGAAGGCGTGAAATACGGCCCGATCGAAGTGGAGATTGAACGCGAGCAGGGCGGTAACAAGTGGCTGAACGTCTCCCTGCGCGAGGGCAAGAACCGGGAAATCCGCAAAGCGCTGGCGGCTGTCGGCATGACGGTGAACCGCCTGATCCGGATCTCCTATGGGCCTTTCCAGCTGGGCAATCTGCAACCTGGCGAGGTCAAATCCGTTCCCGAACGCGTGCTGCAGGATCAGTGCGGCCATTTTCTCGGCGGAAAGGACTGACATGCGTATCGTCGCCGGGAGATTTAAAGGCCGGGCCCTGAGCGCGCCCAAGGGGGCCAACACGCGGCCTACATCCGACAAGGCCAGGCAAGCCATGTTCAATGTGCTGGAACATGCCGCATGGGCTCCACAGCTTGAAGGCGCACGGGTGGCGGATCTGTTTGCAGGTTCTGGTGCGCTCGGCTTCGAAGCCATCAGCCGGGGCGCGGGTTTCTGCCTTTTCGTGGAAACAGATGCCGCAGCCCGCGGCACCATCCGCGACAATATCGAGGCGCTCCAGCTCTTCGGGATTACCCGGCTTCACCGCCGGTCCGCAACGGATCTCGGCGAGAAACCGGCCAAGCTCGGCTTACCCTTCAATCTCGTTTTCCTTGACCCGCCCTATGACGGGGGTCTCGCCCCGCCCGCCCTTGCTGGCCTGATTGACGGCTGTTGGGTAAGCGATGATGCGTTGGCCGTGCTGGAAATCGCAACGGATGAGGACGTGCCGGATTTCCCCGGCTGGGAGCCGGTCGATGAACGCATCTGGGGCGCTGCGAAAGTGGTGTTTCTGAAACGCGGCCAGTGATTACTGCGTGGTATCGCGCCCGGCTGTGACGAGCAGGCGCGTATGCAACAATCGCGCAGCATCGATATGACCGGTTATGGAATTGAACCATGTATCCGCATCGGCGGCTTCATCGCCGGTTTGCGCGGATTCACCTCTGCCAGCGAGAGGGTAAAGACGGGAAATATCTGTCAGAAAGGGCACGAGCATCGTACCGTAGGACAAGTCGGCTGAATGTGTCTCGTGTATGCCGGATTGCAATCGCTGGAGGGCGGCCAGATTGGCTTGCCGTGGTTGAAGAGTTTCAGATTCGGGAATGGCACCGGTCAGCGCGGCCATACCGTAATCGCGTTCCCGGGCGAGATGTTCCATCAGTGCGAGCAGCTCGATTTCGAGGGTCAGCTGATGCGCCGGAATATCCAACTCCCCGTGCAATTCGGCCGCGGTCTGCGTGATCGTATTCACCAGATCCGTATAGGCGCCAAATGTCTCGAATGGCGATACGCTGTGATCTCCGGCATTCGCCCGGATATCCGCCAGTTGCTCCAGTGCCGGCGCAATCACGGCAAGCGCGTCCCGCTGATACCGGAGAACACCATCATCATTCGTCATCGCCTCGATTTGCGGGAGAAGCAGCAGACAATACTCATCCGTTGCCGCGATTTCCCGTTGCACGCCCTCATGCTGCATGTCGGAATGACCGAAAGCTGTCACATAGGCACGTTCGCGCTGGATCTCGTTATTGATCATGGTCAGCCGGACAATGATCTCACGTGCAGCAACAGCTCTGCCCGTGCGCTCGCCTTGCATCAGGAAATACGCGGTAACTGCCACCGAAATTACGAGAAAGGCGGCAATGATTACGCCAACGGGCAGCAGCTTGCGGACCATGAAGGACTCCGGCAACGGGCAAAAAGATTGATCGTTAGTGAAACACTAGGGTTGAGGGATAAAGCAAAACTGAATCGGGATGCAGCGCATTCACACCGCACATCCGGCCTGCCTTCACCGCCGCCCGAAAAGCCGCTCGATATCGGCCAGCTTGAGCTCGACATAGGTCGGGCGGCCATGATTGCACTGGCCGGAATGCGGCGTGGCTTCCATTTCGCGCAAAAGCGCATTCATTTCCTCGCCCGAGAGGCGGCGGCCGGAACGGACAGAGCCGTGACACGCCATGGTGCCAACGACTTCCTCCAGCTTTTCCTTCAGCGACAGGGCCGCGTCATATTCGGAAAGCTCGTCCGCCAGATCCCGTATCAGGCCCTGAACGTTCAGCTTGCCCAGCAGGGCCGGGACTTCGCGTACGGCAACGGAATTTGCACCGAAGCCCTCCACGACCAGGCCCAGTTCGGCGAGCTCATCTGCGCGTGACAGCACCCGCTCGGCTTCCGCCGCATCAAGATCAACGATCTCGGGAACCAGCAAGGCCTGTTTCGCAACGCCGGAGTCCGCCAGCATCTTCTTCATCCGCTCATAGACCAGACGTTCATGCGCGGCATGCTGATCGACAATCACCATACCGTCCTGTGTCTGGGCAACAACATAGGTTTCATGCAGCTGCGCGCGCGCCACACCGAGCGGCAGATCGTGTGCGGAAACCGGATCCGGCGCGGTCGATTCATACCCGTCTGGCCGCACAAAATCCGCCTCGACCCGGGCGGACCGGTCCTGCACGAGCGGTGTGTTTTCCGGTGGTCTGGGACTGCCCCATGCCGCCATCAGCGTGTGAGGCGTCTGGTGCACGGCACCCTCCGGCCGCGCCCGGCCCAGCGCAAACCCGGCAACTGTCGTGGAAGCACGGTGCCCTGCCCCCGCCAGTGCATGACGTAAGGACCCCACGATCAACCCCCGGACAAGGCCCGGATCGCGGAAGCGCACCTCGGCCTTGGCCGGATGCACATTCACATCCACCAGCCCGCCTTCGAGATCAACAAACAAGGCGGCAACGGGATGGCGGTCGCGCGCCAGAAAATCCTGATAGGCCCCTCGAACGGCACCGCCCAGCAATTTGTCGCGCACCGGACGGCCATTCACGAACAGAAACTGATGCTGCGCCGAGCCGCGATTGAAAGTCGGCAGGGAGGCCAGCCCTGTGATCCTGACCCCTTCCCGCTCCTGATCAATCTCAAGCGCGTTCTCGCCAAAATCCTTGCCCAGAATCGCCGATAGGCGCAGGCGCTGCGCATCCTCTCCGCTTTCGGCTGCCAGTGCCAATCGCGAACGGCCATCAATCGACAGCGTGAAGCCTGTATCCGGCCGCGACAGGGCCAGCCGCCGCACCACATCGGCAATCGCATTGGCTTCCGCGCGTTCGAACTTCATGAACTTCAGACGCGCAGGCGTGGCGTAGAAAACATCGCGCACATCAATCCTTGTCCCGCCGGAGCCCAGGGGCGGGGCGGGTTTGATTTCGCTCTGACGGCCACCTTCAACGCCGAGCGAGAATGCCTCCGCCATACCGCGGGCCTGAGTGGTGATTGACAATCGCGCAATGGACCCGATGGACGGCAATGCCTCTCCGCGAAAGCCCATAGTCGCAATATTCAGAAGATCATCTTCCCCATCCCGGCCCACGGGCAGTTTCGACGTCGCATGGCGTTCCACACACAGCGCCAGCCGCACTTCATCCATGCCCTCGCCATCATCGGTGACGGTCAGCCGGGCAAGGCCGCCCTTTTCCGCATGGATATCAATCTGGCGGGCACCGGCATCCAGCGCATTTTCCACGAGCTCTTTCACAACGCTGGCCGGGCGCTCAACCACCTCACCCGCAGCGATGCGGTTGACGGTCTCGGGACTGAGTCGGCGGATTGTGGTCATAACCTCAGCCTCCGGGAGGCGGAGCCTTGGGTCAAGCGGGCGCGGCGGTCCGGAAGTGGTCGAAAATCGTCCAGCCGCCGACCAGGATAAAACCGGCACCCGCCAGCAATTTCAGTGGCAGAAAGGCCAGCCATCTTTCCGCAGCAGTGCCGAGCGCGACCGCCAACGCGGTTGACGCCACAAGCGCGGCCGAAGCCGCCAGAAACACGAATAGCGGCGAGGATTGGCGTTCGGCGGCAAACAAAACGGTTGCAAGCTGTGTCTTGTCTCCAAGTTCGGCGAGAAAAACTGTCGCGAAAATGGCGAGGAGTTGTGTCATCAATTTCTCCATAGCAATGAAAAAGGCGGCGAGCCGAAGCTGCGCCGCCTTGAATCGGAAATGTTATAGGTTAGAGGCCCGGAATTTTCCCGATGCCGCCGCGATCACGTTCAATTTCTACAGTCCCGCCACCGGTCACGCTCTGGATCAGCCGCAAACGCTCGGCTTCTTCCTCGGCGTCGATGGAAACCGCATTATCGCCAATCCCTTCTGTGCCTTCACGCCAGAAAAGGATCTGATTGCTGAAAGCTGTGGATTTGCGGACAACCGCTGCGGTTTCACCATCAATAATGGCGCGAATGAACGGGTCGGCTTCACCGCCTCCGGCACGAGCCACGAGCAGCGCTTCACCGTCCGAGCCCTGAAAATCGCCCTGCGCGCCGAACAATGCGGCACGGGCCGCCTGATCCGGGTAGATTTCTTCCGGACGCGGTTCACCGGGACGCGGCGGACGCAGATTATACTCCGGCGGGACCGTCAGCGGCGCAATCGTGACAACGCGGAATTCATCCGGCTCGGCACCCCGGCCACCGGCACATCCTGCGACCGCAACCGTGGCGGCGAGAACGGCGAGCGTGATAAAACGCTGACGCATAAAAATACTCCCGAAAATTCTGTCGGCTGTTTTCTAACCAAAGACAGGGGCTTTCGCCAGTCCGGCCCTCACCTTGTGCCGCGATCATTGACCAGAAGGTCGATCAGAAGGGCAAGAACACCGATATTGATGGAAACATCCGCCACATTGAATACCCAGGCGAACTCGAAGCCGAAGGGCAAGGGAAGGCTGGAGAAATCAAGGAAATCCGCCACCGCACCGTATATGCCGCGGTCAATCGCATTGCCCAAAGCGCCACCGATTATCAGGGCGTAGGCCGTGGCCTGCAGCCATCGCGTGGCTTTCAGCATCCAGCTTGACAGCAGCCCGGAAACGGCCAGTGAGAACAGGATCAATAACAGGCTCTGCCAGAAAGCTTGCGCCTGCAGAAATCCGAAACTGATTCCCCGGTTCCAGACCATCGTCAGATGGAAAAAGGAAAAGACCTCTATGCGCTCGCCGGGCAATTGGTTGATCAGATCCAGCCCGTATAGCATCCAGTACTTGCTCGCCTGATCAAGGGCAATCACAAGCACGGCAATGCCGAAACCGGCCATCGGGATCACCCGGGAAGTCCGCCGCTCAAACATGTCTTGTCCACTTGCCAGTTTGATGGCCCTGCCCCCTGCAAGGAGGTTCAGGCCGCTCCAGACAACGCAATGCGCGCTGCCTTTGCATCCTCCGAAATTTGCGCCTTTAGAGCCTCGAGTCCATTGAACTTTTGTTCAGGCCGCAGGAAAGCGGCAAATTCCACAATCGCCAATTCACCGTAAATGTCTTGCGCGAAATCGAAAATATGAACTTCGAGCCGCTCGGTTGTGCCATCAACCGTGGGGCGCAAACCGGCATTGGCCACGCCCTGATACCATTGCCCGGCCACCTGGATGCGGACCGCATAAACACCATATCGGGGGCGGCAATAATCGCCGAAGCTGATATTCGCGGTCCGGAATCCGATTGTGCGTCCGCGCTGATCACCCTGCTCCACTACACCCCTGACAGCCCATGGACGCCCCAGCAGCTCCGCGGCCGCATCCACATCACCGGACTCGAGATATTTGCGGATCTGGCTGGAGGAAATTTTCTCCCCGGCATCGGCCTTCAGCGTCACGCCGGTCACACCAAAACCGGCCTGCCAACCGATTCCGGTCAATATGGTCACATCACCGCTGCGGCCTTTTCCGAATTCGAAATCGGCACCGACAACGATATGCCGCGCATTGGCCCAGCCACACAGCACAGTGTCGGCAAACTCCCGGGGCATCATGCTCGACATGGCAGTGTTGAACGGCAGGACGTGAAGCCGCTCGAACCCCAGATCGCGCAGGGCGTCTGTCTGCTGAATATCGTCCATCAGACGGAAAGGCGCTGAGTCGGGCTGAAAAAAGCGCCGCGGATGCGGATCGAAAACGGCAACGGCAGGCACAAATCCGGCGTCCCGGGCTTTTGCGAGCGCCGTATTCAGGACTTCCAGATGTCCCTTGTGCACACCATCAAAATTACCCAGCGCCAGAACGCTGGGCGGCAGGTCGGATTGTGGCGGGCCTACGACAATCTGCATGTTGCGGCGCTATTCCCCTGACGTCCGTTTTCGCGTCCGGACCATGACAGAAGCCCGCGCCGTCATGACTTCGGTCTCGCCCACACTGCAGGAGCACGACAGTTCGAGCATACGAGTCTTCAGGTTAATGGAGGTGATTTCTGCACGCGACCGTACCGTATCGCCAATCCGGACCGGAGACCGGAAACCGAGATCCATGCTGACAAAAATCGAACCGGGCCCCGGAAGTTCATTACCCAGCAGAGCCGACAGGTAGGACGCAATCAGCGCGCCATGCGCAATACGCCCGCGATATGGCGTGCGCCGCGCAAATTCTTCATCCAGATGAAGTGGGTTGTGATCGCCGGAAACGTCTGCAAAGGCGCGCACAGTCTCATCATCAACAAGGCGTGTAATCTCTGCAGACTGGCCAACGCAGAAATCTTCCAGTGGAATGGGGGCCTTTTGCGTCATTTACGGGGCTCCATTGAATTCAGCGCCTTTAGACGGCAACGCCGGTGCCCTGTCCAGACCACTCACCAGATCAGGCGCCGCGAAAACCATGTCGCTGTGACCTTGTACTGCGCCAGCAAATGACGGACGGCATCGGCATCAGACGCATCGACATCGCCGCCCAGAATGCCATCTCCAATGAAAAGGGAATCGATACCGATACGCGCAGCGCCGGCCAGATCGGTCTCCGGCCCGTCGCCAATTGCCAGCACGGATGACGGGTCCTCTTGCCAGCCAACCTCCTGAAGCAGGTCATAGGCAAGATCGTAGATGGGCTTGTGCGGTTTGCCTGCTATGACGCTCTTGCCGCCGAGCTCACGATAGAGCCGCGCCAGCGCCCCCGCGCACCAGACAAGTTCGTCGCCGACCTGGACGACAATATCCGGATTGGCGCAGATCATCGGCAGCTGCCGGTCGGCCAGCGATTGTAAAAGCGGCCGGTAATCATCAGGTGTTTCGCCCAGCACTCTTGTCAGCCCCGTACAAACAATGGCCAGCGCATCCTCGGCATCGCTGAAAGCAATCTCCAGCCCGGCATAGAGCAGATCATCTCCGCCGGGCGGACCGATCTTGAAGAAGGGGCCCGGCGCGTAGTCGTCCAGCGCGATCCGCGTTGCGTCTCCCGACGTGACGATGCCGTCCCAGGCATTGTCCGGTGCGCCCATCAGGGTAAGCTGACGCGAAACATAATGGGCCGGCCGCGGCGAATTCGATACCAGTATCACCGGAAGGCCACGCCTGCGTACATTTTGCAAGGCCTGGATGGCGTCTGGCAGTATGGAATGGCCGTCGCGGATGACGCCCCAGACATCACAGAAGACGGCCGAATAGCGGTCGGTGATATCTTTGAAATGAGGTGCGGATTTCATACCGCCCTACCTAGCGGGATCAGCTGGCGATTCAAACCGTTTCACGCCGAGCGGCGGATAGGCTGGGTCGTGGTTTCGTCGAGGATATCATCGCGGACTGGACGCGGTTCGCCAAACAGATGCCCCTGCGCAAAACCGGTATCGATATCCAGCAACTCAACGACGGTCTGCTCCTGCTCGACCTTGTCCGCGATCAGATCCATTCCGTATTTGGCAAACAGGCTCGGAATATCCTCCGCCTGGATCGCACCGGCCTCAAGGCCGCCAATCGGTTCCTGATTGCGGATGGCCGTGACCAGTCGCTGCCCCTCGACTTTCGCAAACCGGACGCCTGCCCGCTGCATGTCGGAGAAATCGCTGTTGAGATCGGTCATCTGGTCAACCGAGAAGCGGAAACCGAAATCAGCCAACCGTCCCATATTCCGGGCAGCCCCGGGTGTCCGCGCTTCAAACGCCGCCTGCGATACCTCGAAGATCAGCGAGCTCGCGAGATCGGAATTCCGGCGCATGTAATCAAGGAAATTCGGGAAGAAATCCTCGTCCGCCAGGGACCGGAGCGAGACATTGCAGAAAATGCCGATCCGCCGGTCTGATTGCGTCAGGCGGCGCACAATCTGGACACAGCGGAACAGGAGCAGATTGTCCACTTCGGCCATCAGGCCGGCATCCTCGGCGGCACGGATGAAGGCGGCCGGCGCAATGATATTGCCGGCACGGTCACGCAGCCGCGAGAAACTCTCGTAGAAATAGGTCTTGCGCTGCGGCAATGAGACAATGGGCTGCAGATAAAGATCGACCCGGTTGGCGGCCAGAGCATCCCGGACGATGTCGATATCTACCGGGTTCTGACTGGCAACGCCGGCATTGGCAGCAGACGCAGGTGCCCCGGCTCCCATCCGCCGCACCAGGTCCTCCAGCACACGCACCTCGTTTGTCAGTGTCTCTTCGCGTTGATGGGCCTCTGCACGGATCGTGTCGGCGATCGTGTCCAACCGGGACTGCGCTTCAGCCATTTCCTCGGCAAGGTCGAGATTGGCGGCTTTAAGCGCCTCGATCTCGGCAAGCATTTCCCGCCGCTCGATAGAGCGGGCGGCAGCAGAATGCGCCTGACCTGCGATCAGGAAGACGCCGGCTCCCATCAGCCAGGCAAAGCTTGTCGACATCAACCCGAGACGCTCGAATGCCAGCGCCGACACCACGGCAATCATGGCGTAGGTGAGGACGATCAGAATGTCGCTGGCGCGGGGCATGGGCGATCCAAGGCAATCTCGAGCGAATCAATACGATGGGCTCGAGACTACGTTGGATCGCGCCGTGTTGTCAGATCGTTAACGAATACCGTCCGTGTTAGCTTTGGACGTGCGGCCGGATGCGGATTTCAACGCGGCGGTTTTGTGCGCGGCCCGACGGCGTGTCGTTCGAAGCAATCGGCGAGGTCTCGCCCAGGCCAGCTACATAGAAGCGGTCGCGCAGGACACGTTGCGAAATCAGATAGCCTGCAACCGACTGCGCCCGGCGTTCCGACAATTGCTGGTTATAGTCGGCTGCACCGGTTGAATCGGCGTGGCCGATCACGTCGACATAAGTCGCCGGATAAGTGTTCAGCACGTCGGCAACATCGTTCAGAACAGAGTAAAAACGCGGTTCAATATCGCTGGAATTGGTGGCGAAGGTCACATCGCCCGGCATGATCAGCAGGAGGTCATTGCCCTGGCGGCGGACGCCTACGCCGGAATCACGCAATTGCTCGCGCATCGCCGCTTCCTGACGATCCATGTAATTACCCACGCCCGCACCGGCGAGTGCACCGATACCTGCGCCGATCAGGGCGTTGGTCCGGCCTTCCTCGGAATCATTGGTGTTGGTCAGATAGCCAAGCGCCGCGCCGAGGCCCGCACCGATCAGCGCACCGCGAGCCGTGTTGTTCGGCCGCGTCTCGCCCGTATAGGGGTCAGTTGTGGTGCAGGCAGCGGCCAGGGAAAGCGCTGCAGCGGAAACGAAAATTGTGCGGAAAATCATGGGATACTCCAGTTGGGTTGGCTTGCGTCACTATACGCCGATCATGGCGGAAATACGAGAGTTAGTTGAAATTTTCGCGGTGAACCGGACATGAATACGGGGTGATCACACTCATTGCCATTCGCAGGGTCTGCCTCTTGACGCTGCCCGGATGTATGCCTATCTGCCCGCTCGTTAGCAGTCGGTGCCAGTGAGTGCCAAAAGGCTGCGGAAATTAAACAGGGGTATGAATATGTCATTTCGTCCGCTGCACGATCGTGTGCTCGTGAAACGCGTGGAAGAAGAGTCCAAGACCAAGGGCGGGATCATCATCCCGGACACGGCAAAGGAAAAGCCGCAGGAAGGCGAAATCGTCGCTATCGGCGGCGGTGCCATCAAGGACGATGGCTCCGTGCGTCCGCTGGACGTCAAGGTCGGCGACCGCATTCTGTTCGGCAAGTGGTCAGGTACTGAAGTCACCCTGAATGGTGACGAGCTGATCATCATGAAAGAGTCGGACATTCTCGGTGTGATGGGCTGACGCCCCGCCGGACTTACCCGCTCGCTCAAGAACAACCAGATCAAGAAAACGGAATCGGAAAATGGCTGCTAAAGAAGTCAAGTTTGGCGTTGAAGCCCGCGAAAAGATGCTCAAGGGCGTCGACACGCTTGCCAACGCTGTAAAAGTCACGCTCGGCCCGAAAGGCCGCAATGTCGTGATCGAAAAGTCGTTCGGCGCACCGCGCTCCACGAAGGACGGCGTCTCTGTCGCCAAGGAAATCGAACTGACCGACAAGTTCGAGAATATGGGCGCCCAGATGGTCCGCGAAGTTGCGTCCAAGACCAATGACGCGGCTGGTGACGGCACCACGACCGCGACGGTTCTGGCCCAGGCCATCATCCGTGAAGGCATGAAGTCGGTTGCCGCCGGCATGAACCCGATGGACCTCAAGCGCGGCATCGAGAAAGCGGTCACTGCAGTCGTCGCGCACATCAAGGATGCGTCGACACCGATCAAGGGTTCCGAGGAAATCGCCCAGGTCGGCACGATTTCTGCCAATGGTGAGAAAGCCATCGGCGAAATGATTGCCAAGGCCATGGAAAAAGTCGGCAATGAAGGCGTCATCACGGTTGAGGAAGCCAAGTCGCTGGAAACCGAGCTGGATGTCGTTGAAGGCATGCAGTTCGACCGCGGCTATCTTTCGCCTTACTTCATCACCGACGCGGACAAGATGCAGGCCGAGCTGGAAGACCCTTATGTCCTCCTCTTCGACAAGAAGCTGTCTTCCTTGCAAGCCATGCTGCCGGTTCTGGAATCGGTGGTTCAGTCTTCGCGTCCGTTGCTCATCATCGCGGAAGATGTCGAAGGCGAAGCGCTGGCAACCCTGGTGGTCAACAAGCTGCGTGGCGGCCTGAAAATCGCCGCTGTGAAAGCGCCGGGCTTCGGTGATCGCCGCAAGGCCATGCTCGAAGACATCGCCGTTCTCACGGGCGGCACTGTCATCTCCGAGGACATCGGCATCAAGCTGGAAAACGTCACCCTCGACATGCTGGGCACTGCCAAGCGCGTGACCATCACCAAGGATGACACCACCATCGTTGATGGCGCTGGCGAAAAAGCTGACATCGAGGCCCGCGTTGGCCAGATCCGCCGTCAGATCGAGGATTCCTCGTCTGAATACGACAAGGAAAAGCTGCAGGAACGCCTCGCCAAACTCGCGGGCGGTGTGGCTGTGATCAAGGTCGGCGGTGCCACCGAGTCCGAAGTGAAAGAGCGCAAGGACCGTGTCGACGATGCGCTGAACGCAACCCGTGCAGCTGTCGAGGAAGGCATTGTGCCGGGCGGCGGTGTCGCTCTCTTGAAAGCCGCGAAGGCGCTGGATGGCCTGAAGGGCGAGAACCCCGATCAGACCCAGGGCATCGGCATCATTGCCCGCGCCATTCAGTCACCGATCCGCCAGATCGCATCGAATGCCGGTGTTGAAGGCTCGATCGTTGCCGGCAAGGTGCTGGAAAATGACAGCCCGACCTTCGGCTATAATGCACAAACCGAAGAGTATGGCGACATGCTGGCCTTCGGTGTGATCGACCCGGCAAAAGTGGTCCGTCATGCTCTGCAGGACGCAGCCTCCATCGCTGGTCTGATGATCACCACGGAAGCGGCCGTCGCCGAAAAGCCGAAAAAGGACTCCGGCGGTGGTGCCCCTGACATGGGTGGCATGGGCGGAATGGGCGGTATGGACTTCTAGTCCACACAAACCATGCTTTAAGGATCAAGGGCGGCTCAATCGGGCCGCCCTTTTTCTATGCCTGGATTCGCTGACCCAGAACGCCCAGCCGCGCAATCGACTCGTCTATACGGGCTTCAGTGAGTTCACCATTCGCGACCGCGGCCTCGATCCAGTCTGCAAAACGGAGTGGCAGATCCGGGTCCGGCGCAGCCGAATTCGACATCATGATCAGATCATTTCCGGCCTGGATGGACCGGATAACAGCATCCCGCTGCGCGTAATTCTCATGGATCGCGCCCATGTCGAGATCATCAGTGATGAGCGCGCCCTGATATCCCATTTGTCCGCGCAGCAGGTCGGTCAGGATCGGCCGGGAGACGGTGACCGGATCACCTGCCGGATCAAGTCCGGTGTGGGTCAGATGCCCGCCCATGATGAGATGCGCCTTGCCGGCATCAATCAATCGGCGGAAGGGATCCAGCTCGGCCTGTGACCAGCTGTCGGTGATGTCGACAAATCCATGGTGGCTGTCGCCGGATGATCGGCCATGTCCCGGGAAATGCTTGATGGCGCAGGCCGCGCCCGCCGTCTCGAAGGCATCGATAAAAGCTGCCGCATAGGCAGCAATCGTCTCGCCATCCTCGCCATAACCGCGCCCCCACCGGCCAATCACGCCATTCGCGTCATCCTGCACATCGGCAACCGGTGCCAGATTCATATTGAAGCCGGCCTCCCGGAATTCAGCGGCTGCGGCCGCATAAAGCGCGCGTGCTTCCTCAACGGTCTTTTCTTCGGAAATCACAAAAGCGCGCGGAATCGGCGAATAGCCCAGATCACTCGACAGGCGCTGCACTGCACCACCTTCCTGATCGACCGCCATCCAGGCACCGGGCGCAATCGACCGGAACAGCCGGGTCAATCCCTCGACGCCCTCGCGGCTACGCACATTGTGGCGCAGGAAAAGCACACCGCCGATCCGGCCCTGCTCAAGATGGCCGGCAACCGCCCTTGCCCCGTCAGCATCCGTATTATCGCCGATAAAGCCCATGAGCAGCACGCGCGCAGCCTTCTGGCGGAGCGTCATTTGTGGACTGGCAAATGCCGGAGCCGAAAGTGCCGCCGCACCGCTCGCGGCCATGCCTTGCAAGAATGTTCGCCTTTGCATCACTCACTCCGGATCATGATTTCGCGTGGCATTATTACCGTGGCAACAGACTGTGCAAGCTTCACGCCCTTTCATGGATTGTATCTGACGAATTCGTCACGCCTTCGCCAATCAGCGGTAATGCGTTGCAGATCATCTTGGGCGTGCCTTCATGAAAGGCCCCTTCCCGCGGCGGTGCATGCTTCCCCAAATCCCCATGCATCGCCGCACCACTTTCAACCAGATGACGAAAAATTCAGCCAACCGCATACCTGTGGTAATCCCGGCAATGAAAGTGTTCCCCCTCCAAATCTGGAGGGACAGATGCAAAAAATTCTTTCACTTTCCGCCGCAGGGGCTGCGTTGCTCGCTGCCGGTTGCACAACGGCAGCCATGGCAAATGACGATGCCGGCGTCCGCGAAAATGTCGAAGTCATCGTTCAGAATACCGAAACCACCGGCCAGTCGGTCATAATTCATGGCGTCAATGTCGAATTCAGCGATGGCGAAGTGATCATCAGCGGCGATTCCGTACGTACGACCGCGGATGGCCGGGTTATTGTCGCGGACGGGCAGGCAAATGTGCTGCCATCCGGTGCCGGACACCGGGCAATGTTCAGGGGTCTGGACGGTGTTCATGTAATGCGGCTTGCCGAAGCGTCAGCTGCACTTGAACATCTGGAAGCTATGCGTTTCGAGATTGACGAAATTCGCACGGAGGAAATGGAACGCGCCCTGGCACACGTCGAGACCGAGCTGGAAAATCTTCATGGCCAGCGCATGGTAGTTATCAATGGCGAACGCCGGGAAATGACCGATGAGGAACGCGAGGAAGTCCGCCGTGAACTCGCCGAAGCCAGAGAGGACATCGCAGAATCGATGCGCGGAGTGCGGATCGAATTGCAGGAAGCCGAAGGTGACCGCCGCGAGGCTGTGCGTGTCATGCGAATCGAGCTTGAGCAGGCCGAGCGTGAAGCGGCAGAAGCCGGACGAGAGGCCCGCCGTGTTCATGTGATCGCCAGGCGCAATCAGGACATTAATGAAGAGATGCGCCGCGCGCTCCAAGAGAGTGGCGGTTATGAATTGCGGTTTGTCAGCGAAGACGGTGAAAGCCGCGTCTGGGTCGATGGCGAGGAGCTTGAAGGTGACGCACGAATCGATTGGCTGAACCGGCTCGAGACGGAACGTCTGGCGGGCGGCTCAGATTCGGACCGCCGAGAGATTATCATCGAAATCGACGAAGACGACGAAGAGTAGAATGCCGGTCTGCCCGGGCGGGGAAAGATCCGGGCAGACCCAATACCGGAAGGGGCTTCGATTGGGGGCGCTGTGCGCTTTAACCTCGAGGGAGTCCTGAAAATGCGTATCAAGAAAATACTGGCCATGCTGGCCGCTACACTTTTTGCCACAACAGCCGCCGCATGTGCGAGCATGCCGGCGAATGATGACAATGCGTCATCCTCGTCATCACGCAGCGAACGCGAAACCCCCCACGGATATTTCTAGCCAAAACTGGAATCCGGACAAAAAAGCGGGCCGGATATATCCGGCCCGCAATTGTTTGGTCGATTGAGGCGTCTCCTCCCCGAAACGCCGAAGGACTGAACGGTCAGGTCCCGTCCTGTTTGTTACTTTGGCGTCACAAAGAGGGGACGTCAAGCACCCGAATCCCCTATTGACCCTGATAGTGCCGGATCTGGCGCATCAACGCCTTTGTGGACGCATCATGCTGCCCCTCTTCACCGGCCATCCATTCACGCTCCAGCTTCGCTGCCAGCTGCTTGCCAAGCTCAACGCCGAACTGATCGAACGCATTGATCCCGAACAGAACACTCAGAACGAAAGTCTGGTGCTCGTAGAAGGCCAGCAGCGCGCCCAGTGATTCGGCATCCAGCTCCTGACCGAGAATGAAGGTGGAGCTGCGCCCTCCGGGCATGACCATGTGGGCAGCCAGAGCGCGCGCCTGCTCATCATTCATCCCCTTGGCCGCAAGTTCTGCCAATGCTGCCGCTTCGCTGCGCCCCGAAAGCAGGGCTTCAGCCTGCGCAACAGCATTGGCAAGCAGCGCATTGCGATGGCGGAGTTCACCGCCGCGGGCAAAGGCGATGATGTCAACAGGGATGACTTCCCTTCCCTGGTGCAGAAGCTGGAAAAAGGCATGTTGGCCGTCCGGTCCTTCGCCGCCAAAGACCACAGGCCCGGCCGGCGCAGCCAGGGGCTCGCCGTTGACCGTTACCGATTTGCCAAGCGACTCCATAGCTAATTGTTTCAACCAGGCAGGGAAAAGTCGCAGATGCGTCGCATAGGGCACAACAGCCCGGGACTGACGACTGCGTATGACCCGGTGCCACCATGCGGTCAGTGCCGCGATCACCGGCGTATTGACGCTGGCGCGGGCTTGCAGGAAATGCTCGTCCATTCGCCGCGCGCCGCCCAGCAACCGTTCGAATTCCCGCCGGCCGATGGCCGCCATTACCGACAGGGAAACACAGGACCAGAGCGAATAGCGGCCGCCGACCCAGTCCCACATCCCGAAAATCCGGTCATCGGATATTCCAAGCTCACGTGCCGCGTCAGGCCGCGAAGTGGCCGCAACAAGATGGCGCCCGATACCGCCTTCCAATCCCGCCTCCAGCCAGTTGATCGCCGACCGGGTATTCAGCGACGTTTCCGGTGTCGAAAAAGACTTGGAAACGATGAAGACCAGCGTGGTCGCGGGATCCAGCCCGGAAGTCGCACGTTCAAAAGCATCCGGGTCGACGCTCGACAGAAAGCGGACATCAACCGGCGCATGCGGACTGGAGAGGGCATCATGAACCAGCCGCGGTCCGAGATCGGACCCCCCTATGCCAATGTGCAGGATATGCGTGAAAGCCTCATTGGTAGATGACGTAAAGGTTCCTGAGCGTATGTCCTCGGCAAAGGCGAACGCACGGTCCAGCTCTGCTTTTGATTGTGTCTTGCGCACTTCATCTTTGCCGCCGCCCCGCAGCGCCATGTGTTGCGCCGCCCGGCCCTCGGTCAGGTTTACGATATCCCCGCGTCCAAGAGCTGCAATGGTATTCTCAATGCCCACCGCAGCGGCAAGACCGAGGAGCGCGGCAAACCCGTCGAGCGAAATGTCATGCTTTGAAAAATCGATTGTCAGCCCGGCTCCCTCGAGGAGGCATTGCTCCAACCGCCGCTCTTCGGTCGTCAGAAAATCCAGTGCACTGCGGCCCGCATCACGTTCGGCCTGCGCACGGATTGCTTCAACGGCTTGTTCACGGGTCGTCGCCATGATCCCTGACTCCACATCCGGCACGGATTGGCCGCAAGAGAGAGTCCAATGCCCCTCCTTTCAGCCCTGTTAATTGCACTGACCAGCCTTCAGTCAACGCAGGGAGCGGAATTTGCAACGCTGGCCACTGATCTGCAAACCGAGGTTCAGGCGCGCATGGCCGATGCTCAGGCCCACCCCGCACAATCCGCCCCGCAATTAACCTCCGAGGATACACTGTACAGCGGCCTGACCGAACTGTCGGCGCGCGCCATGCACTTGTCCCTGTTAATGGAAAGGCGCAGCGGACCGGAAGATCTGAGATGTATCTACCGCGGCATGGCACAGGATGCACTGGACCAGCGTCAGGCCCTGTCAAACGCGGAGATTCGTTCTGATCGCATTCAGGTCTATACCAATCTGGCCTATCTGCTCGATCATGCTGCCGAGATCGGGCCGGTCGCGGATCAGGACGATATTGCTCCGTTCACGGGCGTCGATCCCGGCTGTCCCCGCGGACCGTTGCGCTAGCCGCCATTCACGGTTTCAACAATGAGACGCGTATTGATGATCGGTGGCAGGATTTGGGGCTCGGAGCTGCCCGGCGCATAATAGACATACAGCGGAATACCGGCCGCCCCATATCCCCGGATTGCCGCGGCGATCCGGTCATCGCGATTGGTCCAGTCGGCAATCAGAACCACGACATCATTCTCCTCAAACGCGTTGAGGACCTGTGGGGAGCTCAACGTCATCTGCTTGTTGAACTGGCAACTGACACACCAGGCTGCCGTGAAATCGATGAAGACCGGGCGCCCTTCCGCCACCAGCATATCCACGCGATCCTGAGACCAAGGCTCACCGGCATATTCTCCCGCAACCGTGCTGCGGGAAACCCCGAACAGCGAAATGACGAGAACCAGAGCGCCTGCGGCGGCTGCAATCCGTGCCAGAAGGACCGGAAACTTCAGAACCCACACCAGGAAAGCAACGGCAAGGAAACCGGTCAGCAGCATCAGCACGCCTTGCGGGCCGCCCTGCATGGACAGGACCCAGACCAGCCAGATGGCGGCACCGAACATCGGAAAAGCCAGGAATTGCTTGAACCGCGTCATCCAGGGGCCGGGCCGGGGCAGCCATTTCAGGAGTGAAGGATAGAAGGACAGGATCAGATAGGGCAGTGCCAGACCAAGCCCCAGCATCAACGAGACCAGCACCAGCACAAATCCGGGCTGGGAAAAGGCCAGGCCAAGCGCGCCAGCGGCAAAAGGCCCAATGCACGGGGCCGCGACGACGACGGCCAGCAGGCCGGTCATGAAAGCACCTGCATCGCCGCCCAGATTCGCCCAGCGGCCACCAACACCCTGAAGGCTTGTCCCGACTTCGAACAATCCGACCAGGTTGAGCCCGATTGCGAAAAAGATCAGCGCCAGTATGCCTACCGCTACCGGGTTCTGGAGCTGAAACCCCCAGCCGATCGGATCACCGATAGCCTTGAAAGTCAGAAGGATCGCGGCAAGCGCAAGAAAAGTCACCAGAACACCCGCCAGGAACAGCAGGCCATGGCGCCGCAGCTCACCCGGAGCGGAGTGCGCACGCTCCACGAAACCGAGCGCCTTGATCGAGAGCACCGGGAAAACACACGGCATCAGATTGAGGATCAATCCACCGATCAAAGAAAGAAAGAGCGTGACGGCCAATCCCGAAACTGTGACAGGCAGGGACGGTGTTGAGAAGGCATCCTGTGGTACGTCAAAGACTTTGACACCCGGCTCGGGCGTGATGACGCTGGCCTTTGTGATCCATTCGCCATTCTCGAGAACGTCATAGGTCAAAACGCCCACAGGAGGCTGGGTCAGGCCCGATCGCGCTTCGAGCGCTGGCTCCAGCCGCAGGGCAAGACCCTCAGCCGACTGGTAGGCCGACTGGTCAGCCGCATGATTGATGACGGTCGACGAATAAGGGAAAAAGACCGGATTGCGGACTTCACTTCCGTTTTCCGGAGCCGCAACGGTCAGCACCAAGGATTGCGAGGAGCGCGCTATACCGGCCGCGAAATCACTGGATTGCGGGACACGGTCCAGACCACTCTCGATCATCGCGGCTCCGGCATTGTCCGCCGCAGCCTCGGCACTGACCGTCAGGAACAGATCAAGATCGGCCGATTCCGGTATGCACACCTCTTCACAGACCAGCCAGCTGGCTGCGGCGCGTATTTCCAGGAAACGGCCGTCAAAATCCTCTCCGATGGTCAACGGCACAGGAAGGACAACTTCACCGCCATAGCCATAATTCATCAGATGGCCGTAGGGAAACGCCGTGGGGGCAGGCCAGACAATCTCACCGGCCGTCAGGCCCCGGGGCAACTCCCAGTCAATACTGGTCGGCTCGCCGGAATCTCCCGGATTGCGCCAGTAAGTGTGCCAGCCCGGCTCGATCTCCATCCGCAGCCCGACATGAAAGGTCATGCCGGGGGTGACCGTCACATGGTCAGACACGAGGCGGGTCTGAACCATCGCCTCATTGCCGAGTACTGAACGGCCCGGCCCGGACGTCTGTGCTGCCGCAAATGGCGCGGCTGTCAGAATAGCGAAAATGAAAATCAGAAAGCGGATCATATCCAGTCACTCTTTTTGGGTGACATCAGGACATATATAAAAAGGGCGAGAGGGCTAGCCCTCTCGCACCTTCGTGAACACTGCGTGTTGAATACGTCAGTTGGCTTTGGGGGCCGCCGCCTGCTGCCGGCGGATTGCCTTGTTCAGGATACGGTCCCACCGGTTGAGCGAGATCAGATGTGCGTAGATCGCCGGCAGGAAGCCTTCATCACGCAACTTCAGATAGACATCAGTTGGCAGCGCATTCAGCTTTTTCTCGGAAATGCCGAAATACTCGGCCACCTTCTTGCTCTCGCCCGACGCATTGTCGTTGAGCGTGACATCCTTCGGTTCGAACAGGTCGAGATCCAGCATGCGCTGGACAAACATTTCTGTTGACCGTGCATCAGCATCAAACGCGCTGACGAAATCGATCGCCTGCTGCAAGGCCTGGGTTGGCTCGCCATTCTCGTCGAAGAAAGGCAATTGGGCGTTCTCACCAATACCGTCAGCTTCGATGTCGATGCAGACCGTTGACGGCTGATCGGGACCGTTGGAGGCACTGACGAATGGATAGCGGCGGGCAAAGGCCGGAAGCATCGTGTCCTGTTCGTAGTTTCCATCGGCATCGACGAAGAGATTTTCACCCCGGTTCAGTCCCATCACCACGACCGGCAAACGTTTCTCGCCAAGAAAGATGACCGGAAAGAAACCGGCATATTGCGAGAACTCGCCGACGATGGCCGGAAGAAAATGTGCATCCTTCAGGAAGGCAAACGGCTCTTTCGGCGGTGACATGCCGAATTTGCGGTGCTTTTCCTTGTTCAGGGGCTCCGGCTTTTTGTACAGGGGAACCTGTCCGGAAAGCGGTTGGTTGGCAGGGGCGTCAGCCATGGCGTCGTCCTTTGGGTTTCAAGATTTGGGGCTAGATAGCGAATTGAAGCGCATATCACAACGGAGAGCGTCACCCAGACGTTAAATGGCCGTCCGGCGGACTGCCGAACGGCCATCAGGTGTGACATTTCGAAAACGGCTAGAAACGACGGCCAATGCCGATCCCGAAGACCCACGGGTCAATATCAACATCCGCCGTGATCGCATTGTTGATGGTCACATCGGTATTGATATCGATGTATTTGACGTCAACATTGAAAAACCAGTTTTCGTTGACATCGAAGTCTATACCGCCCTGCAATGCGAGACCAAAGCTGTTGTCATAATTGATAGACGTCGCAATGCCTCCTGCCGGAAGGTCTTCGTTGAAAAAGACCGTGTAGTTGATCCCGGCCCCAACATACGGGTGAATCGTGCCTTCAGGCAGGAAATGGTACTGCAGCGTCAGGGTAGGCGGTAGAAGCGTGACATCGCCCAGATCCACATTCCCCGCAGCCGTTCCCACAGCCATGACGTCATGTGGCGTAACGCCGAGAATGAGCTCAGCGGCAATCCGGTCGGTGAAGAAGTAGGAAATGTCCAGCTCAGGTACGAAGCTGGTATCGATATCAACATCGCCGCCAATCGGGTTGATGGTTGCGCTTTCATTCGGTGAAACATTCAGCAAGCGTCCGCGAATGAGCCAGTCACCCTGATCCGCAAACGATGCACCGCAACCGAGAACACTGGCAATTGCTGCGGCGAATAAAATCGATTTCATGGGAACCCCCTATGTCCACAATTGATATATGGACTTTAGGGGGCTTCGATGTTGGTTGGCAGTGTACGAAACGCCGCGCGGCAGCCTGCCGCACCAGACATTCTAGAACGCCACCGACAATGCCGCGCGGAAGTTCCGGCCCGGCAATGGCAGCAGGTCTTTCAGGAAGCTGGTATGCAGCCGCGCTTCCTCGTCCGTCAGGTTTCGGGCTTCCAGAATCAGCCGCACATCCCGGTCCTGCACCGGACGCAGTACCAGCTGGGTATTCACCAGCGTGTAGCTGTCAGTGGGCAGTTCGAAACTGGTAATATCATCCTGTTCAGACGACCAGACAACTTCCAGGTGCGCCGTTGCGAAATCGCGCTCCGCCTCGATCATGGCCGACAGGCCGAGCGGCGGAATACGGGGCAGATTGCCGCCATTATCCAGTTCTCCACGGACATATTCCGCTGTCATTTCGCCCCGGAAATCCCACCCCGCAGCGGAACCGATTTCGCGTTCTACGCGTGCTTCAAATCCCCACAGGGACGCATCCTGCTGCGCATACTGGAAAACCGGCAATTCATCCTGTTCTGCACCCGTCGGGAACAGCCCGATAAAGCCGTCATAATCTGCGAAGAACACGGCACCTTCGGCAGACCAGTTGCGCCGGTCGAGCCGGGCTGTGAAGTCAATGGACGTTGCCAGTTCCGGCGAGAGATTGGCATCGCCGATTTCAAAGGCTTGGGTTGCAAGGTGAGCGCCATTGGCAAACAGCTCGACATCGGTCGGCGCGCGTTCGGACAGGGCGCCTGTCACAGCCAGGAACACGTCCGGCTGGGGTCGGAAGAAGACCGCTGCCGATCCGCTGGTTGTGTTGAAGGATCGGGAAACCGCTGCGGTATCCACATCACGCGTTTCAAAACGCAATCCACCTTCGAGGCCCCAGTCACCCGCATCATAACGCTCAACAATGAAGATGCCGGTATCAGCCGTTGTCACAGGAACAATGTAGGCTTCCGCGCCAATCGCCGCGAAATCACGGCTGAAGGACTGAATTCCGAACGCGCCTTCAACATCACCGATGGGACGGTGCCGCAGTTCCAGCCGGCCTTCCCAGCCTTCATTAGTGAAGGTCGTCGAAATTTCATCGCCTTCGATTTCGCTGTGCCGGTAATCACCGGTACCCAGCGAAAATCTTACACGTTCGATTGGCGCACCCTCGAACCGGATATCGCCGCGGGCATCCCAGCGATTCTGTGTCATGATAAGACGCGCATCGCCCTCCTCACCATGTGAGTCATCATGATCATCGTCTTCAGCAAATGCGATCAGGGGTAGGCCATCATCATGATCGTCACCGTGATCACCTTCTTCCTCATGCCCATGGGCATGACCGGGCAAACCATAGGCGCTGTCACTGGTGCGGTAGGACACACCGACAAACCCCCAGTCAGCCACGAATGAGACACCAGCCGAACCGCTGGAGAATTCGAGATCGGTATTCGGAACAAACCCGAACGCCTCTTCCTCTTCCTCATGGCCGTGCTCATCTTCTTCGGCAAGAGCAACACCCGGCTGACTATGGTCAACATGTTCTTCAGCCTCCAGAGCGCGCTGACGGGCCGACTCCGCGAAGCCGGGTATGTCATAGTTTTCCGAAGCACGCTGCATGCCCTCGACGTGAAAGACGAAATTTCCGGCCGAAAAACGGCTCCGTCCGGCAAATTGATAGCCTTCGTCAACGCTCGTCGTACCTGCATAGAAGCGGCCTTCGACACCATCATCCGGTAGACGTTCCGGAATGCGGCCATCGATCACATTGACCACACCGCCAATGGCACCGCCGCCATAGGCGATCGCCGCCGGTCCCCGCAATATCTCGACACGTTCGGCTTCCAGCGCCTCCGAAGACACAGCATGATCAGGGCTGGCGGTCGAGGCATCTACCAGACCAACGCCATTAACCAGAACCCTCACCCGGTCAGCGCCGAGGCCGCGCAAGACAGGACGGCTGGAGGCCGGACCGAAATAGGTCGTGGTAACACCCGGCTCGTGCGCAATCGTATCCGCCAGACTGCCGGAAAGGTTTTCTTCGATATGGTCCGCGGTCAGGATGGTGGCAGACCCTACGATTTCATCCGCCAGCACCTGCAAGGGTGATGACGTCACAACAATGCGGTCAACCACCGGTTCTTCCGCACTTTGCGCCATCACCGGAGCACCTAGCAGCGCAGCAACACACACACCATATCTTATCATGGACATGATCGACCTCTCGTAAATCTGTGTATGTGATATTATAACATAACGAACACGGCAAGCATCAGGGCTCGATTTTCGCAGCCCGATTGGATTAAATCTTCGCAAGATGGCTCATAGTGATTCTGTAACCACCGCCCTGCAGCACGCAGAGACGCATTGCGCTGAACGCGGAATGCGCATGACTCCGCTGCGCAGGAATGTTCTCGCCCTGCTTGTCCGGGCGGGAGAGCCGATCAAGGCCTACGATCTTCTTGACCAGATGCGGTCGGAAGATGGGTCTGCCAAGCCGCCAACTGTCTACCGTTCACTGGATTTCCTGATGGACGTCGGGCTGGCCCACAAGGTGGAAGCCCTCAATGCCTACATTGCTTGCGCTCATTGCCATGACAAGGGCGGTGCAGAGCTCTATATCTGCGGCAAATGTGGCTCGGTCGACGAGCGGCATGGTGCGCCCGAGCCGCGGAATGCGCCGGACGGATTTGAAACCGAGCGCTCCGTTGTGGAGCATTACGGTCTCTGCGCGAAATGCCGTTAGCGGCATCGGGAGTCAGATATGATTGAGCTCTGGCGGGGCTGCGCCAACGCCTGGGAATGCGATGAGCTCGGCCATCTCAATGTCCGCTTCTATCTGGCAAAAGCCTGGGAAGCGGTCGGTGATCTGGCAGACCGCATTGGCATGCCGGGCGCATTTGGGCCGGGAAACGTCGCGACATTGCTGCCGGGTGAGATTGTCATCCGTTATCTGGGCGAGGTCCGCCCGGGAACGCCGCTGGTGATCGAAGGCGCTGTCATCGGCATCAAATCGAAAACCGCTGGCATTTGCGTGGTCGTCCGCAATGCGGCATCGGGAAAGATGGCCGCCATCTTCCGTATCACACTGCGCCATTGCGTAGCGGGCCGCCGCAAGAGTTTTGACTGGCCCGAACGTATCCGGCAAAAACTCGAATCGTTGAAAAGCCCGCTTCCGGAAGAGGCAAGGCCCCGCAGCCTTTCGTCGGCACCCCCACGAAAAGGCATTCGCCTACAGCATGCAGATGCGCTGAGCCTGGCCGAGATCGGACGCGGCCGCATCAATCCGGAAGATTGCGGCCCATTCGGGCAATTGATGCCGGAACACTTGCAGGGCAAGATTTCAAACGCGGCTGCCAATTTTTCCGAAGCCTTTCCCGAACAATATGCGGCCCATGCGTCAGGCAATATCCGCATCGGCGGCGCTCTTCTCGAAGGCCGTATTTGCGTACGCCGCTGGCCGACGATCGGCGACGGCTATGTCATTCGCTCGGGCGTGCAGTCCGCGGATCGCAATGTGCGGAACATCATCCACTGGGTATTTGACCGCCGCGGGCGCTTGCTGTGGTCTATGCAGGGTGTCGCAGCCATTATGGATCTTACGGAACGCAAGCTGGTCAAGGCTGATGACGAAACGCTGGCCGCGCTTCAATCGGTTTGCAAACCGGAGCTGACTGTTTAGTCCTCAAGGTCCCGGGCGCGCGCCCGGGCAGCGATAGCCTGTCCATCCGTTGCAGCAACATTGGCAGCCTGTTCGTAGAGGGCGCGGGCCGCATCAACATCTCCCTGCGCCGCATGGGCTTCGGCCAGTACAATAACGGCGTCAAAGCGCCCCGGCTCGAACGCGATCACCCGTTCCAGAAGGATGGTGGCTTCATCAGCCTGCCCGGCATCCAGCAAACATTCGGCGTGGCGGGTCAACGCATCAATATCCCATGGATCGGTTTCAACGGCAGACGCTGCCTGAGTGCAAGGATCGGCCGCCAGTGATGTGCCTGATGCCGCTGCTGTACCAATGGTTTCAGCCTGCCGCTCCACAGAATCCGTCGGCGCGCCCTCTGGTAAGGCGTTGGCACTGGTCACACCCCCTTCAGGGGCTTCGGACATATCTGCCAGCACCGTGCCGGCTGTATCTTCCCGGCCTCCTTCGGCGCTTATGGAATGCCAGCTCAGCCGGTAACCGCTTTCTGTCGGCAGGATTTCGAGCCCGTCAGCGCCAGCCGGCAACTCAATGCGGATCAGTTGTCCGGTTTCGGACGGCACGGCTTCAATGGCCCGGATCCACTGCCCGCCGGCCGCTTCTATGCGGCGCGAACCCGCTCGCTGACCGGCAAGCTCCAGTTCGATCGAGCGGCCATTGATCCGTGAGGACAGCAATTCCGGCGCATCATCAAAGCCGATGAAAATGGCCGCCTGTCCGCTCGAATCCAGCTCGCGCAAATCAGTGATATCCGCAGCCGCAACCGCAGAAAAAACAAGCCCTGACAGGCAGGAAAATAAGAAGCGCTGCATGCTATTCCAACTGGGCCGCGCCGGTTAAGGAATGCCTAACTGACCGGCGCGCGCGGACCTGCGCAGGAATCATATCCGAAAGCCCCGATCAGCGTGCCATCAGCTTCCCTTACGGTTTCATAGACATAACAGGCATTCCCGCGCGCGGGCATTTCCGAGCGGACGAAAATCGGATCGGCTTCGCCCAGCCGGACATCGACAGCGGTGAGCGGAACAACCGCATTCACGCGCGCATCATTCACCGTGATGCATTCCCAGCGATTGCCGGCGGAATCGGCCATCCGGACCGCCGTTCCGCTGGCGGTGGAATAGGCGAAAGTGACATGGTCAGCCTGATGCCGGAGTTCGACCATGCACAGATCAATGGCAGGCATCCAGTCGGCCAGATAGTTCGACCACCGGTCATTGGCCGCCCGCTCTGACGCACAGCCACGATACCGCTCGCCCCCGATGACCAGCGTGGCGAAATATGATTGATCGCCATCGCCGCAGGGGCCTGCCTGCAACATCACGAACACGTCGCGGCCATCCTCTGACCGGCCGGTGAACCGGCGGACGCCCTCATTGAGATAGGGCTCTTCCATGTCCAGCGCGGCCGCGACCTCGCTACCATTCCCCGAAAAGGTGAAATCGACATCTATGGAGTGCGCGGTGGCCTCATAGATCATGGCACCGTTCCAGCCCGCATCACTGCGCATCTCATAGCCGAAATGGCGGTCCGGAAGTTCAGCCGAGCGCTGCGGCTCATAGTCGAAAGCATTGCTGGCCAAGTCGCCGCCCGGACTGGTCGTGGCACAGGCCGTCAGGCCCGCAGCGGCAACAAGTATCGTCAAAACCCGTTTCATGAAGCACCCCCCGCGCATATTCCCCGATAGTGCAGCCATGGTGCCATAAAATCTGCCGCCATGCACCTAGAGACCGTCCTTGAAGCGTTCCGCCAGATGGTCGACGAACAACCTTACCCGCTGGGCCAGATAACGGTTGGACGGAAAGACCGCCCACAGATCACGATGATCCGGCGACCAGTCCGGCAGGACCGGCACCACACGCCCGTCAGCCAGCGCCTGCCGCGCCGACCAGCTCGGGCTGCAGGCTATGCCCAGCCCCTGCGCCGCCGCTTCAATCGCGGCCGTGGCCCCGTTCAGCGTGATGCGGCCATTGACCTTGGCCTCGATGGTCTCTCCGTCCTTCGTGAATTTCCACAATTGGGCGGCTGGCTTGTTGCGGTCGATAATGCAGTCCAGCGCGCTCAGATCGGCCGGCGAATTCAACGGACCGGATTTTTCCAGAAACGCAGGCGACGCCACCAGCGACATGCAGGCCGGAGCCAGCTTGCGGGCGATCAGGCTGGAATCGGTTAACTGACCGATCCGGACCGCCAGGTCAAACCCTTCATCGACGAGGTCGACCATACGGTCGGCCATCGACAGGCGGACATCCACGCCGGGCCATTTCCGCATGTAATCGGCCACCACCGGCATCAATATACGGGCACCGAAATCCACCGGCGCGGAAATCCGCAATACCCCCACAGGGGCTGCACCTTCCTCGGCAAACCCGTCCTCGATCAGTTCGAATTCCGAAAGCCACGGCCGGATCCGTTCCAGCAACGCCTCGCCGGCATCGGTCAGCCTCACGGACCGCGTTGTACGTTCCAGCAGCCGTGCCTGCAGGCGGGTTTCCAGCGCGGTGATCTGCTTGGACGCCGCTCCGGGGGTCATCCCCTCTTTTTCGGCAGCCTTGGTAAAACTGCCGAGTTCGGCGACGGAAACAAACAGGCGGAGCGTATCTATGCGGTCCATTTTGCCGGCCTAGCCTCCGTTTTTCCGCCGGGCGATGACCTCGATCACCATGGGCGTGGTCAGCACGCTGTCCGGATCCGCCGTGCGTTCCTGCACGACAGTATGGAAGCGTTCCGCATCTTCCGCGCTCAGAAAACCGAGCTCCACCAGGCGGTCGATGCCGTCGGATTTGAGCCAGCCGACCGGCCATTCCCAGACCATCTCGCCCGGCCGCGTGGTGAAGATATGCGGCGTCATGAATTCCGTGGTCCAGCCAACCCGGCGGCACAAGGCCGGCAGCTGCTTGGCGATATTCGGTTCGCCGCCAAAGGTGCGCCAGCTCTTCTTCACCGCCTCGATGAAGCGGTCCTGGACCGGGTCGGCGGGGGAAAATCCGAAGGTTTCATAATGGCCGTATTCATGGGCGATGAACCGGCCGCCGGGTTTGAGCGCGGTTTGCAGGCGTTCAAACAGGCCTTGCGGATGGGCAAGGAAGGACAACACCCATCGCGACCAGATCATATCCACGCAATCATCCGGCAGGACCAGCTGGCCCAGATCGGATTTCACGGTTTCGATATTGGTCAGACCGCGCTGTTTCGCGCCTGCATTTACGGCTTCCAGAAACAGGGCGGACTGATCGACCGCAATGACCTTGCCCGCCGGGCCGACGAGTTGCGCCAGATCAAAGCTGGCATGGCCCGGCCCGCAGCCGATATCGAGCACGGTCATGCCCGGTTTCAGCCCGGCCCGCCGCCATCCGGCCAGCGCCCGTTCGCGCCAGATGGCGTGTTGCTGGCCGAGGCGCAGGATTTCCTGCTGGCTGGCCCCGATGATGTAATCATCTTCCGGGAGGGCGGTCTGGCTCATCTGCTTATCCCCGCAATGCGGCGTGAATTGCCACATTTTTCCAGTTTTTGCGTTTTCGACTCCTCCTACTACTACAATTATGGCGGCAGCAGCAGGACCGGAATGCAGGCCGGACGGGGACACAACGACGCCAGCGGCACCAGTCTACCACCCGGAAGAAGCGGCGGGGATTACGCCTCCGCGGACCGCAGGTGAAGCGGCCTATTCGCCGGTGATAAATCCGTAATAGGCGTTCGACCGGTCCGCACCATCGCGCAGATAATCGGCCTTGTGCTGCGACAGGCGGTCATCCGCATAATGCGCCACCGTCCGTTCCGCACCGGAAAAACCATAGAGATCGGCAGAATTCAGTCCGAAAATGCGGGTCTTTAATTCGCCATCCGATGCGCCCAGGGCGGGAAGGCCGAACCGGTCCTGAAGATCGGCGGCCACCTCGATCCGGCGGAAGGCCTCGATCTGCCATTGCGGGGACCCCCACCAGACGGCATCCGTCCCCCACAACACATGATCTCCGCCCAGCCCCTTCACCAGAATCGACATCATGGCCGCCGCCAGGCGCGGCTGCGTGATCGCCCCCTGCCCGAAACTCGTGCCCACATCGGCATAGACATTGGAGACGCCGAACCGGTCCGGGATATCGGCCAGATCACTGACCCATTCCATCCGTCCGGTCTCCTCGAACGCCGCGATAAATCCGGGATCGAACATCACCACCGGCCGCATGGCGGCGTGATAGATGATGAAGTTCAGCTGCGGCCAGTCCTGCGCCGCCTTGCCGACATCGTCCACCGTGGCATAGGGCCAGAGATCCGGCATGCGCGTGGCATAATCGGCCGGCATCAGGCCCTTGTGGATGCAGACATTGGTGATCCCCGCCTCCACCATGCGCTCATAGGCGGGATAGACGAGATCCTCGTCATCCAGGCGCCAGGGGGCAATCGAGGTCGGCGACAGGGGGTCGCCCACCGTATAGCCCTTCCAGCTGATCGGGCGGTGCACCTCGATCGCTTCTTCAAGCGCGTCCCACCAGCCATCCGCACCGGGATGGAAAGCGGCATGCCCCATCAGGCGCCGTGATCCGGCCGCGGAATTCAAACGGGCCACATCGCCGGCAATCTGCTCATTGGTCAGGAAACGGCGCGCCGGATCATCCGACGTCGCGGTCGAGACAATCCCCACCGTCGTATCGCTGTCGAAATAGACCTCCTTGACGAAATTCTCGAACTTCACATCGTCAAAGTCCGGGTCGCGTTGCGGAATGCCATCCGCCTGCATGAAACGCGCAGCATTGCGGAAACCCAGAATGCCCGGCCAGTCATACGCATCATGAACAAAATGCAGATGCCCGTCGAAAATGAACTGGCCGGCATGACGCGCTGCCCATTCTGCGGCCGCGCCCGTATCGGCGATCTCGTCCTGGGCCACGGCATAACTCGTTCCGAAAACGGAATTGAGCGCGCCGAATGCCGCCGCCATGCCGAAGCTCGATTGCAGGAAACGCCGCCGGTTCATGTCGAGCCGGGGCGCAAAGCGGTCGGCCAGATCAAAAAGCGCGGCCTCGACCCGCCGCTGGTCCTCCGTCTGCGGCAGCGGCGAATACTCGCCATTGGACATGATCCGTGTCGGAATCGGCAGGCCGGCCTCGCGCGGCCCTGCCAGTTGACCCTTGGCGTCTTTATCAGCCCTGAACCAGTCGCTCATGCGTCTCTCCCCGTTTTTGCGGCAATCCTATCGGCCGCGGAATTATTCATCACATGAATAACCGGTAAGAGACTTCACCTCCGTGCGAGCCCGGAGCCCGGCTTTATCCTTCAGGCGCAATCGCCTGTCCGGAATGTCTCTCAACACAGCTTGCAGCTTCGCACCGGGCATGTGACCGTACATGTCTGCCGCGCCGGTTGTCGCCGCGACGCCAATGGGGGCCACAACATGAAATCCGAGATCAACGCCCTTGCCGCCCGGATCCGGGAACTGGAAGCCCAGCTGGAAGAAAAGCTGATCGAGCGCCGCCGCGATCTGGAATACAAATGGTCACACGGTCGGGCGGTCTTCAGCCGCGAGGTCAAGGAACGCCAGCGCAAGCTGAAAATCTCCGCCGGGCGCTTTTTCGCGTCATCGGGCTTCTGGGAAATCCTCACTTCGCCCTTCATCTATGCGGTGACGATCCCGCTGGTCCTGCTGGATATTTTCGCCAGCGCCTTCCAGGCGGTCTGTTTCCGCGTCTATGGCATAAGGCAGGTCAGACGCCGCGACTATGTCGTCTTCGACCGCCACCGCCTCGCTTATCTGAATGTCATGCAGAAGATCAACTGCACCTATTGCGCCTATGCCAATGGCGTTCTGGCCTATGTCCTGGAGATCGCTTCGCGCACCGAGCAATACTGGTGCCCGATCAAGCATGCCGAGCGGGTAAAGGGCACGCACAAGCGCTATGATACCTTCCTCGAATTCGGCGATGTCCGCTCTTATCCGGACGCCCTGCAACAGCAACGTGAGGCGCTGAAAGCCGAAGACGAAAATGAAGAGGCCGATAGCGAGCCGCGCGGAAAGACATGAACGGCGCGGCTGACATCGGAAGACAGGGACAGCGGGCCTGCCGCATACACCAACCGCCCGTCTCTTCCCTCTTTCGAGGATAGCGGCGGGCGGCGGCGCGGGGGGATTTTCCGTTTCCGGTCTTTCCCCGTTGCTGGTCTCGTCCCGGTATCCGGTCTGCAGATCGCTCTGCTGTCCGGCCCGTTGTCCGAAACCTGTCTTTTCCGGAGCTGTGACACCCCTTCAAGACCCGTCCGGTCGCTTCGGCATGGCTTGCACCAGCGCTGCGTCCCGGAGGACCGGTTTCCGTTGATCTGTCCTGTGAGGGCCAGATCCCGGTGTCTCCCGATGACTGAAGGAAACGCCTGAAACACTCCCCGGTCAATCAATCCCCCTTCGATTCGTGTGGATAACGAATCGCTTTCCGGGGAAAAGTCCAAATACGGATTATTTTTCGTGGAGGTAGGGCGCAACGGGTTTTTGCCACCTTTCGCTTCGTCATTCCGGGGCGCGCCGCGGGCGCGAACCCGGAACCCATTCCGTAACGTCACCCTTACAGCATGGGTCGGATCGTCGCTACGCTCCGTCCGGGATGACGTGTTTGGATCTGTCCAGCGCCCTTCCCTCCCCCGTGAACGGGGGAAGAAACCGCACAACCGTCTTTTTCCCCCCGTTCACGGGGGGAGTGCCGCGCAGCGGCGAGGGGGGCAAAGCGCCACAAAAAAGCCGGACGCCTTTCAGCGCCCGGCTCTTCCCTGCGTTGCTCCCGGTCCCTCCGGTTTACGCAGAAACCAAATTTTTCAGATCAGCGAAATTTAACATTCTGCTGCTCAACCATTGCATACTTGGTGAACGCAGGGCGAGCACGCTTAATAGCAACTCTTGAACTCCATCCTTCCACTATTTTGGTGATTTCCTCGTATTTTTGTTCGCATTTATAGCCCAATATCACCTCTCGAAGCTCGATGTCATTGTCCTCAAACGACTTGAAATACATGCCGGTTTCAGGGTCAGCTTGACGCAGCCGAGGGAAGCATCGGAGCTCACGTTCGTAGCTCCAATGATCAGACTTAGTTGTCAGCAATTCGAGCATCCGTTGTTGTCCATCTGCCTTTTCCATGCGCTCAATTTGTTTGGCAGTGACGCGAATTCTTTCCTTATTGTATTTGATGCGGATCAATACTTCGTCGGCAATTTCAAATCCAAGAGCAAACCCTACATGATTTTCTGCATAGTGCGTCCACATTGGTGGGCTCGACCAATCCGGCGCGAAGCAAAGCAATCCATATCTTTGTGACATTGAATCTTTATGGCGCTCGAAGGTTTCCCTTTGCCGTCTGTCGTCAAGCTGCACGCTGAAAAGTTCAAATGGATCGTTTACCTCACGGAGGCGGGCAATTTTCACCCGCCTCCTCTGAAGGTCATCAATACCGAATTTGCTCGGTAGAAAATGGTAGACGATAGCCAATTAACCTAAGCTGCCTTCTTCTTCCCGCCAAAGCGGCCATAGAAGGTCTCGCCCTTTGCGGCCATATCGCGCAGGAGGTCCGGCACCTTGAACGGCTCGCCGAAATCCTTCGCCATCTGGTCGGCTGTCTCGACAAAGGCCTTGGCGCCAATCGTGTCGATGAAGGAGAGCACGCCGCCGGTATAGGGCGCAAAGCCCCAAGCCAGGATGGAGCCGACATCGGCTTCGCGCGGATCCTTGACCACGCCCTCTTCCATGCAGCGCGCCGCTTCAATGGCTTGCGCATAGAGGATGCGGTCCTTCACTTCCTGCACGTCCGGCTGAACGGATTTCAGACCGTCCACCGCAAACTGGTTGAGCTCCGGCCACAGGCTCTTCGACTTGTCCTCGGCATAATCATAGAAGCCCTTGCCGGTCTTCCGGCCATAGCGCCCCAGCTCGTACATTTTGGTGATGATCGGATCGGACTTGCCGGCCACGTAGGCCGCACCGAGATCCTTCTTCGTCTGCTCCTGGATTTTCCAGGCCAGATCGATGGCGGTCATGTCCATCAGCTCCATCGCGCCCATCGGCATGCCCGCCATGCGGGTGCCATTCTCGATCAGCGCCGGGGCATAGCCCTCTGACAGCATGGCCAGGCCCTGTTCGCCAAAGCGCATCACGCAGCGATTGCAATAGAAGCCGCGCGTGTCGGAGACCACGATCGGCGTCTTCTTGATCCTGGTGACGAAATCGATGGCGCGGGAGATGGAACGGTCGCCGGACTTGTCGCCGACGATGACTTCCACCAGCATCATCTTCTCGACCGGCGAGAAGAAGTGGATGCCGCAGAAATTCTCCGGCCGCGAGGAGGCTTCCGACAGCGAGGTGATCGGAATGGTCGAGGTGTTGGAGCCGAAGATCGCATCTTCGGCCATGTGTTCCTCGGCCATTTTCGTGATCTTGTGTTTGAGTTCGGAATTTTCAAACACCGCCTCGACCACCAGCTCGCAATCCTTCAGCAGGGAATAATCTGTGGTCGGCGTGATCAGGGCGGCCATGGCATCGGCTTTTTCCTGCGTGACCTTGCCGCGCGCCACACCCTTCGCGAAATGGTCAATCGCGTGCTGCTTGCCCTTGTCCGCGCCTTCCTGGTTGACGTCGATCAGGATGACTTCCAGCCCGGCCTGGGCCGAGACGGTGGCAATGCCTGCGCCCATGAAGCCGGCGCCGATGACGGCAATCTTCGAAATGTCCTCGCGCTGTGTGCCGGCCGGACGCGCCCCGCCCTTGTCCAGTGCCTGCTTGGACAGGAAGATGGAGCGGATCATGTTGCGGCTTTCCGGGCGCATCAAAAGCTTGGTGAAATAGCGGCTTTCAATCCGCAGCCCGGCATCAATCGGCACCTGGATGCCTTCATAGACACAGGACAGGATATAGCGCTGGGCCGGGTAATTGCCCTTTGTTTCCTTCAAGAGCATCGGATTGGCGGCGCCGAATGTCTGCATGCCGGCCGGCGTATAGACCGCCCCGCCCGGCATTTTGAACTTGTCCTGGTCCCATGGCTGCTTTGCGCCCATCGGATCGGCTTTGACCAGCTCTTTCGCCGTGGCGACAATCTCGGCCAGCGGCGCAATCTCGTGGACGACGCCCTGCTCTTTCGCCTTCTCGGCATCCAGCTGCTTGCCCTGCAGCATGATCGGCGCAGCGTTCATGACACCCATCAGGCGCGGCAAGCGCTGTGTGCCGCCACCGCCCGGCAGAACGCCGACCAGCGCTTCCGGCAGGCCCAGCTTGGCCCCGGTATCGGTCGCCATGACGCGGTAGTGACAGGCCAGCGTGACTTCAAATCCACCGCCCAGCGCCAGACCATTTATGGCCGCCGCAATCGGCTTGCCGCAGGTTTCCAGCTGTCGCAGCTGCGCATTCAGGCGGAAGGCCATGTCGAAGAGTTTCTGCTTGGCCTCGTCTTCCGACAGGCCCGACAGATCCATCATGCCGCTGCCCAGCTCGGACAGGTCCGCCCCGGCGCAAAAGGCTTTTTTGCCGGAGGTGATGACCGCGCCCTTGATGGCGTCATCGGTCGAGATTTTCTCGACCAGCTCGCCCAGCTCGGACATGACGCCGGCGGACAGCACATTCATTGAGACATTGGGGCTGTCGAACGTGATCAGCGCAATGCCGTCACCGTCGAGTTCAAATTTGAAATGGTTCATTGTGATATCTCCTTAAACCCGCTCGATGATCGTCGCCGTGCCCATGCCGCCGCCAACGCACAGCGTGGCGAGGCCCGTGGACTGGCCGGTGCGCTCCAGCTCGTCGAGCAGCGTGCCGAGGATCATCGCGCCGGTCGCGCCCAGCGGGTGACCCATGGCGATCGCGCCGCCATTGACGTTGGTCTTGTCGTGCGGAATGCCCATATCGTCCATGAAGCGCAGAACGACCGAGGCAAAGGCCTCATTCATCTCGTAGAGATCGATGTCAGATGCGCTCATGCCGGCTTTCTTCAGCGCTTTCAGCGCCGACGGGGCCGGGCCGGTCAGCATGATGGTCGGTTCCGAACCGATGGAGGCCATGGAGACGATGCGCGCACGCGGCTTGAGGCCGAGCTTCTCGCCCATCTCTTTTGATCCCACGAGGATCGCCGCGGCCCCATCGACAATGCCGGAGGAATTGCCAGCATGGTGGACGAAATTGACCTTCTCCACCTGGGGATATTTCTGGATTGCCACGGCATCAAAACCGACAAAGGCGGAGAGATCGCGGAAGGCCGGATTGAGCGCGGCCAGCGATTGCATGTCGGTCTGCGGACGCATCAGCTCGTCATGATCCAGCTGGACGAGGCCGAGCTGGTTCTTCACCGGCACAACGGACTTTTTGAACCGGCCCTCTTCCCAGGCCTTGCCCGCACGCTTCTGGCTTTCCACCGCATAGGCGTCGACATCATCGCGCGAATAGCCGCCCAGCGTGGCGATCAAGTCGGCGCCCACGCCCTGCGGCACGAAGTAATGATCATAGGCCATCTCCGGATCGGCCGCCATCGCGCCGCCATCCGAGCCCATCGGCACGCGGCTCATCGATTCCACACCGCCGCCAATCGCCATGTCGGCTTCGCCGGACATGACTTTCGCCGCGGCCATATTGGTCGCTTCCAGACCCGAGGCACAGAAACGATTGATCTGCACACCGGCGGTGCTTTCAGCGAACCCGGCATTGATCACCGCGGCGCGGGCAATGTCCGCGCCCTGCTCACCCACCGGCGACACACAGCCGAGGACGACATCATCGACATGGCTGGTGTCGAGATTGTTGCGGTCGCGGATCGCCTGCAGCGCCTGTGTGGCCAGTTGCAGGGCGGTGATTTCATGCAGGGAACCGTTTTTCTTTCCCTTGCCGCGCGGCGTGCGCATCGCATCGTAGATATAGGCTTCGGTCATGTGGGGAATCTCCCGTTATTTGAGCGTGAGTGCTGCGCACCTTCCAATTCGGACTCTGTTGAAAGTTGCGAAATCATATCCGATGTCCTCCCCTGCTTGCGGGGGAGGTGGCCCGAAGGGCCGGAGGGGGCAAGAGCGGCAGATATCTGCCGGACAATGCCATCGAGGTCTTCATAGATGCCGGTATTGGTGATGCGGACAATGGCAAAGCCCTGGCTTTCCAGAAAGTCTGTCCGTTGCCGGTCATGGGCGATTTCATCATGGCTGTTGTGTGTTGCGCCATCGACTTCGACGATCAACTTCGCCTCAAGGCAGGCGAAATCGGCAATATAGGGACCGACCGGGTGCTGGCGGCGGAATTTCCACCCGTCCAGCGCACGACCCTTGAGTGCGGTCCATAAGACGGTTTCCGATTTCGTCATGTCACGGCGCAGACTGCGGGCGCGCTTGCGGGCTTGGGGATCACGCATGATGGCCCCCTCCGCCCGCTTCGCGGGCACCTCCCCCGTAAACGGGGGAGGACATCACTGTGCGCAACACCGATGTCTCCCCCCGCGTGCGGGGGGAGTGGCCCGAAGGGCCGAGGGGGGCTACGCTGGTAAAAATCATCAAAGCGTCCGTGAAATCAGCAGCTTCATGATCTCGTTCGTGCCGCCATAGATGCGCTGCACGCGGGCATCGCGCCACATGCGCGCCACCGGATATTCATTCATGAAGCCATAGCCGCCATGCAGCTGCACGCATTCATCGATCAGCTCGCACTGCGTGTCCGACACCCAGTATTTCGCCATCGAGGCGGTCGCCGCATCCAGCTCGCCCTTGAGCAGAAGATCGGAACAATGCTGGCAGAACACTTCGGCAATCGTCGCCTTGGTCTTCAGCTCGGCCAGTTTGAACTGTGTGTTCTGGAAGCCAATGATCGGCTTGCCGAAGGCGTGGCGCTCCTTGACATAGCGGATGGTCTCGTCCAGCGCGCGCTTCATCATGCCGACGCCCTGGACCGCGATCTGCAGGCGCTCCTGCGGCAATTGCTGCATCAGCTGGATGAAGCCATGGCCCTCTTCAGGACCCAGCAGCGCATCGGCCGGCACCCACATATCGTCGAAGAAGAGCTCGGCCGTGTCCTGGCCCTTGAGGCCGACCTTGTCGAGCAGACGCCCGCGGCGGAAGCCGTCGAGCCCGTCGGTCTCGACCATGAACAGCGACGTGCCCTTGGCGCCCGCGGACGGATCGGTCTTGGCCACGACGATGATGAAATTCGCCGTGCCGCCATTGGTGATGAAGGTCTTGGAACCGTTGATCCGGTATCCGTTGCCGTCCTTCTTGGCCGTGGTCTTGATACCCTGGAGGTCAGAGCCCGCCGCCGGTTCGGACATGGCAATCGCGCCGACATATTCGCCGGAAATCATTTTCGGCAGGAGACGCTTTTTCTGCTCTTCCGAGCCGTAATGCCAGATATAGGGGGCGACGATGGAATTGTGCAGCGACGCGCCCCAGCCATCAACGCCCAGTTCGGAGACGGCCATGTGGAAGACATAGTCATGGCGCCAGTCCCCGCCGGCACCGCCATATTCTTCCGGCGCGGCGGGGCACAGCAGACCGGCTTCGCCGGCCTTTGTCCAGACCTCGCGGTCGACAACGCCTTCCTTCTCCCAGCGCTCGCCATGCGGCAGGCATTCCTTCTCGATGAAGCCCTTGACCGCTTCATAGAAGATATTGACGTCTTCCTGGTCGAGCCATTCGGGACGTTTGACGTTGAGGGGGTCTGCCAGCATCTAGAATGCCTCCGCTTCGAGCGCCATCATGGAGGCGGCCCCCGCCTTCACCTTGGCCAGATGCATGCCGCCTTCCGGGACCCAGCGGTCGAGGAAATAGCGGCCGGTTGCGAGTTTGGTGGAATAGAAGGAATCGGACGCATCGCCCGCTTCCGCCGCCTTCGCCATCAGCCCCCACATATAGGTGAGGCATGTCAGGCCGAAGAGCTGCAGATAGTCATGGCTGGACGCGCCCGCATTGTTGAAGTCCTTGAGCCCGTTCTCGACCAGCCAGTCGGTCGCTTCCTTCAGCTGCGCCTTGACCGCGGCCACCGCGTCGAGGAAGGGCTGGGTCGCATCTGATCCGCTGGACGCGGCAAAGGCATCCAGCTCGGCGAAGAAGGAATTGATCGGGCGCATGCCATTCATGGCCAGCTTGCGGCCGACCAGGTCCAGCGCCTGGATTCCGTTCGTGCCTTCATAGATGAGGGTGATGCGCGCATCGCGCAGGAACTGGCTCATTCCCCATTCCTCGACATAGCCGGAACCGCCAAAGACCTGCAGGCCGTTGGAGACGGACAAAAAGCCCTTGTCGGTCAGATAGGCTTTCACAATCGGGGTCAGCAGCGACATGTAATCACCGGACTTTTCGCGCTGTTCGGGATCATCGGACTTTTCTTCCAGATCGCCATGCAGCGCCGTCCACGACACCAGGCAGCGCGCCGCTTCGACAAAGCATTTCTGATCCATCAGCATGCGCCGCACATCCGGATGCACGATGATCGGATCGGCCGGGCCATCGGCATTTTTCGGCCCCGTCAGCGACCGGCCCTGCAGGCGGTCCTTCGCAAAGGCCAGCGAGTTCTGATAGGCGACCTCGCCCACGGCCAGACCCTGCAGGCCCACGCCGAGGCGCGCCTCGTTCATCATGACAAACATGATCTTGAGGCCCTTGTTTTCCTCGCCGACCAGCCAGCCGGTTGCCTCGTCATAATTCATCACACAGGTGGCATTGCCATGAATGCCCATCTTTTCTTCCAGACCGCCGCATTCCAGCGAATTGCGGGTGCCCGGATTGCCGTCCTCATCGAGAATGTGCTTCGGCACCACGAAGAGCGAGATGCCCTTCACCCCGTCCGGCGCACCTTCAATGCGGGCCAGGACAAGGTGGATGATATTTCCGGCCAGATCATGCTCGCCGGAGGAAATCCAGATCTTCTGGCCGGAGATTTTATAGCTGCCATCGCCATTTGGCACCGCCTTGGTCCGCAACAGACCCAGATCGGTCCCGCAATGCGGCTCGGTGAGGTTCATCGTGCCGGTCCATTCCCCGGAAATCATTTTCGGCAGATACATCTGCTTTTGTTCTTCGGATCCGCCCGCCAGCAGGGCGCGTACCGCACCGCCGGTAAGGCCCGGATACATGCCGAAAGCCATATTGGCCGAGGACGTCATTTCGCCGGTGGCAAGACCCAGCACCTGCGGCAGACCCTGACCGCCATATTCCTGCGGCTGCGACAGCCCCATCCAGCCCGCTTCGGCAAATTGCGTGTAGGCGTCCTTGAAGCCCTCCGGCGTCGTCACCGACCCGTCATCATGACGGGTGCAGCCTTGTGTATCGCCAATGCGGTTGAGCGGGGCCAGCACCTGCTCGGAGACTTTCGCCGCCTCTTCCAGAATGGCGTCGACCGTATCGGAATCGGCATCGGCAAAACCGGGCAGATTGCCATACTGCGACATGTTCAGAACATCATGCAGGACGAATTTATAATCGCGTGTCGGGGCAGTATAGACAGGCATCAGGACCTCTCCCTTGAAAATCAGGTCTGGGTTTCGTGAGAGCCCGGTTCGGGCGATGCGCCCGTCCAGACATTCATGCGGGCCGCCGCCAGCGCTTCAAAAGCGCGGGCCCGGTGTTTGATTTCATCTGTGGGTTCGCGATTGGCCAGCCGGTCTTCCAGCCATGTGCGCCCGGCCTCCAGCTCGGCAATCGCCGCATCAATATCCTCGCGCTGGCTGTTCAGCGCATCAATGCGGTCATGGAAACGCTCCAGCATGTCGGTCAGGGCGGACGGATCCTGCGTGGTGATGGCTTCCATATCCAGCATCTCGCGGATTTCATCCAGCGAGAAGCCGACGCGCTTGCCGCGCAGGATCAGCACCAGGCGGGCGCGGTCGGCAATCGAATACACGCGCGATGCGCCTTTCCGCCCCGGATTGAGCAGACCCTTCTGCTCGTAAAAGCGCAGCGTGCGCGCCGTGACGTCAAATTCGGCAGCCAGATCGCGGATGGTGAATTCGCTTTTGATGATGCAGTCCTCCCGTGAGAAGTGAATGTGACTCACCTTTACGCGAACGTCAACGTCAACTTTATGACATTTTCTAACCCTCTGACAGTGTTGAGCCAATCAGCGATGCGGGCTTGTGTCCCGGCGGTTGCGGATGGATAACGTCGCCATGAAACGCTTCCTCACCCCCCTCGCCGCCCTTGTACTTGTTGCCCCTGTCTGGGCGCAGGATGACTCGCCCGGCTCTGCCCCGGATGCGCCTGACGGGCCCGCGCAATCGGATATCGCAGACCTGCTCGAGCTTCTCGATGCCGACGCCGCAGAAACATCTGCCGGAGACGATGAGGACGCCGCGGGCGGGGATAATGCTGCAGGCGGGCTCTCGCTGCGCGGCGATGATGGCCGCGAGCTGGAGATTCCGGCTGCTGGTTCCGAAGTAGAGGTATCAGGCGGGAACGCGACGGCGGAAACAGGCGACGCACAAGGCACATCGGAAGACGAATCCGCGCCAGCCGAAGACAGCGCAGACGAAAACGCCACGGCCATCGATCCGGCTGATGAAGCAGCAGAGAATGAAACCCCCGCACCGGATGGTGAGGAAGTCACCGATGAACCCGGCGAGGAAGCCCTCCAAACCTCCACAGGTGGGGAGGATGAGGCCGGGACCGCGGATGACAGCGATCTCGTTGATGGGGCTGAAGCGGCAATGGCCGAAGCGGCGCTGACGCCTGCCACCCCCTTCCTGACCAGCACACAATATCTGGAGCTTCGTCCCGAAAGCACCGGAGAAGCGCTGCAGCTCGTCTGGTCGGTCCGGCGCGAAAACGCGGCGGGCGAAACCCTGGGGGACGCCTTCACACGCACGCTGGTCATAGCACCTGATTTTGTGCGCGATGAATCGCCGGACGCGGTGTCCGTCTATGACTTTCTGACCAGCCGCCATCTCGAAATCGACCCTGATGCCGGCACGATGACCAACATCGCCTTTGCCGCCGAGGTTCGCCGCCGTCTCGACACCTATCTCGGCCTGTCACAAGGGGGACGCCTGAGCGATATACCGCTCGGGCCGGACCGCTCCTTCCATCGTTTCTGGTTGGAGGCGGCCATGGGAATCCGCCGCGAGCCGGCCGCCCTGACCCCCGCGTATGATGACGGCGCCCTGACGGTTGAACGCGATGGCGGCGGGACGGTGCTGTCCGCGCAGTTCGATGTCGGGGATCTGGCCGGCATTGATGCGGATACCGGAAGCACTCCGGAATCCGCCAGCGAGGAAGCGGACGAAACCGGTCCCGTCAGCATCAGCGACGCTGCACGTCCGGTCGACCTCTCATCCGGGGAATCCGTGGTGTTTGATCTGTCGCAGGCGGCCAGCCCGATCAATCTCCAGGCCGGTGATGCTGCGATCAATTATCCGGACGGCAATCCGGCCGAGCAGGCTCAGGCCGAATTGTTGCGCCGCTGGATGCGCCATGCCCTGCCGGTCCACCCTGACGCGCTCGCCGCGCTGGAAGGGGCGCCCCGCATTCCGGAAGAGTTCGCCTTTTTCGTCGTCAGCCCGGAAAGCCCGGATGGCCGCCGCGAAATCTGGACATTGCAATCGGTTGACGCGGTCGAGCCGGGTCTGCGCCTGGCACCCGGTCTGGCACCGGCCTATACCGGCCGCGGCCTGATCGCCGGACGCCTGGTGCCCGCTGCCCTGTCGGCCGTAGAGGACGGCTATACAGCTGATCAGCAGCGTTTCCTGGACGAGCTCGAAGCCCACCGCGCCAGCGGAGATTTTGTCCGTGCCTATCTCGTCAGCCTGCAGGAGCTGAACCATAATGGCGCCTGTCCACCCGCCGCGCAGTCCGCCCTCCGGCCGGTCTGTGCAGAGGTGAGCGGTCTGATTGCCGCCGGTCTGGGCGATTCCGCTTTTGAACAATTATTCGGCCTGATTGCCGGTCCTGTGGGAACCGGAAACGAGCAGATGGTCGAGGCGATGGCCCCCTATCGCGAGGATGACAATCTGGCCGGGGCCGCCGCCCGCGTGCTGACTGCCAAGGCGCTGCTGGCCTGGGCGGCGCGCGACCCGGAAGGCCCGCCCGGGGATTTGTCGCCCTTTGACCTGTTTGCCGAAGCCATCGAACTGGACCCTGCTGCCAGCGGCGTCTGGTGGGAAGCCGGCAATGCCTTGCTTGTCCTGCGTGACCCGCTGTCAGGCTGGACGGTCTTCGATACAGGCCGCTCTGTTCTGCCCGAAGGAGAAGCCGGCTTGCTGCAACAGGCGGCCGTGCTGGAAGACCGGTTGCGCACGCTGGCCCCTGAATTCTTCTTGCCGCGTTAGGGGCCTGACCCCGAGACATCTTTACCGGAGATTAACCGAAACCGCAGTCATTAACGGATTGTGTGGCAGTCGGCCCGCGCTGCGTTACTGTTTGACCTGTGGATATACCACATCTTGAGGGTCTGTGGTTGGTTTACACAAGATTAACCAGTCAGCTAGCGTGGGACATCGGTATGGAGTGCGATTCGTCATGTCCTCGGCGGGACCCTGGAGTGTCAAAGGTATAGACCCCCGCGCCCGCGCCCGCGCCAAAACTGCAGCGCGGCGGGAAGGCATGACGCTGGGCGAATGGCTGAACACCGTCATTCTGGATTCCGGCCCCGACCGCGATGGCGAACCCCGCTGGGAGGCCAATCTTGAAAGCTATCCGGGTTTTGGCAGCCGCAGCGATGAGGGCGACGCCCTGCTGCGCGGCATGGTCGAGCGTCTGACCGAACGCATCGACTCCACCGAACAACATTCCGCCAGCTTCCTGAACGAGGTCGACCGCTCGATTTCCGATCTCGCCGAGCGCGTCGAGACAACCGATCAGAGCATCCGGCAGGACCAGCAGAAGACGCGCGAGCTGGCCGAGGCCGCCCGGTCCGCCGCTGAAGCGCTGGCCCTGCGCGTCAAACGCATCGAGGACGCGGGGGGTACAGCCGACCCGCAAACCCTGAAGACATTCGAATCCGCTTTCGGAAAGCTCGCCGCGCGCGTCTTCCGCAACGAGAATGACAGCCTGCGCTCGGCGGAAATCATGCAGTCCGCGCTGGAGGAATTCGGCGAGGCCACCGAGACGGCGACCGTCTCGCTCCAGAAGCGTATCGAAGCCATCGAGGCGGGTCAGAGCCGCCTGAGTGATGATCTGCGCAAGACCGCCGGCCGCACGCAAGGCACCGGCCAGGTCCTGCAGGGCCTGCACACGACCGCTGACCGCCTGCGCCGCCGGATCGAGGATACCGAGCGCCTGACCAATGATGCGGCCAGCGCCTTCGAGCAATCCGTGGCCCGCATTGATGCCCGCCTGCGCTCGCTCGAAAGCCGGCCCTTCTCCACCGATACCGGAGATCTGGACCGCCGCTTCGATCTTTTGTCCGACGAGCTGGCCCGCGTCGTTGCCGACACACGGGCGCAAGTGGCGCGCGAACTGGAAGACGCGGTTTCCGAGCCGCGCGTCGAACGCCTCGAGCGCGCCCTGAAAACCGCGGAAACCCGCATTGCCGCTGCCGAGACCTCGCATTCGGAATCGCTGAGCCGGATCGGCCTCGAAATCACCCGCCTCGCCCGCGTCATGGACGACCGCATCAGCGAGAGCGAGCAGAAAGCCGAAGCGCTCCACAATACCGACAGGGCCGACCGCGAGCTGGCGCAGCGTTTCGACTCCGTGCGCGCGGAAAACCGTGAAGCCATCCGCAAGCTGGGCGATGACGTGTCCGCGCTCGGCCAGTCCCTGAATGCGCGCGTCGAGAAAAGCGAAAGCCGCGCCGCCGAAGCCATCGAGACGGCCACAAAGTCGATGTCCGAAGCGGTGGCCCGGCTGGAAGAACGCCAGACTGCCAGGGCCCAGGAAAGCGATCTCGAAGAGCGCTTGCGCCAGTCCGAGGAGCGCACGGCGAAGCGCATCGAGGACGCGATCGGCGGCATTTCCGAACGGCTGGAAAAGGCCCGCGCGGAAACCGAGGAAAGCCTGTCGCCCGTGCAACGCGCCATGAATGCGCTGGCCGACCGGCTGGAAGCCATCGAGAACCGCCATGTGGAAGAAGAGGCCGCACCCGGGCCTCAGCCCGAACCTGCCCCGGCAATGCGCCAGCCCGCTTATGACGAGCCGGATTTCGATACGCCCCTGCCCCCGCCACCGGACGCGGAAACACCGCCGGGCTTTGACGAGGACGAGGTCGATGACCCCTTCATCATCGCCGAGGCCGCCACACCGCCATCGCGTGCGCCGGTCCGGGAAGCGGAGGATGATGAATTCCTGATCGACGAACGGGCCCTGGACGCGGAAGTGGCGGCAGCGCAGCCCCGGTCGCGCGCGCCGGACCGGCCCGGCCGTGGCCCGTCAGCCGATGCCGGCATGATCCTGCAGCCGATGGAGCCGGTCGATGAGCCGGTGCGGCAACAGCGTCCCCGCCCACAGCAGAGCCAACAGCCACAACAGTCAGCACCGAAATCACGGGCCCCGCTGGGGGCCACTGCCGATGCCGATTTCCTGGCGGCGGCGCGCAGCCGCACGCGGGGCGACCGCACCTCCAGCTTTGATCCCTATGTTACCGAAAGCAGCGAAAGCGGAAACGGCCGCACCATCATGATCGCGGCCAGCGTGCTTGGCTTCCTCGCCATCGCCTCCGCGGCCGGCATGTTGCTTTACGACAATTTCAACCGCGAGCCGGCCAGCGCCGCCGAAGCCCTGTCATCCGAAGTGCTGGGCGATCTCCCCGTCGCCGGCGGACCGGACAGAATCGGGGCCGGGGAAACCCGCGATACGAGCGAGCCTGCCACAACGCCTGCGGCCACACCGCCGGAAGAGTCAACCGCGCCGGAAGAAGACGTCACGCCCGCGCCGCAACAGACCGCCGCACGGGAGGTCCCGGAACCAACAGCCCCCGCGCGCGAGGCGGATCTGCAATCCGCATCCCCCGCACAAACACCGTCCGCCGAACCGGTTGTTGTGACCCTGCCCACCTTGCAGCAGGCCGCCGCATCCGGTGATCCGGTGGCACGCTATCTTCTCGGCGAACAGCGCCTGTCGAGCGGCGATGTGGCCGGGGCAGCCGCCCTGATCCGCCGCGCTGCCGAGCAGAATGTCCCCGCCGCCCAGTACCGCTATGCCAAGCTTTTGGAACGCGGCGAAGGCGTGGAGCAGGACCTGCCCGCCGCGCGTCAATGGACGCGCCGCGCCGCCGAGGCCGGCCACCGCCGCGCCATGCACAATCTCGGCGTCATGTTTGCCACCGGATCGGGCGGCGAGGAAAATCTTGATGAGGCCGCACACTGGTTCGAGGAAGCCGCGCTGCACGGTTTGACGGATTCACAATTCAATCTCGCCGTCCTGTTCCAGCAGGGCCAGGGCATGCCGCAAAGCGATGCCGACGCCTATGCCTGGTTCTCGATTGCCGCGGCCGGCGGCGACACCGGCGCCGGCGAGCAGGCCGCCGCGATTGCGCCAACCCTTGATCCGTCGGTGCGGGCACAGGCCGACCAGATTGTCTCCGGCTTCACACCCCGGCCTTTCAATGCCGAGATCAATGGCCAGTACAGCCGCAATTGGGGGGCGACCATCACCCTCGACACCGAGCTGATCGCTTCCGCCCAGAGCCTGCTCAACGCGCTCGGTTATGAGGCCGGTCAGCCCGACGGACAGCCGGGTCCGCGCACCGAGGCCGCGGTCCGCGCCTTCCAGTCAGACCGGGGTCTGCCGGTGACCGGCATAATCGATCCAGCCTTGATCGGGCGCCTGGAAAACGCCCGCTCCGGCTAGGGGCGGCGGGCGATGCAGATCTACCTGCCGATCGCCGAAATTTCGGTCAATATCTTCCTCCTGCTCGGTCTTGGCCTCGGCATCGGCTTTCTGTCCGGCATGTTCGGCGTTGGCGGCGGCTTCCTGATGACGCCGCTGCTGATGTTTATCGGCATCCCGCCGGCCGTCGCCGTGTCGACCGAGGCCAACCAGATCGTCGCCTCCTCTTCCTCCGGCGCACTGGCGCACTGGCGGCGCAAGACGCTGGACATCAAGATGGGCCTCCTCCTGCTGGTGGGAGGGGCCTCGGGCTCCATTTTCGGGGTCCAGCTCTTTGCCTTCTTGCGGAGTCTCGGCCAGATCGATCTCATCATCTCGCTCTGCTATGTCGGCTTTCTCGGCATCATTGGCGGTCTGATGTTCATCGAGAGTGTCGGTGCCGTCCTGCGCCGCAACCGCGCCCGGCATGCCAGCCAGCCGGTCTCGAAACGCCGCAAACGCCGTCTGATCGACCGCCTGCCCTTCAAGACCCGTTTTCCGGCGTCCGGACTCTACCTGTCGGTCATTCCGCCGATCATCATCGGCTTTTTCGTCGGCACGCTGGCTGCCATCATGGGCGTGGGCGGCGGCTTCATCATGGTCCCGGCCATGATCTATATCCTGCGTATGCCGACCAGTGTCGTGGTCGGCACATCACTTTTCCAGATCCTGTTTGTCACCGCGCTGACCACCTTCCTGCAATCCGCCCAGAACCAGACGGTGGACATCGTCCTGGCCCTGCTGCTGATCGTTGGCGGGGTTGTCGGCGCCCAGTTCGGCGCCCGCGCCGGCCGCCATGTGAAGGCCGAGGAATTGCGCATTGCCCTGGCGCTGATGGTGCTGGCCGTCTGCACCAAGCTGGGCTGGGATCTGGTCGCCACGCCTGCCGACCTGTTCGCCATCCTGCCACTCCGGGAGGGGGGACATTGATCACCGCACTCGCCGCCGCCATCCTCCTGCAAGGCCAGCCTGCGATGGATATCGAACCGCAGAGCACGCCAAGGGTCGTTGCCGCGCTGAGCCAGGAAGTGGTGGAAATCCGTTCCGATTTTGCCGGCGCGGAAATCATCCTCTTCGGGGCGGTGACAAACATGCAGGCGGAGGATGATCTGGTCATCGTCGTGCGCGGCCCCGAAGCCGATCTGCGGGTCATGCGCAAGGAGCGGACATTCGGCATCTGGATAAACCGCGCACCGGTCCGCTTCGAGGATGTGCCGAGCTATTATTCCGTCGCCTCGACCCGGCCCCTGTCCGATGTGGGCGGTTTCTCCGCCCTGCGGCGGGAAGGCATCGGCCTGCAGCATCTGCGCCTGTCAGCGCCGGAATCCGAGCGCACCGAAATCCGGCTCGGTGTCGAGGTCACGGTCAGCGAGATCGGCGAGGACATCATCGAATACCGCGATGCCATCAGCCGCAACCGGCGGCGCGATGCCCTGTTCGCGGAAACCACGACCGGCGTCCAGATGCTGGAGGGCGGGCTGTTTCGCGCCAATGTCGCCCTGCCCCCGGCCACGCCGGTCGGCGATTACGAGGCCGATGTCTATCTTTTCCGCAACGGCAATGCCGTGGCCGCCGGCACGGTCACGCTGGAAGTGCGAAAAGCCGGACTGGAACGCATCATCTACAATTTTGCCCACACTCATGGCTGGCTGTATGGTCTCGTCGCCGTCGCTCTTGCCCTGTTGTTCGGCTGGAGCGCCGCCGCCATCTTCAGCCGGAGATAGATATGACATCTCACAGAGTCTGGCCTTTCACCCTCGGCATGGCCGGGCTGGTACCCTTCTTCTTTTTTGCGCTGTTGCATGTGCTCGGATTCGGCGTGTCGCTGGACGCAACCAATCTGGCACTGATCGGCTATGGCGCCGCCATCCTGTCCTTTCTGGGCGGGGCGCACTGGGGAGCCGAGATTTCGCGCCAGCAGCAGTCCCCCAACGGGGTGGTTCTGACAATTGCCATGGCACCGCCATTGGCCGGCTGGACCGCTATCCTGGTGTATACATCGGGACACCCGGCCACCGCGTATGGCGTGCTCACGGCGGCATTTCTGCTTCAGCTATTGTGGGACATGACCGCCATCCGCAGCGGGTTTTTCCCGAAATGGTATCTGCCGCTGCGGATTCTTCTGACGGCAGGCGCCGTGCTCAGCCTGCTCTCCGCCATGCTTATCTAACCCGCAATTCGCTTCGCCGGGATCGGATAGACGGCATCAATAATATTTAGATTTGATCTGGTCATTCAGATGCGACCTCAATCATTCCGAGTTCGATATCGGGACCATCCAGCTGTTGGGCAGAGAGTCTGTAGCGACCGAAAGGCAGCATCAACGTGGTCGGTCCAGTGTCCGCTTCTTCGACGATCAATTGATCTATCGGAATGGCTTCATCAGGCTCGCTTTCCACATGCGCCATCAAGACTATGGGGCGAACCTCCGGCAACTCCGACGAACTGATTTGATAAGGGTGCCTGTACCCGTTCATGCCGATCCAGCCGGGGCGTCCATAGATATCGGGAAGCGTTGGATGAATGACAGTGAGATCAGCGTAATCGGCCAACTTATAGGGGGCGCCATTTGCCTCAAAGTAGATTGTCGGCTCAGTGACGGGATAATTTTCTGACAGGAATGCCATTTCCTGATCATGCGATGGCATGACGCGCGACGTGCCCCGGAATTGATCAATTGTCAGAGGGTCGAGACCGGTCAGCCGGGCAAAATGAGCGCCCATTAATAAGCGAGTGCTATCATCGTTTTCCGTCTCGGCGAGATGAGCATATCCGACATGAACAATGATGCGGGCATCCGGATTTTCTTCAACGACTGCCGCCAGATTTCGGGCCTGATTGAGCTCTCTTCCGCGCGCGCGCTCTGTCACAGAGCACTCGGGCAGGCAGGATTGATCTGGTTGCTCCTCATAATAGGCCAGCGTCATGCCAAGCCGATGAGCCTCTCTCATCATTCCCGCAAAAAATGGGTCCTGAATGTAAGCGCTCATTCCGTGTTGCGGATATCCAAACTCTGCCATTTGAGATGCTGTTTCAGGATGAAACCCCTCTGCAGCAAAGATCGTGAACCCGTCCTCATGTAGCGCGCTAATCAATTCAGTGGTGAAGGCCCGGTTTCGCGACACATTGTGCGCCTCATTGATCATGACGACACGGTGCCCGGTGGCTGCCGCTCTGATTGTGTCAATGGCATTCCGGGCTTCCAGTGGGTGCATCAGGATTTCGGGGTCGAACTCCTCTTCGCTATATCCAAGAAGACGAAATGCATCGATGGCACCGGTTTCATCGCCCACAAAGGCACGATAGGTTCCCACTCCTTGGGTGAAGCTGGCAACAAATGCGTCGGGAACGTCTTGCGCGGATTCAAGCATGTGCAGCGCTTCAAGATAGCGGCCTGAATTGGCCGTATCTAACGCCGCCTGTATGGTCTCGATGGCCGCCTGAGCCTGTTGCTCAGATGACGCCGTTTCGTCTTCCTGAGCTGCGGCGGGAGAGAAGCTTGAACACCAGAGCCCGCAAATAATCCCGGTTAAAATGTTGCGCATACATTCCTCCACAATAAAGCCGCATTCTCGTTCAGGTCACCAATAACATGCAACCTCAGTTATAAGGAATATGCGCTTTATATTCCTTGATTGCCGTCCGGATCGCACTGGAGAGCCAAGATTTTGACGCGGGCGGGATGGTTTTCAGCAGGCTTTTCAGGGCGCGTCGCAAGGCAACCTGATGGGGTCTCTTGAATATGGCAAATTGCGCGCGATCTGGTTGCCTCAATCCCGTGAGTGCGCTCAAAAGGCGGTGAGTGGACGATAGCAATTTATAATCGTATGGCTGATTGTCCATCGTGCTGCGGGAGAATGAAGCATGGCGCGCCTGATCCCGGTCCTGTCTGTTGGCTTTCTTCTGGTCGCGTGCACCACTGCCGGAATATCTTCCAGGGGATGTACCGGCGCAGAATGCAGTGCCTCCGGATTATACTATTTGCCGCAAAGCCGGTTCGACATCATTTTCACGCCGTCCATACCGGGGGAACAGGGGACGCTGACTATCACTGAAACAGCCGTTGCTGACACGTCTCATCAATACCGGATCAACCCTCAGCATCATCCGGGGACCAGTGATCAGATCAGCATTACGGTCAATAACGGCCTGCTCAGCTTCGGCTCTGAATCCGCTCAACTGAACGCGGCTGAAATAGCTTCATTCGATATCGACTTCCGAACGGGATTGACAGGCGAACCGGTGGAAGAAACGCCTCGATCCCTGGCCGCAACCCGAATGACAGAAACCCCACCGAACCTTTCCGCTGACACCGGGTCACATATTGTCCGGCACATAGTCACAAAACTGCCTGCGCGGGATTTCTGCCTGATAGATGAGATGGGTAATGGCTCTGATGCCGGGGATTGCCGCGTATTGGTTGGGCAAAGCGTCCCGGTCTATCAGGCCGGTTGCTCAACCGGTGTCCCGGAAGCGGCAACAGACATTTCCTCGTGCAGTGATGACAACTTGTATTCCTACCGGAATATCAGCGAAGCAGAAAACATCTGGGCTGTGATCCGGTGGTTGAATGAACCAGCCGGGCCTCAGCTGAGCACAGATGATTTGATACCGGCGGCAGGCCTGGCAGATCGCTGGCGTGTGGGTCATCAAACAAGTGACGAAAGCGAAGGGCCGGACAACGGCAGCGGCCAGTATATTTTCTACCGTATGAGGGTGCCGCGCGACGCCATTGTCGCATTGGAGCGTTGCCCGGCCGGCGGCGAGGCAAGCTGCGCACCCATCGACCATCCCGGGATGTTTGCGTTGAACCAGAACCGGTTTTTGGTGTTCCCGATTTACACAGCTGAAACATTTGCTCTCAGCGTCCCGGGCGGTCCGGAATCCAGTACGGGTGCCGACTGAATGCACGAAAGCGGAGGGCGCGAAAGGCTGAAGGATCTACCCATGCCTGCGGCCCTGGGAAATTGAACCGGGCTTCGCCCAAAACGAATGCCGTTTATGAGCTTATGATCTAGCCGGAAATGCGTTTTGCCGGGATCGGATAGACGGCATCGCGGCCCAGGACCCAGGCATCCGGGCAGCGCCCGAAGACCGACAGGATCGCGGCATCCCGCACCGAAAGCCCGCCGGCATAGGCCCCGAAGGCCGGCAGGATCATGCGCGTGCCATCGGTCGCAAAACAGCGCAGGCGCCGTCCCCGCCCGGCGACTTTCGCCGCGGGATGAAGGTGCCCGCAAATCTCGCCCGGCGCATCTTCCGCTGACGGTTCATGCCGCAGCATCAGCCCGCCCAGCGCCAGCTCCGGCACGGTGCGCCCACCGAAACGCGCCGGCGGCTCCGGATCGTGATTGCCCTCGATCCAGATCCAGTCGGCCACAGACCGGACGAGCCCGGCCAGCGTCTCCGCATCCTCGTCATGAATACGATGATCCGCATCCCGGTCATGAAAACTGTCGCCCAGCGCGATGACGGTTTGCGCGCCGCAGGCGGTAATCGCTTCAGACAGGCGCGCAATCGTTTTCCGCGTATCATAGGGCGGCAGGAGCTGGCCCCCGGCGGCAAAGGCCGAGCCTTTTTCGAGGTGCAGATCGGCGACCAGCAGCGCGGAAAATTCCGGCACATACAGTGCGCCGGATAGATGCGGCACGACCGTTACGCCATTGACGCGGCAAACCGGCTCTTCGATTTTCTTCGCGGCCTCAGCCATTCGCCATTGCGTCCTTCACCAGATCATCGGCGGCATCCGCCAGAAGGCTTTCCTGCGCCTCGCCATAAATTGGTTCGCGCCCGATTTCGAGCAGGACCGGCACCGCCAGCGGCGAGACCCGCGGGAGGTTGATAGAATGGATATTCCCCTTCACGCGCTTCAGCGCCTCGCCCAGACGGCGAATGTCCAGCAGCCCCGTGGCCGCATCGCGCCACGCCGCCTGCAGCAGGATATGCTCCGGATCGTGCTCGCGCAGCACATCATAGATCAGATCGGCGGAGAAGGTGACCTGCCGGCTGGTCTTTTCATGGCCCGGAAACCGCCGCTCGATCAGGCCGGAAATCACCGCGCATTGCCGGAAGGTCCGCTTCATCAGCGGGCTTTCCGCCAGCCAGGCATCGAGATCATCGCCCAGCATGTCTTCTGAAAACAGCGCGTCCATATCAACGCCTGCCAGATCACGCAGCCCCCAGACAGCCAGCGCATATTCATTGGCAACAAAACCGGCCGGCCGCATCCGCAGGCGCTCCAGCCGGCGGGTCAGCAACATGCCCAGAGACTGGTGCGCCAGACGGCCCTCGAACGGATAGCAGACCAGATAATGCTTGCCGCCGCGCGGGAAAGTCTCGACCAGCAGGTCATCAGGCTGCGGCAGGCGCGATTTTTCCTGCTGCAGCGTCAGCCAGTCGCGCACCTGATCCGGCAGGACGGACCATTGCGCCGGGTCATGCGCGATCTCGCGCACACGCTTGGCCAGATAGGTGGAGAGCGGAAACTTGCCGCCATTATAGGACGGCACTTTCGGCTCGCTGTCAGATGATCGCGTCACCAGTGCTGCGTTTTCCGATATGCCCTGGAATTCCAGGATCTGCCCGGCAAAGACGAAAGTATCGCCCGGCACCAATTGTTCGAGGAACCATTCCTCGACCTCACCCAGTGAACGGCCCCAGCGCCGCATGGTCTTTCTCCCCCCGCTTGCGGGGGGAGTGCGCGGCTTGTCCTCGCGTAGGCGGGGAAGCGACGAGGGGGGCGTCCCCCCTCCACCACTTCGTGGTCCCCCTCCCCCGTTCACGGGGGAGGAAAGCACGACCCTCAACATCTCCGCTTCGATGATCGTGCCGACATTCATCCGGTGCCGCTGGGCCACACGCGCATTGCGCGCCTGCCAGAGCCCGTCCTGGTTGCGGATCAGACGCCGGAAGCGCTCGTAATTATCCAGCGCATATCCACCGGTGGAGCAGAATTCCAGCACCCGGTCGAATTCGCTGCGGGCAAGGCCGGCATAGGGCGCGGCCTGCGTCACTTCGGCGAAAAGATCATCGCTGGAAACCGCCTCCCCACACGCCCGGCCCGTTATGTGCTGGGCCAACACGTCCAGCGCCCCGGCGCGCAAGGGTTCACCATCCAGAACGCCTTCGGCAACGGCTGCCCGCGCCGCCTCGCATTCCAGATGCTCGAACCGGTTGGCCGGGGCGAGTAGCGCCCGCGAGGGTTCGTCCAGCCGGTGATTGGACCGGCCCAGACGCTGGATCAGCCGGGCCGAGCCCTTGGGCGCGCCCATCTGGATGACCAGATCGACATCGCCCCAGTCAATGCCGAGATCGAGGGTCGAGGTGCACACCACGGCTTTCAGCTGGCCGGACGCCATGGCGGCTTCCACCTTGCGGCGCTGTTCCACCGCCAGCGAGCCGTGATGCAGTGCTATCGCCAGCCCGTCCTCATTCAAGCGCCAGAGCGCCTGGAAGGTGGCTTCCGCCTGTGCCCGCGTATTCACGAAGACGAGGGTCAGCCGCGCCTGTTTGATCGCGGCATAGACCTCGCCCATGGCGTGCCGTGCCGAATGCCCGGACCAGGGAATGCGTTCTGTGCTGGACAGAATGTCGATCTGTGGCTTCGGTCCTTCGCTGCCGCGCACAATCCGGGCAAAAGCCGGTGTCTCACCTTGCGGCGTCAGCCAGCGCGCCAGCCCGCCTTCGTCTGACACCGTCGCCGACAGCCCGGCGCGGCTGGCCCCGGGGGCCCATTGTGCCAGCGTGGCCAGACCCAGCGACAGGAGGTCTCCACGCTTTTGCGGCGCGAGGGCGTGAATTTCGTCGATGATAATGCGTTCGAGGTCACCGAAAAAGGCCCGCGCATTGGGCGAGGCGCAAAACAGCGCCAGCTGTTCCGGCGTGGTCAACAGGATGTCGGGCGGCCTGTCGCGCTGGCGCTGGCGCTTGGAGACCGGCGTGTCGCCCGTGCGCGTCTCGATCAGGATATCCAGCGCCATCTCCGCCACGGGCGTCATCAGATTGCGGGCGACATCCACGGACAGCGCCTTGAGCGGCGAGATATAGAGCGTGTGCAGGCGATGCGGGCGTTTCGGACCGCCGCCCGCCACATCCGCCAGATCAATCAGGCTGGGCAGAAAGCCGCCAAGTGTCTTGCCGCCCCCGGTGGGCGCAATGAGCAGCGCATCCTCACCCTTGCCGGCGGCCTCGATCATCTCCAGCTGATGCGGCCGGGCCTGCCAGCCGCGCGCCGCAAACCAGCGGGCAAACCGCGAAGGCAGGACAAGGTCGCTCATCGGTACAAATCTAGCCTGCCGGTTCCGCCCCGCACAGGCCCGAATCCGCAAAGAGGGACACCTTGAGTGGCATTCCCCCTGACTGAATGAGGATATTTTGCTAGACAGGCACCGCTCGGGGGAGCGCAGACTTGTGAGGGACAGCCATGGCTCATGCAGCCATTGAAGACTATCGCGCACTCGAATCCGCCTTTTTTGACACCACGAAGAAATCCGAACGCATGTCCGCGCGCTTCGCGGCTGCAGCCTGTCTGGGCGCAAAGGATCCGCCCGCAACCCTGGTCCGGCGCACTCTCCGCGAGCGCGACGCCATCAATGCCTCTAGGTCTGGCTGGCACAGCCCGTCCACCACCATGCGGCTGGTCTACGGGGCCGCGCTGGCGGCTTCGAACCGCGATGGTGGCGGCCTGGTCAAGATGATGGAAACACTGAAGGCCGAGCGCAAACGGCGCGGCGGCCGCAGCCTGTCATCCGGCGGTGCTCCCGCCGCGCTTGTCATGTTGTGTGCCGGGGGCAGCTATTCGCAAGCCAGCATGTTCTATGACATTCTCGAGGAAGTCGCCGCGCCCTGGTGGCGGCGCTATCCGCCGGCCGAGGAGACCTATGCGGCAATGATGGCGGCCGGCAATGAAACACCGGCCACGGCCCTGAGCCGGCTGGAAAAGGCCCGCAACACGCTGGCCACGGCGGGGGTGCCGAAAAGCGCGCACAATAAATGCGTCCTCGACATCGCCATCGCCCACCCGCGCACGGATGATTTCACCTCCGCCTGGACCGCGCTCAACGTCGCCGTTCAGCAGCAGAGCAGATTGCGCCAGCGCGCGGGCTGGGCCGGGCTGGCCACCTTGGCCGCACAGGTCGAGGATGGCTCGGATGCCGGCGATGCCCTGCTGGAAGCCGATGCCTTTGTCCGCAGCCTGCAGCCCCGCGTCAGCAGCATGGTGGCCGGGCGGCTGGCCGTCAGACTGGCGGCCACCATGACCGGTCTGCGCACCCCGGCCGGAGCCGCCGCCGATTATGCGGCCATATTGGCAGCGCAGGCCGCGATGATCGCCGCAACCACCGCCGCCACCACTGCTGCCGTCGTGGCGGCAACCTAATTCGTCCGCACGGCAACGCTCGTCGAGCCGCGCACGACACCGGCGGCGTCCTGCGCGATCAGGCGGACACGCGCACTGGCCGGAGCAAACGGTACCGCCTCGCCCTGTGCGCGGCCGAATATGGCAAAGCTGGCGGTCTCATTGGCCGCAAAGCTGCGCGTGACGGTTTCCGCGGCAGCAGCAAGACAGGTCCCGGCCGCGGGATCCGTTTCGCAAATCCGCAAGCGCAAGGTGCTCGCCGCGCCCAGCCCTTCCGGCTGCAGCGTCAGTTCACCCCCTGCACCGACATTCGAGACCGCCATGGCAAAGGCCGCCGCAGAAACGTCATCCGCAATGCGCAATATGCCGTCGCCCGACGGCGTCACCGCGACGGCGATAAGATCCGGCACCGCGACAGGGCCGAAGGAGAGCAGCACGGAATTCACACCGGAGATGATGTTTGCAGCATCACTATTGTCGCATTTGTAGCGAAGATTCAGATCGAATGAGTCAGCGGCGGTACCAGAGCCTGGTGTGACCGAGATCAGGAAACTTCTTGAACCGGAAGGCGCTATATCAAACACGGCATTCCGGCTGCCGGTCACAGCATTTGTGGCCGGATCGGTTTCCCGGTATTCGAATTGACCGGCCACCGGGGCAGCCGGAGAAATCCAGCAGCCGGAAGCAGTGACGGACGAAGGGTTGAGCACGGTTGCGAATACCGTGGCCGTCTGTCCCGCCTGGAATGACCGGCTTCCCGGCAGAACAGCCGAGGCCAGCCGCGCGTTTTCTTCGGGAGGCGGGCCAACATAGAAAGCCCGCTCGCGGATATCGCCCTGATAATCGCCACGGATGATCCAACGCCCTTCGGGGGCATCAGCCGGCAAGACATAGCTCGTCTGAAAATCAGCCCGGGCACTGAATGTCGTGGCCCCGGCAAAATCCTGGCTGAAAACTTCTTGGCCTGCCGGGTCGAGAACCGTCAGTGTGGATATGGCACCAACGCCGCGATCGCGGACATAGAGACCGAGATATACGCGATCCCCGGGCGAAAAGGCGGTCCGGAATCTCGGAAACTCCGGGCTGCAAAAGGAAGCCGGATAGTCGGGTGTAAAATTATGACTGAAAATGGCCGTTATAACGGAATCGCTATAGGCGGGTTGATGCCGCCAGAGTGTGTCGCTGGCTCCACAGGCACCGGCATTCGGATCAACGACAGAGCCATTTGGATGCCTCAGTTCAAAATGCAGATGCGGTTCCGCCGACAGGCCCGAACTGCCTATACGGCCCAGGAATTCACCCGCCTCCACGCGGTCCCCGACCTGTTTGTCAGTCAGGGAATTCCGCGCCATGTGAAAATAATAGGCCGTAATGCCATCATCCTGGAGAATGGTCACAAAATTGGCATCCGGGCTGGCGCTGATACCCCCGCAATTCCGGTCAGCAGCGAGATGATTTCGGGCGATGATCACGCCCGGCGCAGCCGCAATCACGTCTGCCCAGTTCTGATTCATCGCATGAGCTCTGAAAGGTGTCACGACGATGTCGATGCCGGCATGATCGTATCCGGAATTGAGGTCATATGTCCGAGCCCCACAGGCATAATCCATGAGCGAACCGGGACTGACCGGATCAAGGTCCACAAAATTGGATGTATGATGAATCCGGAAAACGTCCGCATTCGGGGCGGCCCGAACCGGATAGATCAGACGGTCAAAGCTGTCTCGCGTTGCTGTGGTGGAATCAACGGAAGCGCGCGCAAGTCCAAGACGTTCGATATTGGCTTCGATCTCTGCATTGACTGACGTATAGTCTATCGGCGCATGGATCGCCGTTGGCCGGTCATTCAATTGCTGAGATTGCGCCAAACTCGGGCCATGGGTCACAATCGTGGTGACGATAGCAAGAAAAAATCGGTTTCGCATAAACGGCTCCACTGGGTGGATCGGGAATCCACCCAAATTGAAGCACCAGCACCGGTGTCCCCCAAGGACAGGCGTAGATTAGGCCAATCGCCTGACATGTCCATTCAAATTCCCGTGCGCACGGCCTGCCAGCCTGCACACGAGAATTTATGGGACCACCATCATCAGCACCGAATGCGGCACCATGATTGTGGTCAGGCTAACGCGACTTAATGCGTCTGCACAGCGACGCTGGTTGCGCCGCGGATGATTCCGCCAGCATCCTCCGCAATCAGCTGGATACGGGATGTTGCGGGCGCAAAGTCCACCGCCTCGCCCTGAGCGCGCACGAAAACCGCAAAACTGGCGGTTTCATTGTCCGCGAACGCGTGGGAAACGGCTTCGGTAGGCGGCGCGAGACAGACGCCACTGACTGGATCCGTTTCGCAAATGCGAAGCCGCAATGTTGTAGCAGATCCGAGGCCGACAGGCCGAACAGTCAGCATTCCCGCCGCACCCACATTGGAAACAGCCATCGCAAATGCGGCGGCCGAATTCTCATCCGCGATGCGCAATATGCCGTCGCCCGAAGGCGTCACCGCGACCGCGATGAGATCCGGTACCGCAGCGGGGCCGAAGGAAAGCAGCAGGGAGTTCACACCGCTGATTTGCCGCGCGCGGCGGGCATTCCGGCAAAGATATCGGAAATTCAGCGCCCAGCTATCCGCGCGGGCACGATAGTTCGGCGTAAAAGCCAGAAGCAGGGTTTGTTGCCCGCCCGGTGGTATGTTGAAATTAGCGTTTCGTGCCCCGTTCACCGCGTTGGTCGCCGGGTCGGTGGTGTAGAAATCGAGCCTGCCGTCTATGGGCCGGTCGGCATAAACGCCGCAAGCATGGGCCGTTTCCGATCCGGTATTCACCACCGTCGCAAAAGCGGTGGCTGCGGCCGGGTTTAACGGATCACCGCTGGAGATCGAACGGCTCGACGGAAGAACGGCGGCACCTATCCGGGTTTCACCCGGGGAAATCCCGACAAAAAATCCTCTTTCCCAGACCTGCCCGTTGATGTCGGCTCGAATGCGCCAGGTCCCGGCCGGAGCACTCTCGGGTAAATCCACACTGAACAGATCATACAGACCGGTATTCCACCGGCTGACCGGGTTGGCGGGCGACGGCATTTCGCTGGACTGCGTCGCGAAGACGCTGCCATCGGGGCGCAAGACCTGATAGGTGCCGCGGGTGGATGTATAGTAATCGCTGAGACCGATGCCGATATGAACTGTATCGCCGGGTTGGAAGCGGTCGGAGACATATTCTTCCCGGTCGGTCTGATGGCAGATATTCAGGCCCAGTGTCGGAACATAGGGGCGCTGTGTATGGGTCTCGATGTGGTTCACAACCGTATTCTGATAGGCGGGCTGATGCCGCCAGCGGGTCGGCGTCGCGCTGCACACACCTTCATAGGGGTCAAAAGCTACGCCTTCTGCGGTCCATGGCTCAAAATGCAGATGCGGGTAGGATGTATATCCGGACGTTGCCACCGTTCCCAGAATCTGCCCCGCTTCCACCATCGCACCCATTTCAATGCCGTGGGCAAGTTCGGCGGCCAGATGGGCATATAGGGTCGTGCTGCCATCGGCATGGCGAAGCTGAACAAAGTTGGCTCTGCGATTGTAATCATCGGATCCCGGCGACCCGTCCCAGGAACATTCCCGGTCAAATTCACCGCTTCGCAGATCCACGACTTCACCGGCTGCTACGGCGACGACCTCGACATCGCCCGCATCCAGCATGTCCCAGGGAAAAGGCAGAAGGAAAAAATCAGTCCCGGCATGATCATATCCGCCTGCAAGCCGGTCATAAGTCCGCGTCCCGCACGCCCAGTCCTGCAAATAGCCGGGTGTCGCCGGATCATGATCGAAATAATCGTGAACCGTTCCGTAACTGAAGGCTTGGGAGTTTTCTGACAGGCGCACCGGGAATTCGTAGCGGACGGTACCGGCGTCCTGCGCGAATACACTGGCGCACAATAAAAACGAAAGCGCGAGGGAATTGAGAATCAAGCGGCTCATAAGGCCATAAATCTCAAACGTAAAAGCCGGGCAATTTAATTCAAAGCAATATTTCCTCAATATAAAAAGTGTTTGAGACTATCCGGTCCGGAGGCGGGTCCAGACAAAAATGGCGCGGGACATGTCTGTCCCGCGCCGCTTCTTCAGTCAAAAACCGGCTCTATCCGCCGGCGGCCGGCGCGATGTATTCAACGCCTGCACCCGGTCCCAGAGGCCAGCCGAGATAGACCCAGCCGAGCATCATCAGGAAGCCGACCACCATCATCAGCACCGAATACGGCACCATGATCGCGGTCAGGCTGCCCAGGCCGAAGCCGGGCAGCCAGCGCCGGGCAAACACCAGGATAAGCGGGAAATATACCAGCAGCGGGGTGATGATATTGGTCGCGGAATCGCCCACCCGGTAGGCCGCTGTTGTCGCTTCCGGCGAGACGCCGAGCAGCATGAACATCGGCACGAAGACCGGAGCCAGCAGCGCCCATTTCGCGCTCGCCGACCCGACAAACAGATTGATGAAGCCGGTCAGCAGGACCAGCGAGGCGAGAACCAGCGGCAGCGGCAGTCCGGAGGATTCGATTGCGCCGGCCCCTGTCACCGCCGTGATCAGCCCCAGATTGGACCAGCCGAACATCGCCACGAAATGTGCGGCGGCAAAGGCCAGAACCAGATAATAGGCCATATCGCCCATGGCCTTCGACATCATGCCCACCAGATCGCGGTGATTCTTTATGGTGCCGGCACACACGCCATAAGCCGTACCGGCGGCAAGGAAGAGGACGAAGAAGCCAGCCACCAGAGAGGTGAAGAAGGGCGAGAGCGCCGCCGTGACCGTATCGGCCGCCTCATCATAGAGCGGCGTGCCCGGCCCGAGGGTGAGAAACGCCCAGACCAGGATCACGGCCAGGGTCGCAATACCGGCCCACATCAGGCCCTTTTTCTGGCCAGCGGTCAGCGGCTTGGTCGGATCATCATCCTCATCGGCCTCACCACCGGGCGCCACGCCGCCGGTCCACTTGCCCAGGCGCGGCTCGATAATGCGGTCCGTGACATACCAGATGATCGGCAGATAGAGCACCAGAAGGCCGATAATGAAGAAGGTGTTTCCGGCGATATTCACGATATAGCCGGGATTGATCAGATCCACGCCGGCCTGGGTGATACCGAACAACAGCGCATCCAGCTGGCCCGGCGCGATATTGGCCGAAAACCCGCCCGACACGCCGGCAAAAGCCGCCGCAATCCCGGCAATCGGATGCCGGCCCGCCGCCGCGAACAGCACTCCGGCCAGCGGAATCAGCACGACATATCCGGCATCGGCGGCGTGATTGCCCAGCATGGCAATCAGCGCCACGACCGGCGTCAGAAGAAAGGTCGGCGCATTGCGCACGCCCGCGCGCATGGCGGTGCCGAACAGGCCGGCCCGTTCGGCCACACCGGCCCCCAGCATCACCACCAGCACATAGCCGAGCGGATGGAAGTGGGTGAAAGTGGTGGGCATCTGCGTCAGCAATTGCTGCAGATTCGCCGGATTCAGCAGACTCGCCACCGATATGACACCGTCATCGCCAATCCCGAAACGGGCCCGGCCGGCGTCCCCCAGCCCGGTCAGTATCTGGTCATTCAGCTGGACCGAGACCCCGAGGGCCGACAGCGCAACGCTGATCACGACCAGCGCGGCAATCAGGTAGAAGAAGATGAAAACCGGGTCCGGCAAGGCATTGCCGGTCCGCTCGATCCAGCCCAGAACACCCTTCTGGGCCTCCGGCTGTGCAGGTGTGGAATCAGACGCCATATCACTCCCCGAAAGTCTGCGATTGAGAAGGGTTAGCAGCACTGGCTGAAAACGCAACGCAGCGGCCGCCGAAAGGCTTGCAGACCGAAATAACCATGCTAGGGAAGCGCAAAATCAAGTCTACCCGTTCATGGAGCAGCTCGTGGAACAATTCTTGACCGACAATCAGGCCCTCATTGATCAGATCATCCGGATCGTGACCCAGGGGGGCGTCAACGTGCTTCTGGCCCTCGCTATTCTGATCGTCGGCTACATGGTCGCCGGCGGCGTCAAGAAAGCCGTGTTGCGCGCCGTGGAACGCAATCCGCGAATTGACCGCACGCTGGCGAATTTCTTTGCCTCCATGGTGCGTTACGCCATTCTGGTGGTCGTCTTCATCGCGGTCTTGAGCCGTTTTGGCGTCGAAACCACCTCGCTGGTCGCCGCCATCGGTGCCGCCGCCTTTGCCGTCGGCCTGGCCCTGCAGGGCGCGCTCGGCAATGTCGCCGCCGGTGTCATGCTGGTCTTCTTCCGCCCCTATTCACTGGGCGATTTCGTGGAAGTGGGCGGTGTCTCCGGCACTGTGGCCGACATCAACCTTTTCACGACCGAACTCAACACGCCCGATAACAAGACCATCATCGTTCCCAATGGCCAGGCCTGGGGCAATGTGATCACCAATTATTCGATCAAGCCGACCCGCCGCGTCGATATCACCTTCGGCATTTCCTACAATGACGACATCAACAAGGCGATGGACGTCATCCGCGCCCATTACAATGCGGACGAGAGGGTGCTGAAGGACCCGGAATTCTTCCTCGGCGTCATCGCCCACAATTCCTCCTCGATCGATATTGTGACCCGCGCCTGGGTGAAGACACCCGATTACTGGCCGGTCTATTTCGACGCCATGAAGGGTATCAAGGAAGCCTTTGACGCCAATGGCATCGAGATCCCCTATCCGCACCAGGTCGAAATCCAGAGGAAGGGCTAAAGCCACAATCGCGCCGCAATCACGGGGGAAAATGGAATTATGTCAGAGACTGAAAACAATTCCACCAATGCGGCCCCGTCCGCAGAACCGAAAACCCGGCTTCAGCGTTTGTTATCGGTAACGCCGGGTGATCTGCTACGCGTGGCCCTGATCTCGATCATTGCGGGTCTTGTACTGGCGGCTTTCCGTGTCGACCCGCGCAATCTGTGGGTCGATTTCTTCGGCACCATCGCCGAGGCATGGCAGGAATTTCTGCGTATTTCCGTGGATCTGGTGGGATGGTCCTTCGACTATCTCATCCTTGGAGCGATTCTGGTGGTCCCCATATGGATCGTTATCCACATCGTCCGCGCATTAGGAAAACGTTCACCCTGATCACCGAAATCGCGTGAAAAATCCAAGGCTTCCGATTAAGGATAACGGCCTTGGAGGGGTGGATGGGCGCAGCGATTGCCATAGAGAGTTTTGCGCACTGGTCTTCACATGGTGACACGTGGAGAGACCGGCCCGTGCTCGTGCTCGAGCAGGGCACCCTGATGCGCCGCCTGATGACCAGCACCCTTTCCACAGCCGGCGCGAAAACCATCATCACAGCAGGCAGTGAAGCCGAGGCGAAATCCATCATCGAGCGGGATCTGCCGGGCATGGTGGTGACCGGCTGGAGCGCCGGTCAACGCGATCACCGCCAGGGACTGGCCCTCGTCAAATCGATCCGCGAAAGCAGTAATATCGCCTCCCGCGATGTGCCCATCGTGCTGACCAGCCAGTATTCCTCCCGCGTCGATGTCGAACGGGCCCGCGATGCCGGCGCCAGCGAATTTCTGAAGAAGCCGCTCTCGACCGCTGATTTCCTGCAACGCGTGGAACACGCTGCCATCCCCCGCCTTTTTGTCAAACAGACCCGCTTTGCCGGACCTGATCGCCGCCGCAAGACACGTGAAGGCTACCGTCCGCCACCGTTCAAACGCAACAAGGATGTCGAGAACGGCCTGGTCGATTCCCTCACCGCGGCCCGCAATGCCTGTCTGGCATTGGCCTATGAAGTGGCCCGCGATGGCTGCCTTCAGGCCCGCCGTGTCTCGGTCTCCCTCAACCGCTATCTCGGGGCAGTTCGCGATTTCGGCCCGAAGGAGAACGAGATCGTCGAGATGCACCGCGCCGCCCTGGTCCAGCTCGAGCGCGCCCGCGATGCCAATGACGCTGTCCGTATCAGCGTGGTTCAGGGCCTGGAGGATGTGGTGAAGATGCGCCTGTCGCGGCTTTAGGGTCAGGACCCTAGCCCTGCTTTCCGATAAAGCCTATCTCAGGGGCCTGACCATCAAGGACACCCCATGCCGGAATCACTCCAGGAATTGCTGAACCGCCTCGCGCCGCTCATCGTCGATGGCTCGCCTCATGCCCAGGCGCTCGGCCTGGCACTGGACGGGCTCGGCCCGGGACGCGCCACCATGCGCGCGCCCTATCGCAAGGATCTGATCGGCGATCCCGACACCGGCGTCATGCATGGCGGCGTGGTCACTGCCTTGCTCGATCATGCCTGCGGTGTGGCCGCCTTTTCCGGCCTCGGCGCAAAGGAAACCCCGGCCACGCTCGATCTGCGTATCGACTATATGCGTCCGGCAGAACCCGGACACGACATCATTGCCGAGGCCGAATGCATCCGCGCCCACGGCCTCATCGCCTTTGTCCGCGCCACCGCTCATGACGGCGATGAAAGCGATCCGGTCGCCACGGCCTCCGCTGCCTTCATGGTGACACGCCCGTCGAAGGAAGCCGCCGAACGCGTGCGCAAGGCCATCGAGACCGGGGAATTGACATGAGCGATGCGCTGATCGAAACCCTGCTCAAAGCCCCCTATGTCGCCAAATTCGGTGTCCGCTTCGAGCGCAAGGGCGACGAACTGACCGGCGTGCTGCCCTATGAGGAGCATCTGGTCGGCAATCCGCTGGTTCCGGCCCTGCATGGCGGCGCGGTCGGCGCCTTCATGGAAATCGTTGCGTCCGGGGCATTACTGGCCTCACAGACACTCGTCCGCCTGCCCAAGCCGATCGATGTCGCCGTGGATTATCTGCGCCCCGCCCGTGCAGCAGACGTCTATGCCCGCGCCATCATCGGCCGCTCAGGCGCACGCGTTGCCAATGTCCGCGTCGAGGCCTGGCAGGGCCGCCGCGAAGCCCCCGTCGCCACATTGCATGGCCATTTCCTGATCAAGCCGGAACCGGTGGATAATTGATCACCGTCTTCGGTGTCGCCGTGAGCGCATTTTCCCTCGCCCCTTTCAAGGGGAGAGGGCAGGTAATTTCATTACGTCAATCCATTTAAGAAATTGATATTATTACACACGGTGGTGGTAGGGCAATTGAAAATTTGAACTTGGAATGGGCTGTTCGAATACTGTCCACCCTACCCGCTCATCTCTTTTCGGGGCTATACATGTTGGTCAGGCGCTTGATCGATCAGAGGTATGGTGGGAGGCGAAAATACAATAATATAATCAGGCGAATAACCCCAGGCTAAGTTGTGAAATAGCGCAGAGATTCTTCATCCACAGTCCTCAGGAAACGGCAATAGTTGGCGTAATCGATTTTCTTCTGACATAGCTCCACGTTCATCAGTCTCCGATTGTTCGTATAGCAACCGATGTTCGGCCAACCAAATTCTCAAGAGACGCCGATGATGTATCGGCTAGAAAATCTAAAAATATCCGTTGATCGGCTGGACGAAATGCAGCCCCTGTTTGGGTTCCAATCAAAAATACCGAAAAGGTTTTGATTTCGCCTGGCTCAAAATGTGCTTCAATTATACTATCACGATCTCTGATGCACTGACCTGTATTCGAGTTCGTTTCACATATCCGAGCGCTAATTATACCCCCTGGACCAACCAGGTTGTAGTGAGACCTGATCCAAACGCTTCCTGATGCTTCCCCATTGTTGACGGCTGCCAACGCAAATGCCGACGTCGCGGTGTTGCTGACATCAATAATGCCGTCTGCGGTTGGAGTGACAGCTATGGGAATGATGTCAAAACTATCCGTGTGAGCGGCCGAAAAAATGAATTGACCAGTTGGATAATACCAACTGAATGCAGGTTGGAGGACGTTGTCGCACGTATAGCTAAATTGGGGCCTGTATAGGTTTGCTAAGGCAGGCTCAAAACGCAATACGAAACTCTGCGCACTGCCAGGGGCTAGATCGAAGGTTGGGTTTAGATCTCCGACCGGTTCATTCAACGCATTTGTCCGTTGATAGGAAAACGGGAAATTTAGCCTTTGCGGACGGAAATCCGATAAAGTTGGTTCAATTCGGCAATTGACGGCTGTTCGATTGCCCCTTAGCGGATTTATGATTGTCATAAAGGCGGTTACAGGCTGCCCAAGACCGACTCGTCTAATCGTGGGAAGTACAGAAGGCATAAGCTGGCCGGACGATGGACGGCCATAGCCGTATGTGAACGAGTCATCGACAAACCCAATTCCCCCGAAACGTATCCAATACGTCCGACCAGCCTCTACTTGAGCAGATATTTGCCGTCGCAAATTCGGCAATGGGTCGTCTCGATCCGAACCATCAAATTCTACGGCTCGCATTAATGACAATACCGCGGGATCATCCGTTTCCGAGAAATCGGAAATTCCATCTGAGCGGCTATAAATTGCCATCGACAAGTTATGAGGTCGCAATTCATATTCGGTGGAAATGTAAAAGGTCCCATCGTAGGGGGCAGTCCAACGAAACCAAGCTTGGCGATTTTCATCTCCGCGTTGGAAAATGGACCCCTCTGGAATCCAATCATCTTCAACGCCGGGCTGCCAGGTTAACGTTAGCGGATCGACATAACCTGAATTTCCCACCAGTGGATATGCGTTGGCAATGCTGGAGCCGAATGGCGTTGACTGACTTAATCGTACAAACAAGGAGATATCTTGATTGCGACTGTCAGCTGATGCGACCTGAATATAATAGACTTCATCTCTGACAGCATCGCCAGTGTAACTTGTTACATCACTGACAAGCGGTGGAGGTAAATCCGTCACTTCGGTAATGCTTCCATCCGTCGCTACGAAAACCGTAAAATGAGGGTCGCCATAGCCGCTCTTGTGAATGGTGAAGGTTCCAGAAAATGGAACTAGCCATGCGAACCAGACCGATCCGTCTGCTCCGGGTATGAGAGGCTCTCCAGTTTCAAAACTGGCCCGGCCGAATCTGACAAAGGGATTAAATTCACTTGAATCGTAAAAAATTGCATTGCGCAGATCGTCATTCGGTGGTGGGCGAAGCGATGGGAGCACATTCAATGAAATTTGCCGAAATGTGCCGCCAGCTAGCACTTCAATTTGGCCACTAATGGCCTGAGTGTTATCTGGCGTTTGCCGCAATTGGAGCGTAAGTGTCACGGTCTCACCGGGAGCTAAAAATCCGCTAATTCCATCGTCATTTGTTGAATAGGGCACAGGCTGGCTGGTCTCGGAAGGCACCCAGCTAAACGACAGCATGTCGCCATAGTCAGTGACGGCCCAGTTTGCGTTTTCGCTACTATTATTCTGAATTTGAATTCGCTCTGAATTAAACGTGTCAGGCTCATCCACCATACCCGTAAATACGATGGCACCCGGTGCGTCCAGCAAGACTGGTGATTGCGGAGCAAACCCCTCAAATAAATTAAGGTATGCCAGATCAACTCGAATCTGCGGGCGCTGAATCTGCTCAGAACGACCGTCCACGAGAGTATAGAAATACCTGTAGTCGCCAGTTATGCGAAACGCAGCGATAATATCGTCCAAAGTTGCATTCGGAAATGCTGCCATCAATAAGGCGATGCTTCCTGCCACCTGCGGTGAGGCCATAGAGGTCCCATTAAATGCTTGAATCAAATTGCCGTTCGCAATATCTCCTGCGGCCTCAACATAGGTAGGTGCCAAAAAATCTATCAGTCCGCTTTTGGCAAAATTACCACCGGAGACGGCAACTGCCGATGTAATGCATGCGGGTGCCGAAACTTCACCAGGAATATTCTGGTTGCCTGCTGCTATGACGACAGCAATCCCTTCATCGACAAGCTCTCCTATGATATGTGCGCGACTGTCATCGTCGCAGGCTTCAGCAAATGACCCTCCGCCAAGACTCATATTGATGGATGTTAACTCAAGTATTTGCCGATTCTGGTATAACCATTCTAGCGCCGCAATTTGATCAGATACGTAGCTTCCAATACAGGTCACACTCGTTCCACAAAAATCATAATCAACGATATAAGAAAACACTTGGACTGGAATTACAGTCGCGCCCGGAGCAACCCCCACCAGATCATATTGCCCCAATGTCGGATGAAGGCCTGAATCTCCCATCGCGATGCTGGCGACATGCGATCCGTGAGCGCAGCTTTCACCATATTGATCCAGATGGCATGCCTGAGCTGAACGACCGCCCAGCTCGACTGGACCACCATTTGGACATGTGGACTGTGTCCCTTCTTCAGGAAGGGCCGTTGAAAAGCAAGCCGACGAACTAATTCGTCCACTGAACGCTGGGTGTTCATAAAATATTCCGGTATCGAGCACAGCTATTGCATTTCCCTCGCCACGCTCCCCCCAAGTGTGAACCAGATTTGCGCCAATCGCCATTGTTGCGTCGGATAAAACCGGCTGATCTACGTTGTCGGTAATTATGCTTGTGACCGAGGGGTCAGAAGCCAGAAGATCCAGCGCATTCTGATCGGCGTACAGAACCATTGCGGGTGTGTACCGGAATGTTTGAACGTGCTGAATCTGATCGCGGGATGTCGCGAAAACAGCTTCCGGCGTCGTGCCAAAAGTGCGCTGAAAGATGAGTCGGGATTGCATATCTACTGCTGCAATCTGCGCTATGTCTCGATCCTCACGTGCAGCGCCGGCAAACGCAATTTCCGGCACATCAAATTCGACAATGACACGGGCGCGATCACCACCTTCAAGCGCAGCGCGGCTGCGGGAGTCTAACTCAATAGATGCACTGGTCTGCGCGGATCCAAAGCCCACAAATATCAACCAGATAAGTGAGAAGGCTATAATATTTCGCATCAACAATCCTCCAAACCAAATACTATTTCAGCCACTCGGATTGCGCAACCTTAACGCGGCGATCTGTAAACTGGGTGAGGTCAGATAAAAGTGAACGGGTCTTTGTTTGCCGGGATTTAACCCATTCAGTCAGTTAGCTGCCTCCTTTCGGCGAGCGGAATTCGCGGACCATCTTGAACGGGTCGCGTTGGTTAAGATGGCGTACGAAAATGAATTGATTCCAGTCTTTGAAGAATTAACGGAACACTTTGTGTTTTCTAGCCTAGCGGGATTTCCAGGGCACCGAAAACACGTCTCTTCATTAGCTGATGCCCCTATCAGAGGGCAGAGAGACCGGGTCAATGATCCGGTTTCGAGGGTGAGGGGTTTTTGCGACCTCATGCTTCAAGCCCCATCTACCTCTTTCTTCCCCTGCTTGCGGACGGAGTGGCCCCCACGGGTCCGACCTTAGGTCGGCCCGAGGACAGGCTTCAGGCCGAGGGGGGCGAAGGGCGTGTGTCATCCTGCCCCCTCCGTCAGCTTCGCTGACACCCCCCCGTAAACAGGGGAGGAAAGACAACAACCACGCTGCGCCACCGCGCCGCATTTGAACCATCGGCCCGACACGCTATCTTCAAGCCCATGAAAACCGATATTGTCATCGCCTATTATGACGGGCTCTGCCCGGTCTGTGTGCACGAGATGGGCGTCTATCAGCGCCGCGGCCAGGGCCGTGTCCTCTTGCATGACGTCAATGGCGACATCCCCGAGGATATAGACCGGCAGGCCGCGCTGGACGCGCTCTGGGTGCGCAAGAGCGATGGCGAGCTGGTGACCGGCTGGGACGCCTTTATCGCCATCTGGGAACGCAGCCCCGGCTTTGGCTGGCTCGCCGCCCTCACCCGCCCGGCGGTCATCAAATGGCCGCTGGACAAGCTCTACCGCTTTCTCGCGCCTTACCGCCCCCGCCGGAAATGTGTCGATGGCGCGTGCGACCTCCAAAGCTGATCTGCCCACCAAAATCTGCGTCACCTGCGGGCGTCCCTTCACCTGGCGCAAGAAGTGGGAACGCGTCTGGGATGAGGTGAAATACTGCTCGAAACGGTGTTCGGGGCGGCAGTCCAACAATTGACGCTCCGGGCTTGTAGTGTCTAATCGTTCGGATGAGTCGAATTCCAACAGAAGACGAAATTAGGCGAGCTCGTGAAGAGGCCGAGACGATAATTGAAAACATGCGCAGCACCTTTTGGGAACAAGTCGATAAGAATCGATTGTTGTCTTGGGAAATGCAGCGTTCGATATCCAATTATATAGTTATAGGATCCGGCGCTGCTATAGTATTCGTTGGAACCGTTTTTTATTCAGACGAGCAAATCGCAGCACCACTCTCGCTAGCCATTTCAGGTGGGTTATTTTTTGTATCTTTGGGATTATCGTTGCTAGCTATCTGGCTGAATTCGGTTGCGCTAGGAAATTTGGCTGTGCGACAGGCCGATTTTGCCGCCCGGTTTGAAAAACATATTCGAGAAAATCAGTACAAATTTGAAATAGGCGAACTAACGCCAGAGGATGCCAAGCCGCCTGTCCAACCCAAATACGATATTTGGATGTTTAATTCTTGGGAGTGGACAAGCCTAATCGTGGTAATTCTTTGGCTAGTAGCAATGGGTTTTCTCTCATTTGCCCTCCTAGAAGACGCTTCGTTTTTCTAGAATCAGAAGCTACCTAGCCACCTCCACAAACGCCAGCGCATGACGCTTCGCCAGCGCCGCCACATCGCGTGAATACCCGCCGCCCATGACGACGCAGAGCGGCACACCGGCGCGTTTCACCGTGTCGATGACATAAGCCTCGCGGCGCGCCAGCCCGTCATCTGACAGATCCAGCAGGCCGAGCCGGTCGTCCCGGTGCGGATCGACCCCGGCATTGTAGAAGACGAGATCCGGCCGCTCCTGTGCGATCAGGCCCGGCAGCGTATCGGCGAGAGCGCGCAGATAGGCATCGTCCCCTGTGCCTTCCTCCAGCCCGATATCGAGATCGCTGGCGATTTTCCGCCGCGGCCAGTTCTTTTCGCAATGCAGGGAAAAGGTGAAGGCACGATTGTCCTGCGCAAAGATTTTCGCCGTGCCATCACCCTGGTGCACATCCAGATCGACGATCAGGATTTTGGTGACCGCGCCTTCCATCAGCAACAGCTTTCCGGCCACGCCGACATCATTGAAGACGCAAAAGCCCGCCCCGCCCTCCGGCAGGGCGTGGTGCGAGCCACCCGCCAGATTGCCCGCCACGCCATATTCCAGCGCCAGCCGTGCCGCCAGCACCGTCCCGGCCACGGAATACCTAGTCCGCTGCTCGATGAATGTCGTCACCCTGAAGCCGATCCGGCGTTGTGTGGCGTCATCCAGCGTCTGGCCCAGCACGCCCGCCACATAGCCGGGATCATGCGCCAGCGTCAGCCAGGCCTCCGGCGCCAGGATCGGTTGATGATACGCCTCCATCGACGCGACCACGCCGCCACGCACCAGCTCCTCGGCCACGGCGCGGTACTTGCCCATGGGAAAGCGGTGCGTGGCGGGCACGTCCGCCGCCACATAGAGCGGATGGAAAACCAGTGGCGTCAAATCAATCGAAATCGTTTTCCAGAACGAAGCGATAGCGCACATCACCGTCTTTCAGGCGGGCAATCGCCGCGTTGATTTTCGACATCGGCAGATGTTCGGTCTGCGGCGCAATGTCATGCCGCGCACAGAAATCCAGCATGGTGGCAATCGTGGACGGCGCGCCCACCGCACTGCCGGTCACGCTGCGCTGGTTTCCGAACAGGGTCGCAGCCATGACGGGCACCGGATCCATCACCGCCCCGACCATGTGCAGCTTGCCGCGCGGCGCGAGCGCATTGATATAGGCGGACCATTTCAGCGGCACATTGACGGTGGACAACACCATGTCGAAACGGCCCGCTTCGGCTTTCAGCGCCTCCTTGTCACGGCTGTTGACGATGCGGTGCGCGCCCATGGCGCGTGCCTCCTCCGCCTTGGCCTCTGACGACGTGAACGCCGTCACCTCACAGCCCCAGGCCTTCAGGAATTTCAGCGCCATATGGCCCAGCCCGCCAATACCGATCACGCCCACACGATCCGTCGGCTTGATATTGTTCTGGACGATGGGATTGAAGACCGTGATCCCGCCGCAAAACAGCGGCCCGGCCTTGGCGGCGTCCACACCCTCGGGCAGTGCAATCGCCCAGGCGGCCTGCGCGCGCACCTTGTCGGCAAAGCCGCCGAACCGGCCCTGATGCGCGGCGGCGACGCCCTTGGCATCATTGCACATATTGTGATCACCGCTCATGCAGGTGTGGCAGGTCAGGCAGGAATGCGCGAACCAGCCCACGCCGACGCGGTCGCCAATCTTCAGATGCGTGACATGGGCGCCCACTTCGCTGACCCGGCCGACCACTTCATGGCCCGGCACCAGCGGGTATTCGGAGACAAACCATTCATTGTCGATCAGCGACACATCGGAATGGCACAGACCGCAGCTTTCGACCGCAATCTCGACCTCATCCGCCGGTAGCGGCCCCGGATCATAATCATGACGCTCCAGCGCGCCGCCCTGTTCTTTCGCTGCCCATGCCCGGATCATGTGATGCTCTCCCTCAAACCGTCAGGGGCATCATATAGGTGACTTGTCATTGCGTCCCACCCCGGATGCGGATATCGGGCGCGCATGGATCCTGTCGCCCTCACCCGCAAGGACGTGCTGCTGCGCGCCTGGCCGCTGGTTTTCGCCAATGCCGCCATCCCGCTGGCCGGCGTGGTCGACACCTTCGTGCTCGGCATTGCCGGCGATGCTACCGATCTCGGTGGGGTAGCGCTGGGCGCGGCGCTGTTCAGCGTCGTCTACTGGAGCTTCTATTTTCTGCGCATGGGCACGACCGGCCTGACCTCGCAGGCGGACGGGGCGGGCAATGAGACCGAAGTGCAGCGCTCCCTCGTGCGCGCCTGCCTGCTGGCGGGGGCCATCGGCCTGTTCATCATGCTGGCGCGCCAGCCCATCGCGGCGATCGGCTTTCACCTCCTGCAGGGCGGCGAGACCGTCGAGGCCAATGGCGCGCATTACTTCTTCGCCCGCAGCTGGGGCGCACTGGGGGCTTTCGGCGTCTTTGCCCTCACCGGCTGGCTGATCGGGCTGGGCCGCTCCACCGAAACCCTGATCGTGCACGGCGTTATCAGCGTGGTGAATATCGTCCTCGATCTCTGGTTCGTCATGGGGCTGGGTTATGCCGCCGGCGGTGTCGGCGCGGCCACCGCGATTGCGGAATGGACGGGCTTGCTGATCGGTCTGTTTTTCGTCGCGCGGGTCATCGCCAGGCGCGGCGGCTGGCAAAGCGGGATATTCAAACGCGCCGCCCTGCTCGAACCCGTGGCACTGAAAAAACTCGTCGATATCAATCTCAATCTGATGATCCGCACCTGGGCGATGATCATCGGCTTTACCTGGTTTGCAAATGCCGGGGCGCGTCAGGGGGCGAATATACTGGCCGGCAATCACGTCCTCCTGCAGGTCATCACCGTCTGGGCCTTCGTGCTCGATGCCTTCGCCTATGTCTCGGAAACCGAAGCCGGACGCGCCGTCGGCCGCAAATCCGTCGCCACACTGCGCCGGGCGCTACTTCTGACCTCGGAACAGGCGCTGGCCGCAGGAGCGGTGTTCGCCGTTCTCACCTGGGCCTGGGGCGATGAAGCCCTCGCCCTCGTTATCGGCGATGAGGAGGCCCGCCGCGAAGCCATCCGCTATCTGCCGTATTGCGCCATCGTCCCGCTGCTGGGGGCAATGGCGTGGATATTCGACGGCATTTTCATCGGCGCAACGCGCGGCGCCATGCTGCGCAATTCCGCCATCGCCTCGGTGCTGATCTATCTGGCCGCGGATTTCGTTCTGTCCCCGCTCTACGCCAATGACGGGGTGTGGATCGCCTTCCTGGTCTATTACCTTGCCCGCGCCGGCACCCTCGCAGTGCAATATCCGAGGCTGGAGAAGCGGTTGGTGGGGTAAGTGCGTGGTTCGAGGCTTTTCTTTTGCTCCCCCGTTTACGGGGGAGGTGGCAGCGAAGCTGACGGAGGGGGGATATGCCCCCCTCGTCCTGGAGCCTGTCCTCGGGCCGGCCAAAGGTCGGACCCCTGGAGGACACTCCCCCGCACGCAGGGGGAGAAAGAGTTGGCCCCTCGAACGACGCACTGGGTGTTTAAAATTTTTACGCTTTCCTCCGGCTTGACCGGAGGACCTCGCTTTCAAGGAGACCCTCCGATCGAGTCGGAGGGAGACGCGTTGAATGGATATCTCGGGCCTGTGCCATTAAAGGCGGGGGAGAAACCAGCCCGGAGGCAGGGCAATGACCGCTAAATATCCACCCCCACCGCCGCACTGACACTGGCAAAGCCATCCGCCTTCAGGCGCTCTGCGAGGCCGCGATTGATCTCCGCCACAAGGCCCGGCCCCTTATAGACCAGCGCCGAATAGAGCTGCACCGCCGTCGCGCCGGCGCGGATCTTGGCATAGGCGGTTGTCGCATCTTCAATCCCGCCGACACCAACCAGCTGCACCTTGCCGCCCAGCGTCTGCGCGAACGCCCTGAGCAGTGCCGTCGAGCGTTCAAACAGCGGCCGCCCGGACAGGCCCCCGCCTTCCGCCCGGTCCGGCGAGGTCAGGCTTTCGGGGCGCTCGATGGTTGTGTTGGAGACAATCAGCGCATCGAGTTTGTGCTCGATCACACTGGCGGCAATATCGGCGAGATCCTCCTGCTTCAGGTCCGGCGCGACTTTCAGGAAAACCGGCGCCGCCCCTTTCGCCGCCATCACGCGCTTCAGGAGATCATCCAGCGCGGCTTTCGACTGCAGCGCCCGCAGACCCGGCGTATTGGGCGAGGAAATATTGACGGTGAAGAAATCCGCCAGCCCCTCCAGCGCCGTCAGCGAGGTGACATAATCTGCGGCGCGGTCATCTGAATCCTTGTTGGCCCCGAGATTGACGCCGACAATGCCCGGCCGGCCCAGACGCGCGGAGAGCCGCGCCTTCAGCGCCACCAGCCCGGCATTGTTGAAGCCCATGCGGTTAATGACCGCCTGATCCGCGCTGAGCCGGAAGACACGCGGTCTGGGATTGCCGGCCTGCGGGCGCGGCGACACCGCTCCGCATTCGACAAAGCCGAAGCCCAGCCGCAGCAGCGGATCAATGACCTCGCCATTCTTGTCATAGCCCGCCGCCAGCCCGACCGGATTGGGCAGGGCGAGCCCGGCGAGCGTCGTGTGCAGGACCGGATCGGGCACCAAAGGCGGCACCGGCACCAGCCCGGCCTTCAGCGCTTTCAGGCTGAGGCCATGCGCCATTTCCGGCGGAAAGACGTGCAGGGCTTTCGTGCCGAGTTTGGCGATCCCGCTCATGTCGAGAGATCATCCGGCAGCATCCAGCCGCCTTCATCGCCCTTGCGCAACAGCCGCACCGTGCGCACGGCGATCATCGGCAATTCGTCATAGAGATGCGGGAAGAGCTCGCCCCCCCTTGCCTTTTCCCATTTCAGCTCCGGCCCGAAATGGTCCGCATCCACCTCGATCAGGGCAAGGCGTTCGAAACCGGTGAACCATTTTTCCAGCGTCCCCGGCAATTGTTCAGCGCTGGAGAGGTGGATATAGCCATCCTCGACATCCACACCGGCGCCCTTGAACACGCCGGCCGTCATGGCCTCGGCCCAGATGCGTGGATCGACCAGCTTGTAGATCACGTTTGTCATACGCGAATCCCCGGAATTGCGGCGGTTGCGGAAATCATTCCTTCTGCTATTCTATCTCTGGTTGTGGTCAAGGAATATATTCCTGTAGTAAGGAGCGACTCAGCTTGAGCGGAATAAACACCATGCTCACCCATAATCAAATCTGGAAGGGCGTCGACCTTCTGGCGGCCCGCGCCGGGCTGTCACCCTCCGGTCTCGCCAGACGGGCAGGCATGGATCCGACCACCTTCAACATCTCCAAGCGGCAGAGCGCCGATGGCACACGTCCGCGCTGGCCCTCGACCGAGAGCATCGCCAAGGCGCTGGCCGCGGTGCGCGTCGATTTCGGAGAGTTTGCGGCGCTCGCCTCGGGCACGGCGCAGACCCGTTCCGTCCCGCTGATCGGCTTCGCACAGGCGGGCGATGCCGGTTATTTCGATGATGCCGGATTCCCGGTCGGACAGGGCTGGGAGGACGTCATCTTTCCCGGCATCGAGGATGCCCATGCCTATGCGCTGGAGATTTCCGGCGATTCCATGTTGCCGGTCTATCGCGCCGGCGACCGTGTCGTCGTCGCGCCCGGTGAAACTCCGCGCAAGGGCGACCGCGTCGTGGTGCGCACTGTCGATGGCGAGGTCATGGCCAAGGAAATCGCACGGATTTCCGGAGACGGGGTCGAATTGCTGTCGCTCAATCCCGACTATCCGGGCCGGACACTGGACTCCTCCGGCATCGCCTGGATGGCCCGCATCGTCTGGGCCAGCCAGTAAGCCGCCTGCGCCGGGCCCGCATCGTCACAATCTCGACATAGTCATGTCACTGAAAAGTCGTCGAATCACCGGCGATAGAGACTTGCATCCGGGCCCAAATCGCGAAGCGGCGGGTCCGGGCGCGGTCGATGATGATGCCTCTTCATGAAAAGGAGCGAGGCCATGTCCATTCTCCCCCGCATTTCCTCCGCCACAGCCCTTCACGGGATTTCCGTAGTCAGCCCCTCCGGCCGCAGGCTGGGCACGCTGGATGATGTCATCGTCGGTGTCACCACCGGCCGCGTCATGCACGCCACCATCCTGCTGGACGAGCCCAGCGAGCTCGGCGAACAGCTCTACGCCGTGCCGTGGGAAGCCCTCACCCTGGATGCCGCCTATGACCGCTGCGTGCTGAACGTCCCGATCGAGACATTGCGCGCGGCTCCGGCCTTCCCCAACCGCCATGCGGTGAATGATGCCGATCCGCGCCTGCGGCGCATGATCCACGATCATTTCGGCGCCTACCGGCCGGCGGCCTGAGCCGCCGGACCGTCAGTCTGCCGGATACTGGAATGCCTCTTCCAGCGGCACGCCGAACACGCGCGCTATCTGGAACGCGACCTCCAGTGACGGGGAATACCTCCCCTGCTCGATGGCGATGATGGTCTGGCGCGTCACGCCGACTTTCGCCGCCAGCTCCGCCTGCGTCATCTCCTGCGAATGAAAGCGCAATTCGCGCAAGCGGTTGGTGATGCGGGTGGGTTTGCCCATGCTCACACCCCCCGCCGGTAGTCGATCAGCTTGGTGACGGCTTTCACCAGCTCCGAGACCACCAGCCCTGCAAGCGCGGCATGGGCGATCCAGAATACCGAGGCCCCGGCCAGCGCCAGACCCAGCGTCGAGAACAGGGCCACCGTCATGACGAACCCGCTGCGCTGATCGCCGCGCAGTTCGATCAGCCGGTCGCGCTCATCGGCAGTGTCGGCTTCCTTCGGTGACAGGATGGCGATCATGATATGCGCAACAATGGTCAGCCCGACCATGATCACTACCGCCCCGAACAGGCGGACATTATCGGCAACAGGCGGCACGCCGGCGCCCAACGCCTCGTCCAGCGTTGTCGCGAAATACCAGCCATAGACGATGATCGTCACCGCCAGCAGTACCCAGGTGCTTTTCTCTCTGAAACTCATGTCAAACCTCATCGACCTTGTGTTAGTTATTTTTGACATTTTGGGATGTAAGCTATTGCAGACGCGATGTCAATTTTTTCTTACACGGAAAATTCGAGCCTAATCAGCCTTCACCAGCTCGCCCGCCAGTCCCCGTTCGATCAGGGCGATGGTTTCCGGAATGCCATAGACCGCGACAAAGCCGCCAAAGCGTGGCCCCTGGCTCTGGCCCAGCAGGACTTCATACAGCCCCTTGAACCAGTCGCGCAGATTATCAAACGGCTGCGCCTTGCCCGCGGCATAGACCTCGTTCTGGATGGTCTCGGGGTCCTTTTCCGCCGGGTCCAGCGCCTTCAGGCGCGCGATGAGGTCGAGCATCGCCGCGCGTTCCAGATCCGATGCCTCGCGATAGACCCGGGCCGGGGCCACGAAATCCTCGTAATAGGCCACTGCGCGCTCGGTCAGCGCATCCAGGGCCGGATCGGTTTTCGGCGTAGCACCCGGCGCATAACGCGAGAGAAAGCCCCACAGCGCCGTCTTGTCCCGCGCGCCGGCAACCGAGGCGAGATTGAGCAGCATGGCAAAACTGACCGGCATGTCGTGTTCGGGCGGCTGGCCGTCATGAATGTGCCAGACCGGGTTTTCCAGCTTCTGCGCCCCGTCCTGCGCCCCGTAGGCGGCGAGGTGCTGATAATACTCGTCCACCGCTTTCGGGATGACATCGAAATAGAGCCGCTTGGCGGTGCGCGGTTTGACGAAATTATAGAGCGACAGGCTTTCCGGCGTGCCATAGCGCAGCCATTCCTCGACCGACAGCCCGTTGCCCTTGGACTTGGAAATCTTCTCGCCCTGCTCGTCCAGGAACAATTCGTAGACATATTGCACCGGCGGCTCGACGCCGAGAATGCGGCAGATGCGCGAATAGATCGGCGCATTGGTCTGGTGGTCCTTGCCGAACATCTCGAAATCGACGCCCAGCGCCGCCCAGCGCATGCCGAAATCCGGCTTCCATTGCAGTTTCACATTGCCGCCCGTCACCGGCAGGGTGACATCCTCTCCATCCTCGTCAGTATAGGTGATCGTGCCGTCTTCCGGGTTCGTCGCCTTCATCGGCACATAGAGGACATGGCCGGTTTTCGGCGAGATCGGCAAGAACGGCGAATAGGTCGCCTGACGTTCCGCGCCCAGCGTCGGCAGCATCACCTTCATGATGTCGTCGTATCTTTCCAGCGCCCGCAGGAGGACGGCGTCAAACGCACCGGAGCGGTATTGCTCGGTCGCGGACAGGAATTCGTATTCGAACCCGAACCCGTCGAGGAAGGCCTGCAGGCGCGCATTATTGTGCTGGGCAAAGCCTTCATGCGTGCCGAACGGGTCGGGCACATCGGTCAACGGCTTTTGCAGATATTGCTGCAGCAATTCCTGTTGCGGCACGTTTGACGGCACCTTGCGCATCCCGTCCATGTCGTCTGAAAAACAGATCAGCCGGGTCTTGATTCTATCATCGGTCAGCACGCGGAAGGCATGGCGCACCATGGAGGTGCGCGCCACCTCGCCGAACGTACCCATATGCGGCAGGCCGGACGGGCCGTAGCCGGTCTCGAAGATCACCTCGTCCTTGCCGGATTTTTCCACCCGTTTGAGGATTTCCCGCGCGAGCTCGAACGGCCAGGCTTTGGCGTTGGCGGCGGCTTGGGACAGGGACATGGGATCGGGCTTTCTGTGACTGCGGTTCACGGACAAGGCTTGCGGCCCCGGCAACTAGGCCCCGCGCGGGTTTTCGTCAATGGTGGGGGCTCGATTGGATTCTTTCTCCCCGCCTGCGGGGGGAGTGGGCTCCACGGGTCCGGCCTTATGCCGGCTCGAGGACAGGCTTTAGGACGAGGGGGCCTTGCTAAGCCGGTTGAACGACTGGCCGGCAATGGCGTCAGCGAATAAGTGGTGAATATCCGCAATAAACTCTCGCGTGGTCCATTTTCTGCTGCTTTTATGCTGGCATGTTTAGTGGCAATTGGTACCGGCAACCTCCGTTTATAATTCCACTCTTACTTATGGTGGGGCTTGCTGCGCTATCCGCAACCCAAAGCGGCCAGCAATATCATACTGCCGATCATTACGAACAAAGTTCCCGCCATACTGGAGAAAACCCAGCGGGCGCTATCCAATCGGCGACTAGCGACATATACGCCCGCGAAACCCACGAAAATAATCCACAATCCGAAATAGACCGCCCCGAGCGATTTTGGTGGTTCGGCGACACCGTCGCTCAATGGATAATGGCTGCGGGCACGATAGCGACGGTTGGCCTTGTTACCTGGACCGTCCTTGTAACCCGCAAAATGCTCAAAGAGGCGGAGGATACGGCCAGAGCGGCTCGTGATGCTGTTGATGTCACTAGAGACATTGGGCAAAAGCAAGTGCGCGCCTACCTCGAAATTGAGAGCGTGGTTTTGCTCGAGCCTGACGATCTTGTCGGAACTGCCACAAATTTGAAAGTAACGATACGAAATACCGGACAGTCTCGCGCCTCTGAAATTATCGCTACTTACTGCATGAAGCCAATTACGGGCGGAGATAACATCGAGGGGCGCATCCATTTCCAAGCCATTGGAGCGGGAAGATCGCGAACCGAAGAGACTTTGATATCGAACAAAAAACTCCTTGATTCGGTAAAGCTGAAAGGGACGGACAGTAGAGTTTCGACACTCTATGTTCATGCGAGCTACAAAGATGTTTTCAGCGATCAAGATGTTGCAGACTTCGCCGCAATCGTTCTTTATTCGTGGGAGGAAGTAAATTTCGTCCACGAAATGCACCCTTTCGCTCAAGCCACCGAGGGTAGCATTAACGCCGCCACTACCCGGCATTGGCAGATTGTCGAAAGGATAGAAAAGGAACTCCGAGCAGAGCGCGAAAAGTATACCAAATAACTTGATCACGTCCTCACTCCCGACGCCCGTGTAGCTTTGGTGCGTTTGCTACATAAGGGCGCGTAAACAGAGGAGGAAAAAGCACGAACGCCCACGCGCACATACCCTGCTCCCACCCTATCCCGCTTCCGTCCCACTTACCCTTACCCCTCCAGCTCTACCCCAGCCCCCCTCACCCCTTTTTCACGCCCTCCCTGCTCTGCCCATTGCAACTGACTGACCGGTCAGTTATGAACAAATTCATGACCACCGCTGCCAAATCCCGCACCGCCCGCCGCCGCCCGGAAGAGCGTCCGGACGAGATCCTCTCCGCCGCACTGGACGTTTTCACCGAAAAGGGCTTTGCCGCCGCGCGGGTCGAAGACATCGCGACGCGCGCCGGCCTCTCCAAGGGCGCGGTCTATCTCTATTTCGAGAGCAAGGAGGCGATGCTGAAAGCGCTGGTCGAGCAGTCCGCCGGTCAGATCGCCAATGCCGCTTCCGCCCTGTCCCTGATGGGCGCGGATCACGACCCGGAAAAAGCCTATCGCGCCATATTGAAAATGGCGCTGACGGCGCTCGGCGATCCGGACATTTCGGCTGCGCCGCGTCTGGTCCTCTCGGAAGCCGGACAATTTCCGGACCTCGCCGAATACTATCGCCGCCGGGTGATCGAGGTGGGCCGCGCCGCCATCCGGCATCTGGTCGAGACCGGGGCCAGAAACGGCCGGTTCAGGGATGTCACCCATCAGGCCGCCATCCTCGCCTTCATGGGGCCGGCGATCGCCCACATGATGCTTTCGACTGTATTTCGCCTGCCCGAAGACCCCAAACTCGACCCCGCCGATATGGCCGATGCCATTGCCGACATTGTCCTCAATGGCCTGAAACCGCGCGGTGACGCCCATGCGTAATCTCCTGCTTCTCCTGCCCCTGGCACTGGCCGCCTGCACTCCGGACCCCGATCCGCTCTATCTGGGCTATGCCGACGGCGATTACCGCCTGATTGCGCCGGAAACCGCCGGACGGATTGCCACCATCCACATTACCGAAGGCGAATCGGTCCGGGCCGGCACCTTGCTGTTCGAACTCGACAGTGCGCAGGAGGCGCAGCAGCTCGCCGCTGCCGAAGCGCGCATCGAAGCCGCTTCGGCCCGCTTCGATGATGCCGCCGCGGGCGGGCGCGAACCGGAAATCGCCGCTGCCCGGGATCAACTGGCGGCCGCCAGCGCCACCCAGCGGGAAGCCTCCGAAAATCTCGACCGTCAGCGCGATCTCTTTGCCCGGGGCATCATCCCCAGGGCGCGGCTCGATGAGGCGGAAGCCGCCGCTTCCGCTGCCAATGCCCGCGTCGCCGAATTGCGCCAGCGCCTGACCCTGACCGCCCTGCCCGCACGCGAGAACCAGCTGCGCGCCCTGACGGCCGAGATCGCCGCTGCCGAGGCCGAGCACCACCGCTTGCGTGAGATGATCAGCCGCCGCTCTGTCACCGCCCCTGCCGATGGTCTGATCGAGCGCCAGATCCGCTATGAAGGCGAACTCGCCGGACCAACCCAGCCTGTCCTGCGCTTTCTGCCGGATGGCGCCGTCCATGCGGTTGTCTTCCTGCCGGAAGCCACAATCGGGACCTGGTCGATCGGCGATACGTTCACCATTGCCTGTTCCTCCTGTCCCGGCGGGCTGACCGCCACGCTGCGCCGGATCGATCCGCAACCCGCCTTCACCCCGCCGGTCATCTATTCCGAGGATGAGCGCAATCGTCTGGTCTTCCGCGCCGAGGCGGATTTCCAGGGTCCGCCGCCACCGCCCGGCACGCCGCTGACCTTTCAGCCCGGATAAGCCGTCATGCGCGAGATCGCCATCGAAGTCGAAGGCCTGACCAAACGCTTTGGCAGCAAGACCGTGGTCGATGACTTCTCCATGGCGGTGCCGAAAGGCGCGATTTACGGTTTCCTGGGGCCGAACGGCTCCGGCAAGACCACGACCATCCGCATGATGTGCGGGCTTTTGAAACCCGATGCCGGAACCGGTCAGGCCCTGGGTTATGACATTCTGAAACAGCCGCGCGAGATCAAATCCCGCGTCGGCTACATGACGCAGAAATTCTCGCTCTATGGTGATCTCACCGTGCGCGAGAATCTCGACTTCATGGCGCGGCTTCATGCCTTGACGGATACAAGATCGGTCGTCGATGACGCGCTGGAGGAATACAATCTGACGCCGCGCGCCCGCCAGATGGCCGACACGCTCTCCGGCGGATGGAAACAGCGTCTCGCCCTCGCCGCCGCCTCCCTGCATTCCCCCGGGCTTCTGCTGCTGGATGAACCCACGGCCGGCGTTGACCCGAAAGCCCGGCGCGATTTCTGGGACCGCATCCGCAAACTCTCCCGGGCCGGGGTCACCGTGCTGGTCTCGACCCATTACATGGACGAGGCCGTACAGTGCGATTTCATCGCCTATATCGCCTATGGCCGGAAGCTGATCGATGCTCCCTCGGACGAAATCGCTGCCCGGGTCGGGCTGCACACCTGGCGGATCGAGGGCAAGGGGCTGCAGCCGGTACAGGACGCGCTGGAAGGGGCTGACGGTGTCGATCAGATCGCCCGCTTCGGCTCGGCCATGCATGTTTCCGGCAAGGATGCCGGCAAGCTGGAACGCGCCGTCCGGCAATTCGAAGGCCGCAACGGGCTGACGATCAGCACTGCCAAGACCGGGCTGGAGGAAGCCTTCATCTATCTGATGACCGGCGCGGAGGACAATTTTTCATGATGGCCTCCCTCTCCCGCGTGCTGGCCGTTCTGATGAAGGAATTCATCCAGATGCGGCGCGACCGTCTGACCTTTGCCATGATGATCGGCATTCCGCTGGTCCAGCTCCTGCTCTTTGGCTATGCGATCAATACCGATCCGCGCCACCTGCCGACCCTGGTGGAACTGGGCGATGATGGTCCGGCCGTCCGCGCCATTATCCGGGCCATGGAAACCTCTGCCTATTTCGACATTCAGGGCATGATCGCGCCCGGCGAGGCCGACGAGATTCTGCGCACCAATGGCACCACCTTCATCCTCGTTGTGCCGCCGAATTTCGAACGCGACCTTTTACGCGGCGAACAGCCGGACATATTGCTGGATGTGGACGCCTCCGATCCCGTCGCGGCCGGGGCCGGCGCCGGAGCGTTTCCGCAGATCATCAACCGCGCGCTCAGCCAGTATGGCGGCACCGGCCCGCCCGCCAACCCGGTCATTCACCGCCGTTACAATCCCGCTGGCGAAACCGCGATGAATATCGTGCCCGGCCTGCTCGGCATCATCCTGACCATGACCATGGCGATGATGACCTCGATGGCGCTGACCAAGGAGGCCGAGCGCGGCACGCTGGAAACCCTGCTCGCCACGCCGACGCGGCCGCTGGAAGTGATGGCCGGCAAGATCGCGCCCTATGTGCTGGTCGGGGCGATGCAGGTCATCCTCATGCTGCTGGCGGCGCGCTATCTGTTTGGCGTGCCCTTTCTGGGCGGGGCCGGCGCCTTCATCATCGCCGTGGCGCTCTTCATCCTGGTCAATCTCTCGCTCGGCTTCCTGTTTTCAACGCTGGCCCGCACCCAGATGCAGGCCATGCAGATGACGTTTTTCGTCTTCCTGCCCTCGATATTGCTGTCCGGCTTCATGTTCCCCTTCGCCGGCATGCCCGGCTGGGCGCGCTTTCTGGGCGAGATGATCCCGACAACCCACTTCATCCGCGCCGTCCGGTCGATCATGCTCAAGGGCGCCGATATGGCCGATGTCTGGCCCAGCCTCTGGCCGTTGATGATCACCTTCGCCGTGATCGCCACCCTCGCCCTGACGCGCTATCGCCGCACGCTGGATTAGGGCCTGTCCTCCTAAAGGGTTTGGAGCGTCATATGCGCGAAAATCGTTCGCTATCAGGAGCAGGCCTGCTGGAGGGGCCGTCCCCCTTTCGAGGGACTGCGACGCCATGGTGAGCAATTTTCGCCATACCTCGAAGAGGCGCGGCGGATTTCGTCCCTGACGGCGTCGAGCCGCCCTTGTGGAGGAGAGCTCCACTGCGGCCCTCTCTCCTTGTCAGGAACAAGATCCGCTACGCGTCACGCCCGAAACCTTTAGGAGGACAGGCCCTGGGCTTCGTCATCGAAAATCTGCTCGATCGGCAGTTCGAACAGGCGCGCTATCCGGAAAGCCAGCGGCAGGGACGGATCATATTTGCCATTCTCGATCGAGATGATGGTCTGCCGCGAGACATCAAGTTGCTCGGCGAGCCGGGCCTGACTCCACCCCTTGGTCGCCCTGAGCGCCTTGAGATTGTTTTTCAAGTCTCGCCCCGATTCAAGACCGATAGTGCGATCGCATAAACAATTGCGAAGCTTGGCAGTAGCGTCCACCCAGGCAGACTCGGCCATCCGCCCATCAGTTCACCAATCGTACCCCAGACAGCGATCGCTACGACAAGCGTGCCTGCGCTTATGGCAGAGGCCGTGACGTGTTGCGCGCGCTGGCATTCATCGCTCTTTACGATCATCCGGACGAATTCGCTCACCATGCCCACTAACAACAACAATGGGACCGCTATCAGTGCACTCTTATAAAGCAAGTTCTCTAGACTCGGCGCGACGTTGACGGCCAACACAAAGCTGAAGGCATAAGCAACTACCAAGAGTCCATGCCACTGATCAAAACGAAGGCGTGCGCGCTCGGGATTGGTCAAACTGGTGCGACCCGCCATCAGTTCGCGGCGCATGCCTGCGACCAGTGCGATCATGCCAACTAGCGTGGTCAATGCTGCCACGGCCGTCCAAAGCGGCGCGTTCGCAACAAAGGCGTGAGCCGCCCAAATCGAGCCACTGACAAAGGCCGCCACGCCGCCCAAACGCAAACCGCTACTCAGTGACTGGTTGATGCCGGAGCGCTTTTCTTGATTGTTGTCCAAACTTTGCATGGTCTGCCCCTCTCTTATCTTTCCCCACCAGTCAATTTTTTCCAGATTCGCACCTGGTTCACGAACAGCGTCCAGCCGCCAACGATCGCCAGCGCATCCCCCAGCGCCTGCTGGCTCAGCCCGTGCGCACCGCGCAATTCCTTCACGCGGTTCTTCATTCGTAGCGCCGCTTCACAATGTGGACCGTGAGAATATAGGCCAGCAAACCGGCCGGCATCGATATCGCGGCGGTGAGCGACAGCACGCTGTCCAGTGCACCGTCTGCAAAAAGTTCCGACAACAGTCCCAGCGCGGTCATCACGATCAATACGGATGCGAACCCGATCGCCATCGCCCGTATCTGGATCATCTGCTGCAATTCATCGAGCGTCCGGATGAGCGTTACGAACTCGTATCCGAGCAGGATCACGCAGACAAAAGCGGCCAGAGTCAGCCCGGCAACAAGGGCTTGTGAGCCACCCATTGTCACCGCAACTGCCGAGCCGAGATAGGTGGCAAGGAATACCAGGCTCAAGGTCAGGCTGCGCCAGAAATAGCGCCTCCGGGCCGCCGGGGGTGCCGAGCTGGCTTCAGGCATCAGATCCATGGCAGGCTCCTAGCGTGAGGGTTGACCGAAGAACCGGTTCCACAGCTTTTTCCGATTCGCGAACACCGCCCATCCGCCAATGATGGCGAGGATCCAGAACAGGGCCTCTGTGGCCAGCGCCGCGATCGTGACCGCGATCACGAAAGCGGTGGTCGAGTCCGTGACGAAATAGGTCACGATCACACCGGCCCAGGCGGCTCCGAAGGCGGCGAATGCCAGCACAAGAACGGCTTTCCTGATAAATCCCGTCATTTATTCCTCCCCGTTCTGCAGGTTTTGCGGCGGTGCCGCGGTAAGCTGGTCGAATGTGAAGGCCCGGCCATTGGTCACGACCATATGCACCTCGCGGGCATGGGCGAGGTCTTCGGCCGGATTGGCCTCGAGAAAGACGATGTCGGCTTCCCGGCCTTCTTCCAGGCGTCCGGTATTGTCAAAACCGATCCCCTCGGCGGAGGCCGTGGTTGCCAGGCGCAAGACTTCCCAGCGGTCGAGCCCGGCGGCGTGATGCAGCTGCAATTCCATGGCATAGGCGGGACCACCGCCCGGACCATCTGTCCCGATCAGCAGCGGTACACCCGCAGCATGGAGGCGGCGCACAAAAGCGTGGACATTATCCATCGCCGCATCCGCGCGGGCATAGTCCTCATCGGTCCAGCCGGTACGTGCGAGCTCGGCAAATTGCTCTGACGATTCCAGTGCATCGGGATGCAAATAGCGTTCATCGCCCTCCCGCATCACGGCCTGATATCCCTCATCGCTATAGACCAGCTCATTGACCAGCAGCGTCAGATCAACCTCGATCTGCCGTTCCGCCAGTTCACGGATCAGGCGCTGAATACGCGGGCTGTCGAAATCGGCATATTCGAACCATTGGTACATGAAGCGGGAATCCGGCCCGCGATCAGCTAGATAGGCCTCGGCCGCCTCCGGCTCGAGCAGGTCGGAACTGGTCGGCAGGGCATGCAGCAAACCGTCAATGCCCAACTCCGCGGCGGTCAGCCAGCTGACCTGATCGAGATGCGCGATGGCCTGTAATCCATGCGCATGCGCAGCTTCGATACCCAGCGCCAGCTCGTCTTCCGAAAGCCCGTGATAAAGCTTGAAATAGCGCATGCCGAGACCGGCCTGCCGTCCGGCTTCGGCAAACCATGCCTCCCGGCCTTGCGGATAGGAAAAGGCATTGCCGCCAAAGGGCGGAGGCTGCATGACCGCACCGGCGTGTACGGCATCCGGCCCGGCCCACTCCCCCGAGGCAATGCGTCTGTCATAGTCCGCATTGGCCTGCGGATCGGCACCGGGATTACGCACGGACGTCACACCGAAAGCCAGCGCCATGCGGGCATGGAATTCGGTGACATCCTCGCGGCTTTCCATGGTCACCATCGGCGCACCATCGACGACCTCGACGGCATGCGGACCGGCGGTGATATGACCATGCGCGTCCACGAAACCCGGAAGGCCGAAAGTACCGGTCAGATCCTGGACGGTCCGGTAGTCCATGTCCGGTGGGTTACCGGTGCCCAGCCCGATGATCCGGCCGTCCTCGACAATGATATAGCTGTTTTCAGTGAGGGTCCGGCTTTCCGGGTCGATGCGGGTGAAGCCGGCATACAGGTCCTGGCCCGCCGCGGCACCCGAACATCCGGTCAGAAGGGCCGCAGAGGCAGCTGTCAGGAGTAAATTCCGGGTCATTTGTCACGCTCCTTTGTTAAGCTCGCTTGACACATAATGACAAGCTCACTTTACGTCAAGTGTGCTTGACTATCAAATTGCAGAATGTGGAAAAATGTCCGTAACAGTGGCGTTTTCATGCGTTGCGCGGCAAACTGCCCTGCCAACCAGACAGAGCCGCGCCCATGCCGAAACTGATCCTTGTCCGCCATGCCAAAGCCGTCGACCGCATGGACGCGGACGATGATTTTGACCGCGGCCTGACACCGGGCGGCCGCGAGGAAGCGGTCCGCACGGCGGCGGCGCTGAAGTCGGCGGGTGTCGCCGCCGATCTGGTTCTGGTCTCCCCGGCCCAGCGCGCCATGCAGACTTTTGTCGCCATGCGCGAGACCCTGGGCAATCCCAAATTCGATGATCCGATGACGCTCTATCATGCCTCGCCGGAAATGCTGTTTCGGGCGGCCATCGAGGCTTTCGAGCGTGCCGGCAGTATAATGATTGTCGGGCATAATCCCGGCATTGGAGCGCTGGCCCTGTCGCTGGCCGAACGCGCCCGTCAGGATCATGAAATGCCGGACGGCTTTCCGACGTCTGCTGCCGCCGTGTTTACCACGGATGATATTCTGAACGATGTCACCCTCGACCTTCTGATCAATCCGAAAGCCTGACAAACGGCCACCGATTCGCTTTTCTGAGAAAACCCATCTAAGGTTGCTTCCGATATACATCGGGGGTGGACGATGGATGATCAGGGATACCGGGCGGGCACGCTCGCCGGACAGCATATGCGTGCGGTCGAACGCCTGGCACCACACAGGCTGGCACCCGGCTGGGCGGACAGAGCCGCCAACGGCCTGTTCTACAGATCACCGGCGCTTTCCGCAAAATCCGGCCTTACAGCCATGCAAAAACGTGCCGGTATCGCCACGTTGACCGCACTCCTTGCCCTGACCCTGTGGGCACCGGGAGTGATGTGGACCGCGCTTCAGCTTGTGGCCGCCAGCGTCTTTCTGGTCATGATCCTCTTCCGTCTTGCCGCCGCGGCCTGGTGCGCACGGCCGGAACCATCCGTCAGGCCGGATGAAGCCCGGCTTCCGGTCTTCACCATACTGGCCCCGGTCTACCGGGAGGCAGCGGTCCTGCCGCAACTGACCCGGGCTCTGGCCAGCCTCGACTATCCGCCGGGGCGGCTCGACATCAAGATCATCATGGAGGCCGACGACCGCGAGACCATTCGAGCGGCCCGGCAACTCGTCTTTGACAGCCGCTTCGAGATTGTCATCGTCCCGGAGGGCACGCCCCGCACCAAACCCCGTGCCCTTAACTACGCGCTGACCTTTGCGCGTGGAGACATTGTCACCGTCTATGATGCCGAGGATGTGCCCCATCCCGGTCAGCTGCGCGCCGCGGCGGCGGCCTTTGCCGCGGGGAATGAAAAGCTCGGCTGCGTCCAGGCTCCGCTGAACTGGTATAATCATGACAGTAACTGGCTGACCCGGCAGTTTGCGATCGAATATGCTGTCCAGTTTCGGGCCATTCTGCCACTCCTCGCCCGCCTTGGCCTGCCACTGCCACTGGGCGGAACCAGCAATCATTTCCGCCGCAAGGCGCTGGAAGCCGCCGGCGGCTGGGATGCCTATAATGTCACCGAAGATGCTGATCTCGGCTTCCGGCTCGCACGGCTGGGTTATCGCAGCGGCGTCATCACCCCGCCAACACTGGAAGAAGCCCCCGAGCACACACCACCCTGGATCCGGCAGCGCTCGCGGTGGCTGAAAGGCTATATCCAGACCCTGGCCGTGCATTTGCGCCATCCGTCCGCCCTGTCACCGGGCGCTGCGTTCAGCCTCGCCATGACCATCGGAACCGCCACAATGTCGGCATTGCTGCACGGCCCTGCCATCATCGCCCTGACCGGCCTTGCCGTATCCGGCATGATCGACCTGACCCTGCCGGCCGCCGGTTTCCTGTTTCTGGGTTATGCCGCTTCCATGGTGTGCGGCGTCGCCGCCATCCACCGGGCCGGACTGCAAACACGCTGCATAGACGTGGCGCGGATTCCGCTCTATTGGCCTTTGCAAACCATTGCAGCGATCATCGCACTGGTGGAATTGCGCATTCGGCCCTATTTCTGGGCCAAGACCGAGCATGGATTCACCAGGGCCCCGGAGTCGGAATGTCGCTGTCCCTTACCCTCACCCTCTTTGTCCTCTCGGCCGCCGCCTTTGTCTTTTCCGCCTGGCAGACCCGCAAGGAACCCGATCCGGCAAAAGGTCCGCGCCTGATCCCGTGGACGCTATTGTCCATTACGCTCGGATTCTGGCTGCTATTGCTGGTCGCGCATCTCCTCTCATTTGTCGGCATCGAGACCGGAGGCCGGTTCAACAGCCGCATGGGCTTGTGACCGGCACGTCATTGTGAACTCTAATTCACTTGAAGCTGGCGTTAACTGCGTCATTTACGACGGAACAGGGACCCGGAATACGTTTCCGGTAGACATATCGGGACGAAAGACATGAACAGACTGTGGATCGCCGCCGGAGTGGCCGTTCTGATCATCATCGCGGCTGGCTGGTACGTTTTCGGGCGCGCCGCGCCGGAGGGCCAGCTCACCATCGAATCCGAAGCCGCCGAACTGGCCGATATCCGCCGGTCTGTGGCCGCCACCGGCGCCGTGCGGGCCCGTGTCACCGTCGAGGTCGGCTCCCAGCTGTCCGGTCAGGTCGCCGAGCTGAATGTCGATTTCAACTCGCCGGTCGAAGCCGGACAGGTCATTGCCCGCATTGATCCGCAAACCTATGAGACCCGCGTCCGCGAAGCCGAGGCCGCCGTGGCCACGGCCAATGCCCAGATCGCCCTCCAGCAGGCCGGCCTGCAGCGGGTCGACGCCAATCTCCGCGTCGCCGAGGAAGAATTCGGCCGTGTTGAATCGCTTCTGGAACGCGGCATTGCCAGCACCGCCGCATTCGAAGCGGCGGAAGCCGCGCTGGAATCCTCGCGCTCGGAGCGCGCTGTTGCCCTCGCCCAGATCCGCAATGCGCGCGCCACGCTGCAACAGCGCGAAGCCACGCTGAACGGGGCCCAGATCGATCTCGAACGCACCGTTATCCGCGCTCCGATTGACGGCGTTGTCATCAATCGCGCGGTCGATGTCGGCCAGACCGTCGCAGCCAGCCTCTCGGCCCCCGTCCTCTTCACCATCGCCCAGGACCTGTCCGTCATCCAGATCGACGCCCAGGTCGATGAAAGCGATATCGGCCAGATCCTGCAGGGTCAGACCGCGACTTTCACCGTCGATGCTTTTCCCGGCCAGAGCTATGAAGGCCGTGTCGATCAGGTGCGCCTGGCCGCCACCAATGAATCCAATGTCGTGACCTATACCGTGGTCATCACGGCGGATAATCCGGGCCAGCGCCTGCTGCCCGGCATGACCGCCAATCTGGATATCGTCACCGGCGAACGCGAAGGCGTGCTGTCCGTGCCCAATTCCGCCCTGCGCTTCCGCCCCTCCGGTGCGCTGGAAGCCCTCGCCCGTCCGACGGAAGCGCCGCAACCGGGGCAAGGCGGTGGCGGACAGGGCGGTGGCCGCGGTGGTGGCGGCATGATGGACCGCATCGCCGAACAGCTGGACATGACGGAGAGCCAGCGCGAAGACGCCCAGCAAGCCGTGCGGTCGGCCTTCATGCAGATGCAGACGCAGATCCAGTCATCGGGCCAGCCGCCGGACCGCAATGCCATGAGCCAGCTCTTTGCCAACGCTCTGCGTCCCATCCTGACCGCCGAGCAGATGACGCGGTTCCAGCAGATACAGGCCGAAAATGCCGAGACCCGCGCTGCCAGTGTCTGGGTCGAGACCGATGATGGCTTCCTCGAAGAACGGCGATTGCGCATCGGCGTTGGCGACAGCCGCCGCACCGAGGTCGTGGGCGGCGATCTGGAAGCCGGTGAAGCGGTCGTCACGCGGGCGCGGATGTCGGAGGGATGACCGCATCCCTGATCCATTGCCGCAACCTGACGCGCATCTACAAGATGGGCGAGAATGAGGTCCATGCCCTGCGCGGCGTCAGTGTCGATATCCGGCGCGGCGAATATGTCGCCATCATGGGGCCGTCCGGGTCCGGTAAATCGACTTTCATGAACATGATCGGGGCGCTCGACCGGCCCACCTCCGGTACGCTGGAAATTGATGGCGAACGGCTGGAAGCGATGAAGCCGGACGAGCTCGCAGCTTTCCGCGGCAAGCGGGTTGGCTTCGTGTTCCAGCAATTCAACCTGCTGCCGCGCACGGCCGCCATCGACAATGCCGCCCTCCCCCTGGTCTATTCCGGCATATCCGCGTCCGAGCGCAAGCAACGCGCCGAGGCCCGCCTGCGCCAGGTCGGGCTCGGCGAACGCATGGACCACCACCCCTCGCAGCTCTCCGGCGGCCAGCAACAGCGCGTCGCGATCGCCCGGGCGCTGGTCAATGACCCGGCCATTCTCCTGGCCGATGAACCCACCGGGGCTCTGGATTCGCAGACCTCGGAAGAAATCCTGCAGATATTCGACCAGCTCAACCACGACGGCATGACCATCATTCTTGTCACCCATGAACCGGACGTCGCCGCTCATGCCAAGCGGCAGATCGTGTTCCGGGACGGTGAAATCGTAGAGGACCGGACATGAATCTGTTTGCCGCCATCCGCGTCGCCCTGACCGCACTTAGGGTCAATGCCCTGCGTTCTGCCCTCGCCATGCTCGGCGTGGTGATCGGTGTCTCCGCCGTGATCGTCATGGTTTCGGTCACCGAAGGGGCCAGCAATGCCATCGAGGAACAGATCGCCTCATTCGGCGCCAACCTCCTGATCATCCGCCCGGGTTCCAGCGCCTTTGGCGGACGCCGCGGCGGTGCCGGAACCGCGACTTTCATGAATGACGAGGATGTCGAGGCCCTCCGCAACGAGATTGACGGTATCGCGGCTGTTTCGGGCGAGATGTTCGGCACATCCACATTTGTCGCCGACGGGGTCAACTGGACCACCCGGATCCAGGGCGTGCATGCCGAATATTTCGAGGCGCGGGACTGGTTCCCCTCATCCGGCCGCAGCTTCTATTCTGAAGAGGTCAATTCCGGTGCCCGTGTCATCCTGATCGGCCAGACACTGGCACAGGAACTATATGGCGCCTCCGATCCGGTTGGACAGATTGTCCGCGTGGGCACGACCCCGATGGAGATCATCGGCGTCATGTCGGCAAAGGGGGAATCCAGCTGGGGCCAGGACCAGGACGATGTCGCGCTGGCACCCATCACCACAGTGCGTGACCGCATACTGGGGTATGATCTGGGCGTGCGTGATCCGGTCTTCACCATCTATGCCGAAATCGACGCGTCGGCTGATCCCGGTCTGGTTACCGCCGATATCGAGGATCTGATGCGCATAAGGCGCAATATCCAGCCGGGAGCCGAAGACGATTTCTCGGTCAATAATCTGGGTGAATTCATCCGCGCCCGCAACGAGACCGAGAGCCAGCTCGGTGTCCTGTTGGCCGCTGCAGCGGGGATCTCGCTGCTCGTTGGCGGCATCGGCATCATGAACATCATGCTGGTCTCGACCACCGAGCGGACCCGGGAAATCGGTCTGCGCCTCGCCGTCGGGGCCAAGCGCGCCGACATCCGCAACCAGTTCCTGATCGAAAGCGTGGTCCTGTGCTTTACCGGCGGGCTCGTCGGCCTGCTGATCGGCATTGGCGGGGCGGCCTATATTGAATCGCTGGACCAGTTTCCCATCGAAATCCAGCCGAGCGTGGCGCTGATCGCCATCGGCGCATCGGCCTTCGTCGGGATTTTCTTTGGCTTTTATCCGGCGCATAGGGCATCAAGGCTGGATCCGATCGAGGCCTTGCGCTTCGAGTAACCGCCCCGGGGAGCCGCTCATGATCCATCGCCGCCTGTTTTTGACGACGGCTGCGGCTGCAATGCTTTGGCCCGGCGCGGCTCAGGCACAGGGTGCCGCCCCCGGCATCCGGTCGCTACTGGTCACTGCCACCCGTCAGGCCACACAGCGTCTGGGCCAGCGCGATGGCTTCTTCGGCGACAGCATTGTCCGCATCCCCTTGCCGGGCATGCTGAATACGGCCCAGCGCCGCCTGCAGCCCATCGGCTTGTCCGGCCCGCTGGATGACCTGGAATTACGCATGAATCGCGCCGCCGAAGCGGTCATGCCGCAGGCCCGCGATCTGGTAATCAATGCCATCCGTTCAATGACGATCAATGACGGCCTGGATATCCTCCGCGGCAGCGATACCGCCGCCACACAATATCTGCGCGGGCGGACGGAAACCTCGCTCACCGGCCTTCTGCGCCCGCCCATGGAAACGACGCTGGCCTCCTCAGGCGCTTACAGCGCGCTCGACAGTGCCGCCGGGCTGGTCGATAGCCAGTCCGGTATGAGCCAGCTGTTCGGCCGCAGCCGCAATGCCCGCTCCACTGCACGGGACTTTCGCGGTGAAGTGACCGATTTTGCGGTTGAAAAAGCCCTCGACGGGGTATTCCATTATGTCGGGGAAGAAGAGCGCGGCCTCCGCAGCAACCCTGCCGGGCGAACGCGCGATATATTGAGAGGCCTGTTCGGCCAGTAAATCCGGGGGATCAGCATGGCACGTGTACTTGTAACCGGTATCAGCGGCTTCATAGCCAAACACGTCGCACTCCAGCTTCTGCAGGCCGGACACGAGGTCGTCGGCACCGTCCGCGACGCCGCCCGCTCCGCACCCGTCAAGGAAACGCTGGTCCGCCATGGCGCAGATCACACCAAAATCCATTTCGCCGAAGCCGATCTGACAAGAGATAATGGCTGGGCCGCAGCGGTGGCCGGATGCGATTATATCCAGCACCTCGCCTCGCCTTTTCCGCTGGCCCAGCCAGATGACCGCGAAGCCCTGGTCCCGGCCGCCCGCGACGGCCTGCTGCGTGTCGTCAAGGCCGGACTTGACGCCGGTGCAAAGCGGATCGTGGTTACCTCCTCACTTGCCGCGGTCATGTACCACCCCAAATTCAAAGGCCAGTTCGAAGCCGGACCGGAGGACTGGTCGGACCCGGACTGGAAAGCCATCTCGCCCTATATCGTCTCCAAGACCCGCGCCGAACAGGCGCTCTGGGCCTTGCTCGACGAACGTGGTGAGCGCCACCGCGCCACGGTGATCAATCCCGGCCTCGTCCTCGGCCCGTCGCTGGATGAGCGCATCGGCACCTCGCTTTCGGTCGTGGAAATGCTCCTCAAGGGCGCTTACCCGGCGAGCCCGCCATTGCTGTTTCCGACAGTGGATGTCCGGGATCTGGCCGCCCTGCACGTCGCGGCGATGGACTCGCCCAATACCGGCGGACTGCGTCTGCTCGCCGCGGCAGACACCGTCTCCATGCAGGAGATGGCGCTTATACTGGCTGCGGCCTTCCCGGCCTTTTCCAGAAAAATTCCGACAAAGGAATTGCCGGCATGGGTCGTGCGCTTCATGGCCCTGTTCGACCGGAATCTGAAATCGGTGCTGGCTGACCTTGGCCGCCGCCGGATCGCGAAAACCGCCTATGTCACGGAAAAGACCGGTATTGCTTTCCGTCCGGCCCGGGAAGCCATCGAGGCCGCAGCCGAATCCCTGATCGAATACGGGGTCGTCCGCCCGCCCCGCTAACCCTGCGGCATGGCGTGATAGAGTGTGCGCAAACCATCCACGGCCACCATCACGCCCACCGAAATGACGATGCCGGAAAACACGTAATTCAGCGCCCGCTTGCGAAGCGCCAGCGTTTTTGACGCCCAGCTGCCGGCAATTCCGCCCACTACGCCACCCAGAATGAACAGAATGGCGATGCGCCATACAATCAGGCCGGATACCGCATAACTGGCGGCGGTGGCCGAGCCGAAGGCGGTCACCGATACGAGTGACGAGCCGATGGCATTGAGCAGCGGCATGGCCGTTGCCACGATCAGGCCCGGCACGATGAGAAAACCGCCGCCAATTCCGAAAAAGCCTGACAGCCCGCCAACCACGAAGCCGGAGGCAGCCAGACGCGGCGCAATTTTCCAGGTCAGATGGATGTCACCATTTCCTCCGGCGCGCGGACGCAGCATCAGCACGCCGACGACAATCATCAAAAGGCCGAAAAGCCCGAGCAATAGTTCGCCATCCACCTGCTTGCCCAGGGCTGCGCCTGCGACGGCTCCGAGCACGCCCGCCGCAGCAAACACCAGCGCGCATTGCCATTTCACATTGCCAGCGCGGGCATGGGTGAGAAGGTTGAACAGTGCGCTGACCGCCACGGCAAGAGCGCCCGTGCCGATCGCAAGATGCGGACTGCCGATGCGGACCACATAGACCAGCAACGGCACGGCCAGTATGGACCCGCCGCCGCCAATCAGGCCAAGGATGAATCCGACCAGACTGCCGGAAAAAACCGAGAGCAGATCCTGAAGCATGTGGGGATCAGCCATCCGGGTACACGGACATGGCACCGGGACGGAGATCCTGTCGGGTCATCAGTGCGCGTATAAGTGTCATGGCCTTCCCGCTGCAAACGATCCCGGAGCCTATACGCTCCGGCCCAGCAAGTCTTTCAGATATTTCTGATATTCGGTTTTCGGGCTGTCATCGACCAGTTCCGCCAGACCGGCCCGGTCGATAAAACCCATGCGGAAGGCGATCTCTTCCGGGCAGGCGACCTTCAGGCCCGTACGCTCCTCGACAACCTTGATGAATTGCCCAGCTTCGAACAGGTCAGCATGGGTGCCGCCATCCAGCCAGGCAACACCGCGGCCGATAGTTTTCACATGCAGGTCGCCGCGTTCCATATAGGCGCGGTTGACGTCGGTGATTTCCAGTTCGCCGCGTCCCGAGGGCTTCAACTTCCAGGCAATATCCAGCACATCCGGGTCGTAGAAATAGACGCCCGGCACCGCGAGTTTCGACTTCGGCGTCTTCGGCTTTTCCTCGAGCGAGATGGCTCGTCCGTCTTCATCGAGCTCCACCACGCCGAAGGCCGACGGGTCGGCGACTTCATAGCCGAAAATCGTGGCCCCCTTCTCCTGAGCCGCAGCTTCCTGGATGCGCTTGGAAAGGCCTGCCCCATAGAAGATGTTATCGCCAAGGATCAGCGCGATATTGTGACCTGCCAGCTCATTGGCAGCGACACGGAAGCCTTCGGCAATGCCGCCCGGCCTGTTCTGGGCCACATACTCAAACGTCAGCCCCCACTTCTTGCCATCCCCCAGCAGGGACTGGATCTGCGGGATGGATTCCGGGCTGGAGACAATCACGAAATCCCTGACCCCGCCCAGCATCAACGTGGTCAGCGGATAATAGATCATCGGCTTGTCGAAGACCGGCAGGAGGTGCTTGTTGACTGCATGGGTCAACGGATAGAGACGGCTTCCGGTGCCACCGGCCAGGATCAGGCCTTTCCACTTGGATTTCATGGCGTGTCTCCTGTCAGCGCCCGAGCCCGAGGCGCGAAATTTCTTCCCTGTCCCGCGACAGCCAGTCCGGATGAGCCAGATACCAGTCGACGGTCTCTGACAGGCCGCTGTCAAGCGTCACGGACGGCCGCCAGCCCAGCTCGTCCCGGGCGCGCTGGTTGTTGACGGCATACCGCAGATCATGCCCGGGGCGGTCGGTGACAAAGCGAATCTGGTCTTCATACGGCCGGTCCGCCGGGCGCCTCGCGTCCAGCAGGCGGCAGAGCGTGCGGACCAGATCGATATTGGTCCGCTCCGCATCTCCGCCGAAATTGTATTTCCGGCCGGCCACCCCCTGGCCGGCGGCAGCCAGAAGACCCTCCACATGGTCGGACACATAGAGCCAGTCGCGAATATTCTCGCCCGTGCCGTAAACCGGGATATCGCCGCCGGACAGAGCCGTGCGGATAACCGTCGGGATCAGTTTTTCCGGATGCTGGAAGGGTCCGTAATTGTTCGAGCAATTGGTAATGATGACCGGCAGGCCATAGGTTTCCATCCAGGCCCGCGCGAGATGGTCCGCCCCGGCTTTCGAAGCCGCATAGGGACTGTTGGGCGCATAGGGCGTGTCTTCGGTGAAGGCCGGATCGCCCGGGCCGAGCGTGCCATAGACTTCATCCGTCGAGACATGGATAAAGCGGAAGGCCGCGCGGGCCGGCTCATCCAGATCGCGCCAGTATGCCAGCGCGGCATCCAGCATAACCGACGTACCGGTGACATTTGTCCGGATGAAGATGCCCGGACCGTCAATCGACCGGTCGACATGACTTTCCGCGGCCAGATGAAAGACGCGCTGCGGCCGGAAATCTGTGAAGGCGGACGCAACGGCCGGCACATCGGCGATATCCACCTTGCGGAAGCGGTAGGTTTCAGAATCGGCAATATCGGCGACAGACCGCGTATCGCCGGCATAGGTCATGGCGTCCAGATTGAGAACGTCATGACCATCCGTCACCAGCCGGCGCACCAGCGCGGACCCGATAAAGCCACAACCGCCTGTCACCAGAATCCGCATCTATGCCCCAACCCCGTTCTGCCACCGGCAGAAAACAGCCCTGACAGGGAAAGGCAACCACCAAGATCAGGATAAACAGCCGAAGGCGCCGGATTCTAGTCCTGCCTGCGGAACGTCAGCGCATGCTGGAACTCCCATTGGCCGGTGTCCGGATTTATGCGGTATTGTTCGGCTGTATATGTGTTGTCCGCACCTGTCCGGATGATATGACCGCCTTCGGTCCTCACACCGTTCGGCCAAGAAAACGTCTGCCGGACGGTGGCAAAATCGTCGCCATAGCGCGTCATCATTCCGTCACCGAAAGCGCCGCCCAGACCCCATTGCATCACGCGGGCCTGATTGTCACCGGCATGCCAGAATTCGCGGAACTGCCAGAATTCCTCGGTCGAACCGTCTGCGTGAAGTCCGTACAGACGTCCGGTCATTCCCGTATGGCCCGGCATGGCCGTCCATTGAAGACCGAAGTGGGTGTAAGGGTTTTGATCCGAAACATCATCATTTTCAGCAAGCCATGTGCCGCTGTCTCGCGTCATGAAGCCGACATGCGCCTGATACCAGGCGGGCAAGGATGTTGTATCGGCCTGCGCACCGGCAATCGGTGCCGTCGCAAAGTACACCAGTACAAGGGCAATGATCAGGCGCATTGTAACCTCCCCGGATTTGAAAATCCCATCACAGCAGGAAATTTCCGGCACGGGCAGTGAATACGGTGTTTGAAACGTAACGATTGCGTGATCAAAAAAAGGCCCGGCGCTTGGGCCGGGCCTTTCCTGATGGATAGCCGGGACTGGACTACCAGATGCTCACGCGTTCTTCCGGCGGAAGGTAGAGATCATCATCCTCGGTGACGTTGAACGCCTCATACCAGGCATCCATATTCCGGACGACCCCGTTTGTGCGGTACTGGTTCGGGCTGTGAACACCGGTTAGCACGCGGTTCCGCATGGAATCATCCGTGCGGATTCCGCGCCAGACCTGGGCCCAGGCCATGAAGAAGCGCTGCTCCGGCGTGAATCCGCCAATCTCCTCGCCGCCGCCATGATCCTCGAGATACATGCGGTAGGCATGGAGCGCGATGGACAGACCGCCCAGATCGCCAATGTTCTCGCCCATGGTCTGGGCCCCATTGACGTTCAGGCCTTCGACCGGTGAGAAGCCGTTATACTGGGCTTCCAGAACAGCCGTCCGGCTTTCGAACTCGTTGCGGGCAAACTCGGTCCACCAGTTGCGTTGCAGGCCGGTGCCATCGGACCGGCTGCCCTGATCATCAAATCCATGGCCCATTTCATGGCCGATGACGCCGCCAATAGCTCCGAAATTCACGGCCATGTCGGCGAAGGGATCGAAGAAGGGCGGTTGCAGAATGGCCGCCGGGAAGACGATCTCGTTGCGTTGCGAGGAATAATAGGCATTCACCGTCTGCGGGCTCATGAACCATTCCCAGCTCCGGATCGGCCCGCCAAGGCGGGACCGTGAATCCGCCCGGCCCCAATCGCGCACCGCATTGGCATTGGCGATCAGCTGACCCGGTTCAAGACCGATGCTGGAATAATCCCGCCATTGTGTCGGATAGCCGATTTTCGGAATGAAGGCTTCCAGCTTGTCGAAAGCCTCTGCGCGGGTCTCGTCATCCATCCATTCCAGCGTTTCCAGCCGGTCGGCAAAGGCCCGGCGGAGATATTCCACCAGCTCGCTCATCTGGTCACGATAGTCCGGCGGGAAATACTGCTCGACATAGACCTGGCCGATCAGCTCTCCGAGCTGGCCGTTCACGAACTGCACGGCACGCAATTCGCGCGGGCGCTGTTCTTCGGTGCCGTTCAGGCGGCGGGCATAGAAATCGAAGGATGCATCATCGAAGGCCGCCGGCAGCATGGCCGTGTGATTGTCGATGAAATGGAAGGCCAGATAGGAACGCAGCGTCTCGACCGGCGTTTCGGCAAAGAGCTGTGCCAGCCCCTGCACCGCCGTGTCGGTATTGACGATGATTTCTTCCTGATCCGCCACGTCCTCCGCTTCAAGGAAGGTGCGCCAGTCAAAACCCGGGGCGAACTCGGTCAGCTCGTCCACCGTCATCAGATTGTAGTTGGCAATCCGGTCGCGAGCCTGGGCCCGGGTCCAGTGAATGTCGGCAATCGCGGTTTCCAGCGCCAGAATGGCTTCGGCACGTTCGCGGCCATTCTCGATGCCGGAACGCTCAAACAGTCCGGTCATATAGTCGACATAGGCCTCGCGATGGCCCGGGAAGGGCTCGTCATCGCGCAGATAGTAATCGCGGTTGGGCAAGCCCAGCCCGGCCTGTCCGGTCGAGATCACATAGCGCGACGGATCGCCCGGATCGATGGTCACGCCCATGGTGAACATCGACATTTGCGAAGGCAGGCCGAACCAGCGGGCGATCTCCTCATGCGTCTCGGACGCCAGAATTGCATCAATATCCGCCTGCAACGGTGTCAGGCCCAATTCCTCGATCCGGTCCGTATCCAGATAATCGTTGTAGAGCGTACCGATCTGGTATTCCGGCGTCCCCGGCTCGGCATCCATCGCCGCGGCCGCGTGGATAATGCCCTCGACCCGCTCTTCGGTTTGCAGGAAGAGCTCGGTAAAGCCGTTCAGGCTGGAAAAGCCCGGCGGGTATTCGGCCGTGTCCAGCCAGCCTTCATTCACATAGCGGAAGAAATCATCACCCGGATCAACGGTTTCGGAAATGTGTTGGGTTTCCACTCCCCACTCGCCGAGCACGGCCTCGCCAGAGGCCATGTCACCGCCGGCACTGTCGGCCCCGGAGGTTTCCGAAGGCATTTCTTCAGCGTCTTCAACGCTGTCCGGCGCGGACTCGTCAGACACATCAGCCGGGCTGCACGCCACGACGAGGGCAAAGGCGCTGGAGGCCAGCAATAATTTCCTGATCACGTTCAAGCTCCCCAAGATAAAATCAATGGAGATACCTAACGCAGTTCCGGGCAAGCTCAACTGACAATCCTGTCATATTTGAATGTCAGTCCGCGCAAGGGGCCAAAAATGGAAATGACCGGCCCCACGGGGGACCGGCCATTCCGCTAATGCAACAGGCGTGACTACCAGATGCGCACGCGCTCTTCCGGCGGCAGGTAGAGGGCGTCCTCTTCCGTCACCTCGAACGCCGCATACCAGGCGTCCAGATTGCGGACGACACCATTGGTGCGGTATTGCGACGGGCTGTGCGGATCTGTGACCAGGCGCTGACGCAGATTGTCCTCGCGATAGAGGCGGCGCCAGACCTGGGCCCAGGCCAGGAAGAAGCGCTGATCGCCGGTCAGGCCGTCAATCACCGGCGCTTCCCCGCCACAGCAGGAGTCGAGATAGCGGTGATAGGCGGAATAGGCCATCTGAACGCCGCCCAGATCGCCGATATTCTCGCCCATGGTGAAGGTGCCATTCACGAACTCGCCCTCGATCGGCGAATAGCCGTCATACTGGGCGCCGAGGCGCTCTGCCCGTTCCGTGAAGGCGGTATTGGTTTCTTCCGTCCACCAGTTGCGGATCCGCCCGGCCTCGTCGAACTCGCGGCCCTGATCATCGAAACCATGACCGATTTCATGCCCGATGACTGCGCCGATGGCACCGTAATTGATCGCCGGGTCGGCATTGGGATCAAAGAAGGGCGGTTGCAGAATACCGGCCGGGAAAGTGATCTGGTTCATCAGCGGATTGTAGGACGCATTCACGGTTTGCGGCGGGTAGGGCCACTGACCACGGTCCACTGGCCCGGCGAGGTCCTCGACCTGCTGGTTCCAGTTGAACTCACTGATGCGCTGGAGATTCCCGAACAGGTCGTCGGTATCGATGACCAGCGTCGAATAATCTGTCCACTCATCCGGATAACCGATACGCGGTTCAAAGGTGGAGAGCTTGAGCAGGGCCTGCTCGCGGGTTTCATCATCCATCCAGGACAGGTTTTCCAGGCGCTCGGCAAACGCCGCCGTCAGATTGGCCACCAGGTCTTCCATCTGGTCCTTGGAGTCTGGCGGGAAATGACGGTCGACATAGACCTGGCCCACGGCTTCACCCATGGAGCCGCCCACCAGATTCACGCCGCGGCGGTCGCGCGGGCGCTGCTCTTCGGTTCCGTTAAGAGTCCGTCCGAAGAATTCAAAGCTCGCAGCATCAAACGCCAGTGGCAGCGCATTGGTGTTCGAATTCAGCAGATGGAAGGTCATGTAATCACGCATCAGGTCGACCGGCGTCTCGGCAAAGATGGTCGCTGTGCTTTCGATCGCACTGGGTTGGGCCACCAGATAGGATTCCACACCGTCAATCTCCAGCGCGGCCATGCCGGCTTCGAAATTGAATTGCGGGGCCAGCGTGGCAAGCTGATCCAGCGGCATCGGATTGTAGATGGCCTGGATGTTCCGGCTTTGCTCCTGTGTCCAGTGGACTTCGGCGATACGGGTTTCCAGGGCCAGAATGGCCTCGGCCTTTTCAGCCCCGCCTTCAATGCCCGCCAGATCGAAAATTTGCGTGATATAGGCCTGATAGGCGGCGCGGTACTCGTCATAGCGCTCGCCTTCATTCAGGTAGAAATCGCGGTCGGGCATGCCCAGCCCGCCCTGGCCGACAAAAACCGTGTAACGGGTCGTATCCGCCGGATCGGGAATAATGCCGACCCCGTACAGGGCCTGATGATCCAGGGTCGCGAACAGCGCCGCAAAATCCTCATGGGTTTCAGCCGCAGCGATCTCCGCCATCAACGGTTCGACCGCTTCAAGGCCGCGGGCATCCAGTGCGTCGGTATTCATCCAGCTGGCATAGAGGTCGCCGACCTGCTGTTCGATCGAGCCGGCTTCACCGCCGGTTTCGGCCAGCTCGAGAATGATGTCCTGGACCTGCTGTTCGGCTTCCAGCGCCAGTTCGGTGAACATGCCGTAATTGGAAAGGTCGGCCGGGATTTCGGTCGTATCCAGCCATTCGCCATTGGCGTAGCGGAAGAAATCATTCCCGGGGTCGACACTGGTATCCATACCGTCGAGATCAAAGCCCCACTCGCCGATTTCGGCAGAGGCGGTAACGGTCTCATGGCTTTCGGCCGATGTGCCATCGGTCTGTTCAACGATCGTGGTGTCAGGCGTTTGCGGCTCGCTGCACGCGGCCAGCAGGGCCAGGCAGGCGCTGCCCAATAGCAGTTTCTTCATTTTCAATGTCCCTTCTGAAGCCGGTTCCCCACCGGCGGATGGTGATTGCAGTCATCTTAGGCGATGTATGCGGCGCTGACCAATCCGCAATGCGGAGCGGCCAGCGCCGGATGCATCATTCGGCAGGCTGGATGGAACCGACATCGGTCTCCGGCTTGCCGCCTTCGGTCTCGTGATAGGTCGACCCGATCCCCGGCAGTTTCTGACCGGTCCACATGCCGACCACGCCGCGCTTGATATCGACGCCGATGGCGTAGAGCGCAGGGACCAGCAGCAGAGTCAGGAACAGGGCGAAAACCACGGCAAAGCCCAGCGATACAACCATCGGCTTCAGGAATTGTGCCTGTGTCGAGGTCTCTGCCATCATCGGCAGGATGCCGAGGAAGGTGGTTACCGAGGTCAGGATGATCGGCCGGAAACGCTGCACGCCGGCATCCACCAGTGCCTGGAAGGCCCCGACGCCATTCGCCCGCAGACGGTTCACGAAATCGACCAGTACCAGATTGTCATTGATCACCACACCTGCCGCGGCGCCGACCCCGAAGAAGGAGAACAATGCGAACGGCATGCCGAACAGCAAGTGGCCGAACACGGCACCGGCATAGGCAAACGGGATGGCGATCATGATCAGCGCCGGCTGGGCATAGGAGCGGAAGGCGATGGCGAGCAGGATATAGATGCCGCCCAGCACGAGGATCACCAGGTTGGCGAGCTCGGCCATGAATTCGGCTTCCCCCTCGGCCTGGCCGAATTCCTCGCGGCTGACATTGGGGTGGCGTTCCGACCATGCCGGCCAGAAGTCGGCATTCATGCTGTCCATGACCTCACCGCGCGCCGTCGGATCCGTCAGCTCGGCGGCCACGGTAATGGTCCGCATACGGTCGCGCCGGTTGATCCGGTTCAGGCCCGGAGCAAATTCGACATCGGCCACCGCCGACAGCGGCACTTCACGTCCATCCGTTGTGCGAATGCGGAAATTACGCAGCGTATCCAGCGAGCGGCGGGCTTCCTCGGGCAGGCGCAGCATGACGCGTACATCCTGTCCATTGCGGGGCAGGCGCACGACTTCCTCGCCATAGAAGGCCTGGCGCACCTGGCGGGTGACATCCGCCAGCGTGATGCCGAGCGCTTGCGCATCCGGCCGCAGGGTGAACTGCAATTCTTCCGCCGAGGACTGCATGTTGTCGACCACGTCATAGAGCGTGTCATAGGAACGCAATTGTTCCTTGAGCTCGTCTGCGGCCAGCCGCAACTCGTCCAGATCCTGTCCGGAAATAGCGAACCGCAACCCGCTGCCGCCATTATTCAGCGTCGTGTCGAGGCGCACTTCTTCCGCGTCCGGAATGGGACCGAGGAAATCGCGCAATTGCTGGGCGACTTCACGTGTGGTCAGGCCGCCGGGCCGGACTTCCGGTTCGGCCAGCGTGATCCACGCCCGCACCCGGCCATCCGTGGCCAGTGTCGAGCGGCTTTCGATCATGTCGCCCTCGCCCGGATAGACCTCGCGGTAATGCTCCAGCGTCAGCTCCTCGGCCCGCTCCAATTGCTGGCGCACCTGTTCGGTCCGCGACCAGGGCGTGCCCTCGGCGAGCTGGATGCTGGCCTGGATGGTCTCGTTCTCGATCTCCGGCATGAACACGCTGCCGACCCGGTTGGTCGCCTGCAGGGCAATCGCCACCATGAACAGGCCGGTGAAGAAGATCAGTGTCGAATAGCGCCGCTGGACCGCAAAGACGACCGCATGGCGGTACACATGACGGGCAAACCAGACCATCGTGTCGGCAATGGCGCGCTGCAGTTTCAGCAACGGCCCGAAAAAGCCGTCCATTTTCTCCGGCTTCAGATGTGCCAGGTGCGCCGGCAGGATGAACAGAGACTCGATCAGCGAGAAGGTCAGGGCCGCGATCACGACCAGCGAGATCTGGCGGGTAAACTGAACCTCCGGCCCGGACAGCATCATCCACGGCGCAAACATCAGAATGGTGGTGATAACGGCGAAGATCACCGGCTTCATCACCATCTGCGTGCCGACCACCGCGGCGGTCAGCCCGGTCTCCCCTCGCTCCACCCTGTCATGGATATTCTCCCCGACAATAATGGCGTCATCGACCACGATCCCGATCACGATCAGGAAGGCGAAGAGCGACAGCATGTTCAGCGTCACACCCAGCAGCGGCAGAACCAGGAAAGCGCCGAGGAAAGCCACGCCGATTCCGACCGTCACCCAGAGGGCCACGACGGGGCGCAGGAACAGGACCAGCGCGATCAGCACGAACAGCATGCCCCAGGTCGCACTGCCCATGACAGTATCGACCCGTGCTTCATACATTTCGGCATTATTCCACCACAGCGACATGGAAACGCCTTCCGGCAGGGTCGCCTGGCGCCGCTCGATATAGGCCTGGACCCCGTCGGAGACCTCGACCACATCCATATTCGGGCTTGAAACGATCACCACCAGAGCCATCGGTTCACCATTATAGGTGCCGACAAGGTTGGCATCGACAAAGCCGTCCGTGACACTGGCTATATCGCTGATCCGGATCGTGCCGCCATCCGAAGTCTGCCGGACCACGATACGTTCAAAATCATCCGCGCTGTCACCCAGCTGACGGGCGGTCAGCGAAACGTCACCGATATCCGTCCGCACCTGTCCGGCCGAAGCATTCAGCGAGGAACTGCGCAGCGCCCGGGCGACTTCGTCAAAGGTCAGATTATACCGGCGCAGATCATTTTCATTGACCTCGATCGAGACTTCCTCGTTCAGCGTGGCCCAGATCTGGACCAGTGAAACGCCCGGAACATCGGCCGAGACTTCATCGCGGATTTCGCGCGCAATCCGTTGCAGATCACGGCGCGGGACGTGGCCGTGAACCGCAAAGCCCACAACCTGGTCCTCATTCCGCCACTGATTGACGATGGGCCGGTAAGCCGAAGGCGGCAGATTGTTGACGGAATTGACCTGTTGCTCGATCTCATTGATGAAGGTGCGCATATCGACCGAGCGAGAGCCCTCGATATTGATGAAGGCGCTGCCTTCGCGGGCCGTCGAGGTCATGTTTTCGATGCCGTCCACCGAGGAGACGGCCTCCTCGATCCGGACCACGATCTGCTCTTCCATCTCCTGCGGCGACGCGCCCGGCCAGGCAATGGAAACCGTCGCACCGGCAAAGCTCGCCGTCGGGAAAACCTCGCGGTTCATGGTCGCAAGGCCGAGAATACCGCCCACAATGGCGACCAGCATGAGCAGGTTGGCGGCGACGCCATTACTCGCCCACCAGGCAATTATACCCTTGAATTCAGTATCCTGTTTCGGGTCCGTCATGACCGTCTCCCTGGTCTCGTCAGCCTAGTCATTTGCACTCGCAACCTGTGCGGTGTCATCGCCTTCGCCATTGGGCTCGGCAGCATCTTCGTCTTCATCTGCGTCGTCATTTCCGCTCTCGATGACCGCAGACCGCTCCGCGATCAGCTCGCCGGCCTGGTCAAAGGTCCGGATGCGCATGCCATCGCTGGCCGCCCGGATCGGGCTGGTAACCACAAGATCATCCGCCGTCACGCCGCTGGAAATTACCAGACGGTCCGGATCAGACGTAATCACACTCACGTTACGGATACCCAGCGTGCCACCCTCCTGGGCAACATAGACCGAGTCCGAGCCGCGCAAGGCGGACCGCGGCAACACATAAGCATTGGTCACTTCGCGGCCCTGGATTTCGGCATCAACGAACAGGCCGACCGGCAGTGGCGAGCCACCCTCTTCCGCCGCGACGCCGTAGGGATCATTGATCTGGGCAATGGCGTACAGCACACGGGTCTGCGTATCGATGGAACTGTCAGTGCGCACCAGCTCGGCATGCCATTCGCGATGTTGACCGGCCAGCACGGCCGAGATCCGGACCAAAGGCCCCGGATTGGCCTCGGTGGCCTGGAACGCCACCGGAATATTGAGCATCGACAATTGATCGTCGGTCAGCGGCAGGCGGACCTGGACCGCGTCAGTCCCGAAGACCTCGCCCAGCGGCGTGCCCGGGGACACGAATTGTCCCAGATCGGCGCTTTTTGTACGGACGCGGCCGTCAAACGGCGCGGAAATCCGGGTCCGCTCCAGCCCCAGACGTGCCTCCTGCAGCTGCGCTTCGGCAGCGGCCAGCGAGGCCCGCGCCTGGGCCAGTTGCGGTTCACGCAGCGTCAGGGCCGAGGCTTCACCCTCGCCCAGCTCTGCCCATTCGCTCGCTGCCAGATCGGCTTCGGCCTGTTCCCGCACCAGCGCCTGACGCGCCTGGGCCACCTGCGCCTGGGCCCGGGTCACGGCGAGACGGTAATCCGCCTCGTCAATCTGGATCAGCGTTTCGCCGGCTTCGAAAAAACCACCCTCGATGAAGTTCGGGTTCACATAGACGATGCGGCCCGACACCTGTGGCACCAGATTGATGCTGACAAGCGGCCGGACCTCGCCCTGCGTGGTCACGGTGAGGGTGACATTGGTGTTTTCAACCGGGGCCGCAAACACGGCGACCGGGCGGGGCTCTGAATTGGCCCGTTCGGGCTGCGGTGCGAACATGAACATCGCCACAAGAGCAAGAACAAACGCCGCAATGAGAAACACCGGCAATAACAGGAGCAAACGGCCTAAAGATTTCGTCATGACGCTTTCCTAACCCTCCAGATCACGCAGATCGGGAGCGTCAAAGCTTCCGCCGATTGCGAGATAGATATCGATACGATTGGTGGCCCGCTCCCGGCGGGCGCTGATATACTGGCCTTCAGAGGCAATTCTACGACTCTGGGCGTCCAGCAGTTCAAAAACAGTCGCAAGTCCGGACCCGTATTGGCGGATCACCAGCTCTTCAGCTTCGGCCGC